>JBEGPW010000067.1:0-11213 GCA_041181225.1 Actinomycetota bacterium | reverse complement strand
CAGCGAAGTTGCCGACTATTTAGTTGCAGTGCACGGCCAAGCCGACCAGCAAAGACTCCGCAGCGCAACCGCCCAACGCGAGGCCCTCGACCAGTTCGGTGGGCCAGAACTCGAGCTAGTTTCAGAGCGCTATGCAACGGCTTTTCACACTTGGCGGGCCAGCGCCGCAAGACTCGCAACGCTCAAGACTGAGCTAGGCCACCGCCTGCGCGAAGCTGAAGAACTTCGAGCCACCGTGGCAGAACTCGAGGCCGCTGCGCTTGAGGCTGGCGAAGACGTCAAACTGGCTGAACTCACTGAGCGCCTAACTCACCTAGAGGTATTGCAGCAGGCAACAACCAGCGCTCACGACCTGCTCTCGAGTGAAGGCTTTGGCGAGAGCAGCGACGCCATCTCGCTAATCGGTCAGGCCCGAAAGGCACTCGAACAGGTTGCTCACTTTGATGCCGCGCTTGCCGCACAAACCGATCAGCTTCGCGAGATCGGTTTTCAGCTCACCGACGTTGCCGCCCAAATCTCGGCCTATGCCGGCGACCTCGAAGGCTTTAGCCCGAGTGAACTTCAGGCGATGCACGAACGCCGAGCGCTCATCGGCACGCTAACAAAAAAGTATGCCAAAACCCTCGACGAGCTCATCGCCTTCAGCGCCGAGGCCAGCAACCGCCTGCTAGACCTCGACTCGAGCACCGAGCAAATCGAACAGCTCGAAACCAGCGTTGATGGTCAACTTGCCGAAGCTCAAGCCCTGGCTGACGAACTCACCGCACTGCGAAAGTCCGCTGCCGCCGAGCTCTCATCCGCCGTCTCTGCCGAGCTCTCGGCACTAGCCATGGGTGCCGCCAGCCTCGTGATTCAAGTTACTCCCGCCGCCGAACTTGGCAGTTTTGGCCAAGACCAAATCGCCATCTTGCTCAGCTCATACCAAGGCGCCGAGCCGAGGCCGCTCGGCAAAACCGCCAGCGGCGGCGAGCTTTCGCGCATCATGCTTGCGCTCGAAGTCGTTCTGGCGAAAACCGCGCAAACCCCAACGTTTATCTTCGACGAAATCGACGCCGGTGTTGGTGGCGCTGCAGCCATCGAAATAGGTCGACGCCTAGCCAAACTTGCCCAAACCGCTCAAGTGATCGTGGTCACCCACCTGGCTCAAGTTGCGGCCTTCGCCAACCACCACCTCAACGTGCAAAAGACAGCCTCGGCCACCTTCACCGCGAGCGACGTGCAGGTTCTAACCGGCGAAGCCCGCACAGCCGAACTAGCCCGCATGCTATCAGGCCTTGCCGACAGCGCCAGCGCGCGCGAGCATGCGCAAGAGCTCCTCGCCCTAGCCAAAAACTAGCGCGCCGCAGGTCATCCGCCCAAAATAAAGCCCCACCAATATTCGCGCCACGCCGAGGCGCACACCCGCGCGAATGTTAAGCTTTAATTCCATGGCAGATGCGATGGAAACCGGCAAGACAAGACACATTTTCGTTACTGGAGGTGTTGCGTCTTCGCTTGGCAAAGGCCTAACGGCCTCTAGTTTGGGCAATCTGCTCAGCGCACGTGGTTTGCACGTGGTGATGCAAAAACTCGACCCTTATTTGAACGTCGACCCTGGCACGATGAACCCGTTTCAGCACGGTGAAGTTTTTGTGACCGAAGACGGCGCAGAGACCGACCTTGACATTGGTCACTATGAGCGTTTTCTTGACATCAACTTGGCTCAGTCGGCTAACGTCACCACCGGCCAGATTTATTCGACCGTGATTGCGCGTGAGCGTCGCGGTGACTATTTGGGTGACACCGTTCAGGTGATTCCTCACATCACTGATGAGATCAAGCGCCGCATGCGCCTGCAGGCTCACCAGAGCCCAGCGCCCGACGTGATCATTACCGAAATCGGTGGCACCGTTGGTGACATTGAGTCGCAGCCGTTCATTGAGGCAGCCCGTCAGGTGCGCCACGATGTTGGTCGCGACAACGTCTTCTTTGTGCACGTTTCACTGGTGCCATACCTCGGCCCATCGGGCGAGCTCAAGACCAAGCCGACTCAACACTCGGTTGCGACCCTTCGCTCAATCGGCATTCAGCCTGACGCGATTGTTTGCCGCAGCGACCGCGCCCTGCCCGACAGCATCAAAAAGAAAATCGCTCTGATGTGTGACGTTGACATCGAAGCCGTGGTCAACGCTGCCGACGCGAGCAGCATCTATGACATTCCGACGGTTCTTCACGAAGAAGGCCTCGACAGCTACATTGTCAAAGCACTCGGATGGTCTGAAAAGGCCACCGACGTTGACTGGACCCGCTGGAGCAGCGTGCTTGACGCAGTTCACAAACCAAACCACGAGGTGACAATTGGTTTGGTGGGCAAATACATCGACCTGCCAGACGCCTATTTGAGCGTGACCGAAGCGTTGCGCGCAGGTGGCTTTGCCCACAAAACCAAAGTGAAACTCAAGTGGGTGGCCAGCGACCTATGTGAAACTGCCGAGGGTGCCTATGACGCGCTGAGCGACGTCGACGCGATTTGTGTGCCCGGCGGCTTTGGCGTGCGCGGCATCGAAGGCAAGCTTGGCGCCCTGAGATTTGCCCGCGAAAACAAGATTCCTGCGCTTGGGCTCTGCCTCGGCCTGCAGTGCATGGTCATTGAATATGCGCGCAACGTCGTTGGCATCGAAGGCGCGAGCTCGAGCGAGTTCGACCCTGAAGCGACCCACCCGGTGATCGCAACCATGGCTGAGCAGATTAACATTTTGGATGGCGGCGACCTCGGCGGCACCATGCGCCTAGGAACCTACACCGCGAACCTTCAGCCAGGGTCGATTGTTGCCGAGCTTTATGGCGCGGGCACTGCCGACGAGCGCCACCGCCACCGCTATGAGGTCAACAACAGTTACCGCGAGCAAATCGGTGCGGCCGGTTTAGTGTTTTCGGGCACATCGCCCGACAACAGCTTGGTTGAGTTCGTCGAGCTGCCTCGCGAAGTTCACCCGTTCTATGTTGCAACCCAGGCTCACCCTGAGTTCAAGTCGCGCCCAACCAGCGCTCACCCATTGTTCCGCGGGCTAATCGAAGCCGCGCTAGTGCGTCAAAACCAACACGTGCTAGTTGAAACCGCCGACGGCGAATAGTCAGAAAAGACCGGCATCCGCGTGATTGAAGACCAGAACGCCTCACACCCAATCACTAAAAGTGAGGTGGCCTTCGACGGCATGGTTTGGAATGTCACACGCGAAACCGTCGATTACCCAACCGGCGAAATCATTCGCGAATTTGTGGGCCACCCCGGCGCGGTGGCTGTTGTCGCCGTGGATGACCAGCATCGCGTTCTGATGGTTTCGCAATATCGCCACCCCGTGCGGCAGGTGCTCTGGGAGATTCCCGCTGGGCTTTGCGATGTTGCGGGCGAGCCACGCATTGAAACTGCGCGCCGCGAACTTCTCGAAGAGACCGGCTATGTTGCCGAAACCATCGAACCGCTGATCGAGTTTTACACCACGCCTGGCGGCAACAACGAAATGATTTCGATTTTCTTGGCGCGTGGGCTGAAGTTTGTTGGGCACGAGCTAACCCTCGAGGGTGAAGAAATCGACATGACTGTGCACTGGGTTGAGCTAAACGAAGCTGTGCAATCGATTTTGGCCAGCAAAGTGAAAAGCCCGGCAGCCCAGGTTGGACTCATGGCGTTGGCGCTAAAGTGGGGCCCGAATGCAGCTGCGTCAGAATAAAAACCTGCACCAGCTGGTCGATGAATACCTTCGGCACCTAGCCATTGAGCGCGGCGTTGCCGACAATACTTTGTCGGCGTACCGGCGCGATCTGGCGGGCTACCTCAGTTTTCTCGAACGCGAGCTCGGCGCGCCAGCCACCCAAGACGCCGGATTTGACTGCAACGCAATCACCGAGCAAACCGTGCGTGAGTTCGGCAAAGAATTGGCTGCCCGCAAGGTGACGAGCAGCGACGGCGCAACCCAAAAACCAATCGCCGCGACCTCGGTTGCGCGAGTCTTAGCGGCGGTGCGCGGCCTGCACAACTTTTGGATGGTCGAAGGTTTAGCCGAAAACGACGTTGCTCACGCCGTCAAGCCGCCGAAAACTCCGCGCCGCCTGCCCAAAGCGCTGAGCCTCAGCCAGGTCGAGTTGTTGCTCGCTGCCGCCGGACCAGAACCTGGCACGGCAGAAGAAGTCGACCTGATGCGCCTGCGAGATCGCGCGCTGGTCGAGTTGCTTTATGCAACGGGTGGCCGCGTCAGCGAGTTGACCTCACTTGACCTCGACGACCTCGTTGAGCCCGGCTTGCTCAGGCTTTTTGGCAAAGGCTCTAAAGAGCGCATTGTGTTTGTCGGTAGTTTTGCCCAAAGAGCGCTCGACGCTTACCTAACTCGTTGCCGGCCTGGCCTGGCAGTTTTGGCAACCGCCACCTCTAACTCAACCGGAGCGCTTTTTCTCAACCACCGCGGCAGCCGCTTGAGCCGTCAGAGCGCTTGGCAAATCGTGAATGTTGCGGCCGAAAAAGCTGGCATCCAAGCTGAGGTTTCGCCTCACAGCCTGCGCCATTCTTTTGCAACGCACCTGCTTGAGGGTGGGGCTGACGTTCGTGTGGTCCAAGAGTTGCTCGGTCACGCCTCAGTAGCCACAACTCAGATTTATACACTGGTTACCATCGACCGGTTGCGCGAGGTTTATGCGCTGTCGCATCCGCGCGCTCGGCGGTAGGCTAGAGAGAAGTAACTAGCAGCAGTTCACACAAGAAAGTCGGGAGACCACCTTGGCAAAAAAACCATCAGACACTCGATTTGCGGTTCCGGCGCCCCTGAAAACTCACGGCCCTGCCCGCATAATTGCGATGTGCAACCAAAAAGGTGGCGTGGGCAAAACCACCACCACAATCAACATGGCTGCTGCCTTGGCTGAATATGGTCGCAAAGTTTTGCTTGTTGATTTTGACCCTCAGGGCGCGCTTTCTGCTGGAATGGGCGTAAACGCCAACGAGATCGCAACCATCTATGACTTGATGTTGTCGAAAATCAAAGTCACAAAAGAAGTTGTTGTTTCGACCAGGTTTGAAAACATCGACCTTTTGCCCGCCAACATTGACCTCTCTGCCGCTGAGCTCGTGTTGGTTAGCGAAATGGGCCGCGAAAAGATTTTGAAGAACATCCTCAAGCAGGTCGCCGATGACTATGACTTGATTTTGATTGACTGCCAGCCTTCGCTCGGCCTGCTAACCGTTAACGCGTTGACCGCGGCTCACGGAGTAATCATTCCGATGAACTGTGAATACTTTGCGCTTCGCGGCGTAGCTCTTTTAGTTGAGACCATCGATAAGGTGCGCGACAACATCAACGAAGCAATTCAGCTCGACGGCATTTTGGCCACTATGTATGACCCGCGCACCCTCCACTCGCGCGAGGTTCTCGACCGTTTGCACGAAGTTTTCGGCGAAAAAGTCTTTCGCAGCGTAATCGGCCGCACAGTGAAGTTTCCTGACGCAACCGTTGCGGGCGAACCCATCACAACTTTTGCACCAACATCAGATGCCGCTGAGTCTTATCGCACGGTAGCCAGAGAATTGGTGGCCCGTGGCAGTTGCGCTTAACAGCGAACTAGCCGAGGCAAACGAACGTGGCACCGGTTTTGCAGTCAACCTGCAAAACTTCGAAGGCCCGTTTGACCTCCTGCTTTCGCTGATTTCTAAACATGAGCTCGACATCACCGAGATTTCGCTTAGCCGCGTGACCGACGAGTTCATCCAATATTTAAAAACCCTCGACACCATGGCCGAGCTCGACGAAGCCAGCGAGTTTCTCGTGATTGCCGCGACGCTGCTCGACCTCAAGATCGCCGGGCTGTTGCCAAAGGGTGAGGTGGTTGACAGCGAGGATGTCGCGCTGCTCGAAGCCCGAGACCTACTTTTTGCACGACTTTTGCAATACCGCGCCTTCAAAGAAATCGCGAGCTGGTTCAGCACCGCGATTTCGCTCGAAGACGTGCGAGTCGCCCGCGACGTTCCTCTCGATGAACGGTTCATAAAGAGCACGCCCGAGCTGGTGTGGACTCTAACCGCAGCCGAGTTTGCAACCCTCGCCGAACAAACTCTGACCCCGCGCGAGATTCCATCGGTTGGGCTAACCCACCTTCACGCCCCGCGCGTGAGCGTGCGTGAACAAGCCAGCGAAGTGGTCAAGTTGTTGCGCGCCCAAGGCCGCGTCACGTTCCGAGCCCTGCTCGGTGAGGTGCGAGACCGGGGCATCATTGTTGCGCGTTTCTTGGCGATTCTTGAGCTTTATCGTTTGGCCGCGGTGAGCTTCGAACAAGCTAGCCCGCTCGGAGACCTCGCAGTGCAATGGGCCGGCTCAGATTTTGATGACGAAAAACTTGCAACTTTAGGAGTCGACTATGGCGCTTGAAACCCCAGTTGAGCTTGGGCATGACCGAGCCGGGCCAGACAATCTTTATTCGGCAGTCGAAGCGATCTTGATGGTCGCCGACCAGCCGCTTTCACTCACCGCACTCGCAGCCGCGCTCGACCGACCGGTTAACGAGGTTCGCGCAGTTGTCACGTTCTTGCGCGATGAATACGACGGCAAACTAAGCGCCGAAGAAATCGCAGCGGGCAGAGTCGGTCGCCCACGCGGCTATGAACTGCGCGAAATTGGTGGCGGATGGCGCCTCTATGTTCGCGAAAACTTCGACTGGGCGGTTCGCCTCTTTTTAGAAAACGACAACCCAACCAAACTCAGCCAGGCAGCCCTCGAAACCCTCGCGGTCATTGCCTACAAACAACCGATTTCACGTGGACAAGTCGCCTCGATTCGCGCCGTAAACGTCGACAGCGTGGTTCGCACGCTGCTCAGCCGCGGCCTAATCAGCGAGCTTTACACCGATAGCGAATCCGGCGCGATTCACTATGGAACGAGCCCTTTGCTGCTCGAAAAACTTGGCATCAACAGTCTTGATGAACTGCCTCTCATCAGCCCCTACCTACCAGATGCGATGAGTGATTTTAATGTCGAACTTTAACAACGCGGATGACCGCCCAAACCGTTCCAACCCAAGTGCGGGCCGCGACGAACGCGGCAACCGCCCGCCACGCGATTTTGCCGAGGCCTACCCGCCGGTTGACGGCCAGATGGACGGCCGCTCAGACGACGAGCTCGAGGGCGACCTGGCCATCGGTGACGACGACTTTGACGGCGACTTCGAAGACATCGAAGAAGACGACGAAGACAACTTCGCCGGCATCATCGACGGCGACTTTGGTGGGTCTTGGAGCTCAACTCTAGAGAACCCGACCGAAGCCGCCGAGGGCATTCGCCTGCAAAAAGTTTTGGCTTCGGCCGGCGTGGCTTCGCGACGGGTTTGCGAGGGTCTGATTGTCGATGGCCGCGTGCGCGTAAACGGCAAGGTCGTTCGCGAGCTTGGCACGCGCATCAACCCCGAGGTTGATGAGGTTACGGTTAACGGAAACCGCGTGCAACTTGATACATCCAAGGTGTATTTAGCTTTGAACAAGCCATTTGGCGTGGTTAGCAGCATGGCCGATGAGCACGGGCGCCCCGACCTAAACGAGTTTGTTCTCAACTATGAGCGCGTTTTCAATGTGGGTCGTCTTGACGCCGAGACAACCGGGTTATTGCTGCTCACCAACGATGGAGACATCGCCAACGCGCTGGCTCACCCAAAGTTTGGTGTGCAAAAGGTTTATTTGGCGCTTGTGCAGGGCGAAATGACCAGCGAGACCGTCGACACACTGCTCGAAGGCTTTGAGCTCGAAGACGGTTTCATAGCCGCCGACCGAGCCAAAGTTCTGGGCATTTCAAAAGGCCAAAGCCAAGTCGAAATCGTTCTTCACTCAGGCCGCAACCGCATCGTGCGACGCATGCTTGACGAAGTAGGGTTCCCGGTCGTCGCGCTCGTGCGCAAGCAGTTCGGCCCGATTCACCTCGGCGGCCTGCTTTCGGGTCACGTGCGCCAGCTCACTAAAATTGAAATCAGCGAGCTGCTAAAAGTTGCAAGCGGCGAACCCCAAAAAGCACCACGCAATTTCGTTAGCTCAGCAAACGGTCGAGGCCCGCGCGGCGCAACCAACGCCCGCAAAGGCGCTGGCTCTGGCGGCGGTTCGGGCGCCAGAATGCCAAAGCTTGAAATCAACCGAGAACCACACCAGTCAGACGCAAAAGAAGAGTTCAAAAAGACCGGCAAACGCGCTGCAGGTTGGGCAAAACCAAAGAAGAAAGGCCGCTAAAGATGGCAATAAGGGCAATCCGCGGGGCGATTCAGCTCGACATTGACGAGCGCGAACACCTCATCAAATCAACGGCCGAACTCTTGACCAAAGTTCTTCACGCCAACAACATCGACAACTCACAGTTGATTTCGATCATGTTCACAGCAACCCCAGACATCACAAGCGAGTTTCCGGCAATCGCCGCGCGCGAACTTGGCCTCGGCGACGTGCCACTGATGTGCTTCGTCGAGATGGACGTCGCCCACGCCCTGCCTCGCGTGATTCGCATAATGATTCACGCTGACCTAAACGTCACTCGCGGCGAGATTCAACACGTTTACCTTCGCGGCGCAACCGCACTTCGCCTCGACTTGGCTCAATAGGGCAAACAGATGACCGGCACACCTTCAGCAGTCAAAACCCGCGGCACCGTTCGCGTGGTTGGCGCTGGCCTGCTCGGCACCAGCATTGGTTTGGCGCTAACCAAAGCGGGCGTTGACGTGGTCGTTGAAACCCAGTCGCCGGCGAGCCTGGCGCTAGCACTTGAGTATGGCGCCGGTCGCGTCGCCGAACCCACCGACAGCCCAGCCCTGATTGTGGTTTGCGTGCCGCCAGACCACACCGCGCAGATCGTGGCGCGCGAACTTGCCGCGTTTCCGGGCGCCGTCGTCACCGATGTTGCGAGCGTTAAGGCCGAAATTCTTGAGCAGCTGCGCGAAACCGGCGCCGACCTCACCCGTTACGTTGGAGGCCACCCAATGGCTGGTCGCGAACGCGGGGGAGCGATTAGTGGCCGAGCCGACCTTTTTGTCGGGCGCCCCTGGGTAATCAGCCCGAATGCCCAAACCCGAGCCGATGCCGTGACCGCGCTCGAAACCCTCGCGACCGATCTGGGCGCAACCCCAATCAACGTTGCTCCGATCGAACACGACCGGGCTGTTGCGCTCGTCTCGCACGTGCCTCAGTTGATCTCGAGTTTGCTGGCCGCCCGGTTGATTGAAGCTGACAGCCGCGACCTCGCGCTAGCCGGCCAAGGGCTGCGCGACACCACACGCATCGCCGCGAGTGACCCAAAAATGTGGACGCAAATTCTCAAAGCCAACGCCGAACCGGTCGCTGAAATTCTCGAAGACCTCGCAGCCGACCTCAACGAAGTCATCGCTGCGCTAGCCGATGTCACAGCCCCAGATGCCTTGAAAGAGGTCACGCGTGCGCTCGAAGCTGGCAACGCCGGCGTTAGCCGCATTCCCGGCAAACACGGCGCAACCGCTACCTCCTATGCCACCGTGGTGGTCATGATCGACGACCGCCCAGGTGAACTCGCGCGATTGCTAACCGAAGTTGGTCACCTCGGAGTAAACCTCGAAGACCTCAAGCTCGAGCACTCACCAGAAGCTCAAATCGGTTTGGTCGAGCTTTATGTGAACCCAAACACCGAAGCCGCACTCATTGCAGATCTAACCAAACTAGGATGGCGCATCGCCGCATGAGCACCTTCGTCGTCGCGGTTGACGGCCCGGCTGGCTCGGGCAAGTCAAGCGTCAGCAAGCAGGTCGCGCGCGAGCTCGGGTTTGGTTATCTCGACACCGGTGCTGCCTATCGCGCGCTCGCTTGGCAGGTTCTTGCGCAGGGTTCCAAGGCCGATCGTGCCACCGCCGCGCTAGACACCATCCGCGCTTTAAATTCGCCCGCCGAACTAGCCGCAACTTTTGCCTATTCGATTTCAACCGACCCAGACACCTTTTGGGTCAAGGTTGGCGAGACCGATGTGACCGAAGCGATTCGCAGCACCGAAGTCGCCGAGTTTGTGAGCCAAGTGGCGCGCATCCAAGTGGTTCGTGACTTCATGAAACAGCTCACGCGCGACCTAGCCGCGGCTTGCGAAAAGCCGGGCATCATCATCGAGGGTCGCGACATCACCACGGTGGTTGCGCCCGACGCCCAAAAGCGCCTCTTGGTTACAGCGAGCGAAGCGGTTAGACTAGAACGTCGGGGTGCTGAACTGGCCAAAGGCCAAAACCCTAGCTCAGACGCAATGGCCGCTGAAAAGCTGAAGCGCCAAATTTCGCAACGCGACGCGAGCGACGCAAAAGTTGTTGACTTTATGACACCCGCTGAGGGCGTCACATTGGTTGACACCACCGAACTTGACTTTAACCAAACGGTTAGAAGAGTGCTCGATCTGATTAATCAGCCGAGCTAAACCTAAGGAACCTCACATGGCTAACACAAACGAGCCAATCGAACCAACTGACGTGAACGCCGAAGCCGGCGCACCTGCCGAAGATTTTGACGAAGCTGATTTCGAAACCGAAATCGTTTATGTCAGCGGTCTAAACGCCGCCGGCGAAGCTGACTATGAAGAAGACGATGAATACGACGACGATGCTTTTGACATCGACGCCCAAGACGACCCAGCGCTGCTAGCGCGCCTCGCCGAGCTAAACGCTGAGCTGGCCAATGACACCACCGACGAAGACCGCATCCGCGCGCTTCGTGCTGGTCTTGAAGAGTATGACCTGCTCGACGAAGACTTCGACGTCATTGATGGTCGTCTAACGGCGGGGGAGCCCGGCTATTTGCCAGCCTTGCCAGTTTTGGCAATCGTCGGCCGCCCAAACGTGGGCAAGTCGGCGCTTGTGAACCGAATTCTTGGTCGCCGCGAAGCCGTTGTCGAAGACGTGCCCGGTGTTACCCGCGACCGTGTCACCTATAAAGCCGAGTGGAACGAACGCAAGTTCACCCTCGTCGACACTGGTGGCTGGGAACCTGATGCAAAAGGCATCGACCGCTCGGTGGCTCTTCAGGCCGAAATCGCTATTGAACTTGCCGACGTTGTGATGCTCGTGGTTGATGCAACCGTTGGTGCAACCAGCACCGACGAACGCGTTGTCACCCTGCTTCGCAAGAGTGGCAAGCCAACTATTTTGGTTGCAAACAAAGTGGATGATGCCCGCGGCGAAGCCGACGCAGCAACGCTTTGGGGTCTTGGCATCGGCGA
>JBEGPW010000066.1:0-3816 GCA_041181225.1 Actinomycetota bacterium | reverse complement strand
GCGCTGCTCGGCGCAAACTCTGGCGTGGGCATCTCGATCGGCGACGACAGCGTGGTTGAGGCTGGCCTCTATATCACCGCTGGCACCAAGGTTGCCATCGTCGATGAGGGCGAGCCTCGGTCTGTCAAGGCGGTCGAGCTCAGCGGTGTGCCTAACCTGCTCTTTAGGCGCAACTCGACGACCGGCCGCGTCGAGGTCTTGCCTCGCAGCGGTGTTGGCGTGACGCTCAACTCTGCGCTGCAGAACCTTTAGCGCCTTCTCGCACTTCAAGACGGCGTTCGCAAAAAATCAAAAAGTGGCCGTTCGGTTACAAAATACATTGCGTGCGCTCGGTTACATTTGCTAATGTGTAAGAACGGTTACATGTCAAGGCGAAAGGTCTTCTGAAATGCGCGCAACACCCAGTGTCATCGGCCTTGCGATTCGCATGGCCCGTGAAGAGGCAAACCTAACGCAACAGGAATTCGCCGACAAGGCCAAAGTTTCGCGCAAGTGGTTGAGCGAGATTGAAAACGGCAAAAGCACAGCCCAGCTGGGCAAGGTTCTGCGCGTGATGAGTGACTTGGGGCTAGACCTAGAGTTGAACCCCCGAAAGAACCCAGAGGCCAACTAGATGAGCCGGTTGAACGTTTGGCTTGAAGGTCAGCTGTGCGGCTCAATCGAGCAATCACCGCAGGGTGACCTGACGTTCCAATACTCCGACCATTACCGGTCTGATTTCACGCCGCTATCTCTCTCGATGCCAATCGGCCACTTGGCATACCCTAAAAGTCGCATTCTGCCTTTCATGAAGGGCTTACTGCCCGATAACGAAAATGCACTGCAGTCCATAGCGAAGCGCTTTGATGCAAACGCAAGAAATCCTTTCAGCCTGTTGACCCACATTGGGCGCGAGGTTGCTGGGGCTCTGCAGCTTTTACCAGACGGGCTTCAACCTAACGACTTCGAAGATCGCCCCGCTGGAGAAACCCAAGAACCTCTGACTGAGCGCCAGATTGCTGAGTTGTTGTTCTCAAAAATCAACGAATACGAAGACGGCACGACAAGCCCAGCGGCTGGCGGTTTGCTAAGTCTTGCAGGGGCGCAGGCTAAGTTGATTCTCAAAAAAGACCAAAGTGGCAACTTCAGAATCCCTTCGCAAAATCACCCGTCAACGCACATCATCAAGCCGGTTCCGGCGCGCTGGCAGAACCTTGACGTGATAGAACACCAAACCATGTTGGCAGCCAAAAGCCTTGGCCTCAAAGTTGCAGCTACCGAAATATCAAGCTTTAGCGGTTTTCGTGTTTTTATAACTGAGCGCTTCGACCGAGAAGTCGATTCGACCGGCAAGACCACGCGAGTGCACCAAGAAGACCTTTGCCAAGCGCTATCAGTTGACCCGGCCAAGAAATATCAGCGGGATGAAGGTGGGCCGGGAGTAGCCGCCATCGCAAAGCTATTAGAAGACCTGAAACACCGAGTCGACCGAGATTCTTGCTCTGTCGCTCTTTTCGAGGGACTAGCCTTCAACGTTTTGGCCCGGTGCACCGACGCTCACGCCAAGAATTACTCACTTCAGCTCAAGCAAGATAGCGTCAGCTTTGCCCCCCTGTATGACCTGGCGTCTACAGTTCTTTTCAGCGGTCAGGCAAAATATTCGGCCATGAGCATCGGCGGCGAATATAGATTTGACGACATCACGTCGAAGGGTTGGCAGGCAGAAATGAGACGTCTGGGCTTAGACCCCGACTGGGCTAACGAGCGTCTTGAGTTTCTAAAAACAAACCTGCTCGAGGCTTTCAGCCAGGCGGGCTCTCTCATCCGCTCAAAAAATGACAACGCCGAAATCGGTCGAACCACAAACGCCCTGACCGACGCACTCGCACAGGCGTCTAGCTAGCCAACCGTCGAACCCGGCACTAGCACGCTCAGCTTGTAGCCGTGGCCTGGTGACGACTCAACCGTTTTTGTTCCACCCAGAATCGAAACCCAGGATTGAATCACGGCTGTTCCATAGCCTACACTTCGTTCTGCAAGGATGGCGCCCGGCCCGTTGTCGACCACTGAAACTAAATAGTCCGAATTTAGCGTGACGGTCGCTGTGATTTTAATCTCGGATGCTGGGCCATGCGTGATCGCGTTTATTAGCGCCTGCTCGATGATTCGATAGATGCCCAGCTGCAGCTGAGCTGCATCCTGATTCAGAGTCTCATCGATTCGCAACTCAACTCTGTCGGCCACCTCTAAATGTTGAACAAGTTGCCGCAAGCAATGGTGAAGACCGAAGTCTTGGATGTTCGGCGTGAGCATTTGCCCGACGCGACGAAGGTCGATGCTTCTCAGGTTTTCGAGTTTCGTTCTAACGCGCCAAAGCTCTGAGGCTTCAGCTTGACCAACAGTCTTTTCAACGTTTGCTATCTGAAGCGACAGCACCATCAATTGAGCCTGAACTCGGTCATGCAAAAATCTTGACGTTTCAGAACGTTGCCGCTCCTCAGTTTCAATAAGTTGTTTTTGGTTATTTACGAGAGTGTTGGCGAGTTTCTTGGCGAAAGCTAAACGTTCGGTGGACTGATACTCATATCTGAAGAGCAACGTAAATAAAACTGCTGACATAAAACTTTTTAGCAAAATAGCAGGTATGTTGGCCTCTTCAACCATGATTTCGAAGTGAAAAACGTTGTAAACAAATGTCTCAACAGTTGAAAACAATGCCGCAACCAACAGAACCGAAACATAAACACTTGCAATCATCAAAAGGATGTTGCGGGTGACCGCCTTGAAAAGCCTCTCGATTGTCATAGTTAAGGCCACCAGAATCACTGACGCAGAAATCACAAACAGAAGAAGCCCAATAACTGACAGCCAACCGGCCCAAGACGCAAGCCCCGCCAGCAGCTCCTGATTGATGCGCCCGGTTAGGTTCGAGAGAATAAAAATCGAGGCAAGAATGAATCTTTCGATGGCCTGCCGCTTTATGCTTTTTGACCTTGAGTTTTTATCGGTCGACATTGGACTTCGCGATTTCTAAGTAGCGCAAAACCGCAGCCGTTTTTTGGTCTACAGCAGCCGTTGCTTCGGGCACCAGAACGGCATAAATTCTTGAGAGTTCTTTGCGAACGTAGGCATAGGTCATGTCGAGAGTTTTAGCAATTTCCATAGAGGATTTTCCGGCGCTTGCGAGATCCATCACAGCTCGCTGGCGACCGGAGAGCGACAACAGCAAAGAAAGGCTATTTGCTCGATTGTCTGAATAGGCGTGCTCAAAATCTTGCCAGTTTCCTTTGCCACGCGCTGTTTCGTTCAAAATGTCTACATAGTCTTCGACCGACATGAATGCACTTTTTTCAAAGAAAGACCAACCCGGTCGCATTTCTCGAGGCACGCGAGTTACTAGAGGCTCAACCTCGTGTTGAGAATAAATTGCGATTCCGATGTTTAGATTCAGGCTTCGAAGGGCAATTCCAAGCTCGACTCCATTTAGCCCATCTCGTTCGAGAGCAAAGTCAACGAGGGCCACGTCGGCGATTTGCACTTCAGGTGCTTTGAGCGCTTCGCCAGTTGTTGCAAAAGAGCCAAGCAGGTTGACCTGCTCAACCGCATCGAGCATCGAGCTGAGCATCGCCCGCAATGCCGAGTCATTTTCAACGTAAATAACTTTAAGTTTTCGCACGCTTAACTTTGGCACGCAGTCAGCGGGCAGAGCTCTGCGTTGTCACAACTGTTCACTTTTGAGCACACTTTTTTCTCGTTTCACCAGGTGCTCAAGTTTCTTGTAATACTCGTCACAATTCGTCGACCAGAGACCAGAAAGCCAGTTGAATGACATCCAAA
>JBEGPW010000065.1:0-2641 GCA_041181225.1 Actinomycetota bacterium | reverse complement strand
CGACCCGCGGTTCCGGCTAAAACTCGAGCCGAAACCTGCCCGTGCGAAACCCTCACTAACAGCTCGGGTGAGGCGCCGAAGGTGCCATCCACGCTATAAATCCAGCAGGTTGGGTAGCTATCGCTCAGAGCTCGAAGCACATTACGAATGTCGAACGATGTCGGCAGCTCGGCCACAACATCTCGCGCCAACACAACTTTTTGCAAATCCCCGCTGGCCAGCTCGCTCAAAGCTGTCTCAACATTTAGAGTGAACCGCTCCGGGGTGATTAGCCCCGGATGAAGGTCTGCCGAAAACTCGTGAGGAGCCCCAGTGTGGTCGGTGAAAATCTTTGACCAATCGGCTTTGCCACCTGACTCGCCGCCAGATTCGCCATCCAAGTGAATTTCAGTTAGCCAAACTGCGCCATCGTGACTGCCCAAAACTAAACGCGGAACAACCAAGATGCTCTCAGCCTCTGAATCGTCAGCAAAGGCTATCGAACCAAAAGCCACGAGCCCGCTGCCCGGCCAAGACAAGTCGTTTGTGACGCTTGCGAAGGCGACTGTCTCGCGCCAGGCTTCGGCTAGCTTTGACATTCGATCTGACCCGTTGGCGGTTAGGCGAAGTGCCTCGCCAAAGCCGATGATTCCCGAACCGCCGCGCACGAACGCAAAGGGGTTTTCGGCTGGCAAAAAATTGATGAGCTGCGAAAGTTGCAGTTCTGGCGAAAGCAGGCGAGTTTCTGCGCTCAGCGGCGTGGCTTTAGAACTCGGCAAATCGACGACCAGTCTTAGAAAATTTGGTGAATCAAACAAAAAGGAGAACCCTTATACTCAAGGATTCTATTCCTACAACCTACGCCCAACTCGACTGTCATTGCTGACAGCGAACGCCCTCTCGACGGTCTTCAAGCGGGGGTTAGACTTGGCTCGTGAGCAAAGCTGATTTGGCCAAGAAGCCAGCCGAAGTCGCCGCAATGTTCGATGCGGTTGCACCGACCTATGACATCACAAACACGTGTTTGTCGGTTGGCCAAGATCAGCTTTGGCGCCGTGCAGCTTTAAAAGCCGTTGCGCCAAAAGCTGGTCAGACAATTCTCGACCTCGCTGCTGGCACAGGCGTCTCAAGTGTGGTTTATGCCAAACCGGGCGTTCGCGTAATCGCTGCCGACTTCTCTGAAGGCATGCTCGCCGCCGGCCGCAAAAAACGCCCGCAACTGGAGTTTGTTTTTGCCGACGCAACCAAGTTGCCATTCAAAGACAATGAGTTCGACACCTCAACCATTTCGTTTGGCCTTCGCAACGTGGTCGACACCGGGCTTGCAGTTCGCGAAATGTTGCGTGTTACCAAGCCCGGCGGCAAACTCGTGATTTGCGAGTTCAGCAAGGTCACGAACCCAATCTTGCGCCCGCTCTATCGTTTTTATCTAACAAAACTTTTGCCCACTATCTCGGGCTGGAGCAGCAAAGCTCCAGAGGCTTATGGCTACCTCTCAGAGTCAATTGAGGCTTGGCATAGCCAAGAGTCTCTGGCGGCGCTCATCGCCGAAGCCGGCTGGCAGAACGTCGAAGTTAGAAACCTAAGTTTTGGAGTGGTTGCGCTTCACAGTGCCACTAAACCGAGTGCCACTAAACCGAGTGCCACTAAACCACGTGAACTCAAGGCCGCCTAAGCGCATGGTCGACGTCACGATACCCAAGCAGCTTCGCCGAGTAACCGACCTCAAACTCATCAACTCATTAAGAACCGGACTCGCCGAAGTTGAAGTTGGCCTAATCAAAGCGGTAGCCCACACCGACCCAATTGCCGACGCAACCTCACGTCACCTCGCCGCAGCGGGTGGCAAGCGCCTGCGCCCAACCCTAGTTTTGCTCACCGCCCAACTCGGCGACCCAAGCAAGTTTGGCGTGCAAGAATCAGCCGTTGTGGTTGAGCTCACCCACCTGGCTACGCTCTATCACGACGATGTCATGGATGAAGCCCCCACCCGCCGAGGTGTGCCAACCGCTCACGCAATTTGGGGAAACAGTGTTGCGATTTTGACCGGCGACCTACTGCTTGCGCGCGCCTCGCAACTCGTCAGTCGTCTGGGCGAGCGCGCCTTAACCCTGCAGGCCGAAACTTTTGAACGGCTCTGCATCGGTCAGTTGCACGAAACCGTCGGCCCAGCTGAGGGTGAAAACGTAATCGACCACTACATTCAAGTTTTGGCAGACAAAACCGGTTCTCTAATTGCAGCATCAGCCCAGCTTGGAATCATGTTTTCTGGTGCCCCCGAAGAATATCTCGAGCCCCTTCGCATCTTTGGCGAAAAAATCGGCGTTGCTTTTCAGCTGATTGACGACGTGATTGACCTTCAAGACCGCAGCGGCGCCTCGGGCAAAACTCCTGGAACCGACCTGCGCGCTGGCGTTCCAACGCTGCCGGTGCTGTTGCTTCGTGAGCAGGCTAAGACCGACGCCGCGGCTGCCGAGCTGCTTGAGCTTATCGACGGCGACCTTTCAAGCGACCAGCAGTTGCAACTTGTGGTTGACCAGTTGCGCGATCACCCAGTCACTGAAGCGTCTTACCAAGAGGCGAGACGTTGGTCACGCGAAGCAGTCGAAGCTCTAGCGCCGATGCCAAAAAGCTCGGTAAAAACAGCACTCGAACTTTTTGC
>JBEGPW010000064.1:0-4572 GCA_041181225.1 Actinomycetota bacterium | reverse complement strand
CCGGTCATGCCCTGAACGATGATTTTTGAGTTCTCGTTTAGAAAAATAGCCATTTTGTGTAATCTCTCTCGACTAGCGGTTAGCTAGTTCGGCAGCCTTGTCGGCGGCTTCATCCATGGTTTCAACAACAGTGACAAGTGGGTGGTTGTATTCGGCCAAAATGCGGCGACCTTCAACCACGTTGTTGCCGTCGAGGCGCACAACTAGAGGCTTTGACGCTGAGTCGCCAAGCGAGTTCAACGCACCGACGATTCCGTTAGCAACCGCGTCACAAGCGGTGATGCCACCGAAAACGTTAACGAAAACGCTCTTGACCTGTGAGTCGCCCAAAATGACGTCGAGGCCGTTAGCCATGACTTCAGCTGAGGCGCCGCCACCGATGTCTAAGAAGTTGGCTGGCTTGACGCCGCCGTGCTTTTCGCCGGCATAAGCAACAACGTCGAGCGTTGACATAACCAAACCCGCGCCGTTACCGATAACGCCGACTGAACCGTCGAGCTTCACATAGTTGAGCTCAAGCGCTTTGGCCTTGGCTTCAAGCGGGTCAACCTGGGCGATCGAGACGTGCTCGCGCTCGGTGTGACGAAACTCTGCGTTGTCGTCAAAAGTGACCTTGCCGTCTAGAGCGAGGATGTTGCCATCGTTGTCGAGAACCAGCGGGTTAACCTCAACCAGTGTGGCGTCTTCTTGTTTGAAAACGTTCCAGAGGCTGACGAAAACTGGTGCAACTTTGGCGGCGAGCTCGTCGTTGAAGCCACCAGCCTTTGCGATTGCGAGAGCCTTGTTTAGGTCGATGCCTTCGATGGCGTCAACTGCGATTTTGGCGAGAGCTTCTGGGCGCTCGACCGCGAGCTGCTCGATCTCCATGCCACCCTCAACGCTGCAGAGCGCCAAGAAAGTGCGGTTTGAGCGGTCTAGCAAAATCGAGAAATAGTGTTCGCTGGCAATTGACGCGCCCTGGGCAATCATCACGCGTTTTACGACGTGGCCCTTGATGTCTAGACCAAGAATGTTCTCGGCGTGCTCGCGGGCTTCGGCAACAGTCTTTGCGACCTTAACGCCTCCAGCTTTGCCGCGGCCACCGACCTGAACCTGAGCCTTGACAACCACAACGCCGCCGATTTTGGCAGCTGCGGCTTCGGCCTCTTCTGGGGTGTCGGCGATCAGGCCCTGAAGAACTGGCACACCGTAGGCTTCAAACAAATCGCGAGCCTGGTATTCAAATAAATCCAATGTTTTTCCGATCAAGAAATTTGATAACGATTAAGCAACAACCGTTTAAGACTAGCCTCTATTACTCATCGATTTTGGTGATAGGCGCAACTTTTACGAGCAAACGTTTGACGCCGATGCCGGCAAAACGAATTTCTGCGGTTTGCTTCGGGCCGGTGCCTGCGGTAGCCAAAACCGTGCCGGTGCCAAAGTCGGCGTGTTCGACGTTGTCGCCGACCTCGAGCTGTAAGCCATCGTTGTTGCGGACGGCCGAAATGGCTCCGGCCCAAGCGGTTTTTGGCTTAGAAGGAGTGCCGCCGTAGCCCGAGCCGCTGCCACTAAGACCACCAAAGTTTTGGTCGTCTGATATTGAATTGCGATAGCGCGCGTTTGTCATTGCGCGACCAGCGCCAGACTCACGCCATTCGATTAGGTCGGCTGGAATCTCTTGAAGAAAACGTGACGGGGTAGCAGATTCAGTTTCGCCGAAGGTCGTGCGGTTCATCGCGAGGCTCAAAAAGAGTTTTTGACGAGCTCGGGTGATTCCCACATAAAAAAGTCGACGTTCTTCGTTTAGTCCACCGGGTTGAATAAACGACATGCGGTGAGGCAGAAGACCCTCTTCGATGCCGGTCAAGAACACCGCGTTGTATTCGAGGCCCTTTGCGGTGTGCAAAGTCATCAGCGAAACCGAACCCGACTCGTCATCGATGTCGTCGGCGGCAGCCACCAGCGCAACTTCGTTTAAGAAATCAGGCAGGCGACCTTCGGGGTTGTTGCGCATGAACTCTCGCCCAACCGAAACAAGTTCCTCAAGGTTTTCAACGCGAGCTTCGTCTTGGGGGTCGCGGCTATTGCGAAGCGACTCAAGATAGCCCGATTTAAGGAGCATCTCTTTGACGACAACATCGACGCCGCTATCGGCTGCGAGCAACTCGAGGTCGTCGAGCAGGTCGCCTAAACCCTTGATGGCGCCGGCAACTTTTGCGCCGAATCCAATCTGAGCAACTTGGCCGAGCGCTTGGCGAACCGAAAGGCCATTTTGAGTTGCAAAGTTGGCGAGTTGGGTTTCTGACACATCACCGACACCGCGCTTTGGAACGTTCAAAATGCGCCGCGTGGCAAGGTCGTCTAGGTTGTTCGAAATCGCGACGAGATAGCCGAAGGCATCCTTGATTTCTTGGCGCTCATAAAATTTGGTGCCGCCAACCACACGGTATGGCAAAGCCGAACGAATGAAGATTTCTTCAAGTGCGCGGGTTTGCGAGTTTGTGCGATAAAAAACGGCGATGTCTCGATAGTCGGTTCCGGCTCGGTGAAGTCTAGAAATTTCATCGGCAATGAACTGGGCTTCGTCGTGAGCCGAGAACCCCGTGTAGCCAACAATCGAATCGCCGCTGCCGCTGTCGGTCCACAGGTTTTTATTTGGGCGATCAAAGTTGTTTGAAATGACCGCGTTGGCAGCCGAAAGAATGTTTTGGGTTGAGCGGTAGTTTTGCTCGAGCAAAATCGTTGTTGCCCCGGTGAAGTCTTTTTCGAACTCAGAAATGTTACGGATGTCAGCGCCGCGAAACGCGTAAATCGACTGGTCACTGTCGCCCACCACGGTGAGTGAGGCTGGGCCCTGTATAGCGCCCGTGCGTGGGTCGACCTGAGCAAATTCGGCATCGGCTTCTCGTGTGAACTCGCGAATCAACGCGTATTGAGCGTGGTTGGTGTCTTGGTATTCGTCGACCAAAATGTGGCGGAACTTGCGCTGATATTGCGCGGCGACTTCGGGAAAGTTTCTAAAAAGGTGAACTGTTTCGCTGATTAGGTCATCGAAGTCAAACGCGTTGTTGCGGCGAAGTTCGCGCTGGTAACGATCGAAAAGCTCGGCAAGCATGCGTTGCACCGGGTCGGCCATGTCGGCAGCACGCGCGAAACTTTCGGCGTCGGCCAACTCGTTTTTTGCGTTAGAAATAACTGCCGAAACTCCCGCCGGGGTGAGCTTGTGAATGTCGCCACCCATGTCGCGAATCAATCGCTTCAAAATGGCGCGGCTGTCGCCCGAGTCATAAATCGTGAAGTTTGAGTTGTGACCGAGGCGCTCGCTTTCGCGACGCAAAATTGCAACGCAGGCCGAGTGAAAAGTCTTGATCCACATTCCCTCGGCGCCCTCGCCCAGCAAGTGGTTGACGCGCTCGCGCATTTCGGCGGCGGCTTTATTGGTGAACGTGATTGCGAGAATCTGGCTCGGCCAAGCCTCTTTTTTGGCCAAGAGGTGGGCGATGCGATGCGTCAAGACTCGAGTTTTGCCCGAGCCCGCACCTGCCACGATGAGCAACGCTGGCCCGCGATATTCCACGGCAGCGCGTTGTTGCGGGTTTAGACCTTCGAGAAGATGAGCGCCGGCCTGGCTCGTCGTGGCATCGGTGTTGCCATTGTCGCCGTCAAATAAAAACTCGAGGTCATTCATAACTTTAGAAGCTTAAGCGACACTGGCGACAGTTTGAGCCAGACCTGCATCGGCTAAAAATTTGATGAACAAATCTGGCTGGTCGGCAAAAACGCCATCTACGTTTAAATCAACGAAGTGCTGAAAATATTCTTCAATCGAATACTGCGCAGACTCGACCTTTGCCGTCCAGCTGTAGACCGTTAGCCCCAGCGCACGGGCATCGGAGACCCAGCTGTTCGGCTCACCAAACTGCGCCGAGCTGTCTTCGTGCACCGGTTCGCTGAGCATGTTGTGGTCGAAGCTGATGCCGTCGAAGTCTTGCGAGCAACGCTGTAAAAACTCGGCGGCAGTCTCGGTCTTCAAGATGTCATCGATGCGCCACTGTTCGGTGAGCAAGACAAAAGTCAAACCCTCGAGCGAACCAGCAGCAGCCAAACCGGCTTTGATGTCTTGCAAAACCGCGTAGTCAAAAGTCTCAATCACAAGCTTCAGGCCACGTTCGCGCCAGTCACTCGCCTTGAGCTCCTCAACCAGAATGGCGCCCAAATCAAGCCCGGCACTCTTAAAAAGCCAAGCAAACTTGACCTCTAAAATCAGAGTCGTTCCCGGCTTAGCAAAGCTAGCGGACAAGAAATCTTCAAGGGTGGGAATCCTGAACTGACCATCAAATTTGGCACTGCCGGAACGCACTTCGGGCAAACGTTCCTTGGCTCGCAGTTGGCGAATTTCATCCAAGGTGAAGTCTTGAACAAACCAGCCGTCGATGTCACGCCAAGGCAGCTGCAAGATTCGGCGACGATCGGCAAACTGCGGCAAATCGGCAACCGTTGTGGTGGTTGATAAATCGGCATCGTGCAAAACCACGAGCTTGCCGTCTTTAGTAGGAATCAGGTCGCACTCGACAGCCGCAACACCCTGGG
>JBEGPW010000063.1:0-10267 GCA_041181225.1 Actinomycetota bacterium | reverse complement strand
TTTGCTCTCTTGGTGCGCAGGGCGCGCATTGCCTTAATCACCGAAATGCGAGTGGCGGCGGGCTCAATGATGCCGTCAAGTTCGCCACGCTCAGCTGCCAAAAAGGGGCTCGCGACGTTGTAGGTGTATTCGGCTGCTAATCGAGCGCGAACCTGGTTTACGTCTTCGCCGGCGGCTTCTGCCTGTCGAATCTCTTCGCGGAACAAAATGTTGACCGCACCTTGACCGCCCATGACTGCGATCTCTGCGGTTGGCCAGGCCAGGTTAATGTCGGCACCGAGTTGCTTTGAACCCATCACAATGTATGCGCCGCCGTATGCCTTGCGGGTAATGACCGTCACCAGCGGAACCGTTGCCTCGGCGTATGCATAGAGAAGCTTGGCACCGCGACGAATCACGCCAGCCCACTCCTGGTCGGTACCCGGCAAATAGCCTGGAACGTCAACCAATGTCAGAATCGGAATCGAGAACGCGTCGCAGAAACGCACGAAACGAGCGGCCTTTTCGCCGGCTTCGATATTCAGTGTGCCGGCCATTTGGTTTGGCTGGTTAGCGATGATGCCGACGCTGCGGCCGTCGATGCGAGCGAAACCAATCAAAATATTCGGTGCAAAAAGCGGCTGAACTTCTAGAAAGTCACTGCCGTCAACAATGCTCTCAATTACAACGCGCATGTCATAAGGCTGGTTTGGAGAATCTGGAATGATCGTGTTTAGCGCGCGATCAGCTTCGGTCACGGCCAACTCAGTTGAGGCGGCATACGCCGGGGCCTCGGCCAAGTTGTTCTCGGGCAAGAAACCCAGCAGAGTTCGAGCGTAATCAAGTGCGTCTTCTTCGTCGCTCGCCAAATAGTGGGCCACTCCTGAAGTTTTGTTGTGGGTTAGGGCTCCACCAAGCTCTTCCATTCCCACGTCTTCGCCGGTAACAGTCTTGATAACATCTGGGCCGGTAACGAACATGTTTGATGTCTTATCGACCATGATCACAAAGTCGGTAAGGGCCGGCGAATACACGGCACCACCGGCGGCCGGGCCCATGATGATTGAAATCTGGGGGATGACGCCCGAAGCCATGGTGTTGCGCTTAAAAATCTCACCGTACTTGCCGAGAGCAATAACGCCCTCTTGAATGCGCGCGCCGCCCGAGTCGAGCATTCCGATTAGCGGAACACCGGTGGCAATGGCTAAGTCCATTACTTTGATGATTTTATTGCCGGCGGCCTCGCCGAGCGAACCACCAAAAATCGTAAAGTCTTGCGAAAACACAGCAACCTGGCGGCCCTGAATTGTGCCCACGCCGGTGACTACGGAATCACCGTAGGGGCGCGATTTATCCATGCCAAAAGCAGTCGAACGGTGGCGAACGAACTCGTCTAGCTCTTCAAATGAGCCTTCGTCTAGCAACAGGGCAATTCGCTCGCGAGCGGTTTTTTTGCCCTTGGCGTGCTGTTTCGCGATAGCCGCCTCGCCGCTTGCGTGCACGGCTTCGTGGTAGCGCTTTTCTAAGTCTTTTAACTTGCCGGCTGTGGTGAAGAGAGCTTCATCCATCGGGTTTTGATCTGACATCAAGGTTTACTCCGTGGTTTTCAGGTTGCCACAACTCTACCGAAGCAGCGCTCGTTCGCTAACCTTTTCAGCATGGAGTTCGCAAAAAGCAAAGCAATCGCTCGCAAACTGGTCTGGATATCAGAGACCGGTTCAACCAATAGCGACCTGATTGCGGCGGCCACAACCGGAGGTGTCGAAAACTGGCCAGACTTTAGCGTTTATGTTGCCGGCTATCAAAGTGCGGGTCGAGGACGTTCGGGTCGGCAGTGGTTAGCGCCGGCTGGCAGCTCGCTGTTTGTGTCGGTTTTGCTTCGCCCGTTCGCACCCATCGAAACTCTGGGATGGCTGCCGCTTCTCGCCGGGCTAGCGATGTCTCGCGCGGTGGCCGGGAGACTCGCTGATTTAGGCGCGCCAACCGAGAATGCTCAAAACACCCTACGAGTTGGCGTTAAGTGGCCCAACGATATTCTCGTTGCCGATCAGAAAATCAGTGGTGTGCTTAGTGAGCTTCTGCCCGACCTGAGTGGGGTAGTGGTGGGAGCGGGACTAAACCTCACGCTCACCCGCGAACAGCTGCCGGTCGAAACCGCCACTTCGCTGGCGCTGCTCGGCGATCCAGTGGCCGAAGCACAGGCCGGCGGGGCGATTGACGCCGTAACCCTCGACGATATTTTGAGCCGTTATCTGGCCGCGTTGGCCGAACTAATGGGAGACTTCAATGCCTACGGCGGCGACGCCGCGCTCGCCGGATTGCAACACCAGGTGTCGTTGGGGTGTGTGTCGCTGGGCCAGCAGGTCAAGGTGATTTTGCCCGGTGGCGATGAGATTTGGGGCACGGCAACCAGCATTGACGAGCAAGGTCGTTTGGTTGTTGAAACCAGTGAAAACCAAACTATCCAGGTAGCAGCGGGCGATGTTGTGCATTTGCGCCACCAATAACCCACCACAATTAGAACGTGAGTTTTCAAGCTGATCAAAAGTTAGTGCGCCTGCGACCCAGGGCGGGGCGTCTTTTGCTGCCCACTTTGTTGGTTGGAATCGTTGCGGGCATCCTAACTTTTTTTGAAAGTCGTTCGCTTGAGCCTTGGCAGTCAATCGCTATTTATTCAGCGGCTGGCCTGTTAGTTTTTTTTGCTTGGATGGTGCCGCTCGTGCGCCAGCTCGTGGCTTGGGTTGAGGTCTCAACTGCCGGGGTTCGCACCCGCGACGGCCTTTTTGGGCAAAAACGTCGCGAGATCAGTTGGCATCAGGTTTCGGCGGTTGAGTTTGGGCGTGGCAAACGCATCACAATTTTTGTTCTCGGGGAAGACCCGTTGGTTTTAGTTGGTTTACCTAAGAGCAAGGCACTCGCCTTTGAAATGCAGCAGTTAGTTAGAGGGCTTTAATCTTCATGTCAAACAGCAAAGCACCCAGAGTTGGAGTGATCGGCGGCGGTCAACTGGCGCGCATGATGACGGTTCCGGCAATTAACCTCGGTCTTGACTTAAAAGTTTTAGCTGAGCAGAAGGGCTCTCCGGCGGCGCTTGCAACCACTCAGGTTGGTGATTACACCAAGCTTGACGTTGTTGAATCGTTTGCAAAAACTGTTGACGTAGTCACGTTTGATCACGAGCATGTTCCACTTGAGATTTTGCGCCAACTCGAAGCAAAAGGCGTCAACGTTCAACCACCATCGGCGGCTCTGGCTTTTGCACAAAACAAACTTGAAATGCGCAGGCGACTTGCCGAATTGAACCTGCCGATGCCCGAATGGGCTGCCGTCAGAAATGCCAAAGAACTCGATGCGTTCATTGCCGCCCACGGTGGCGAGGCGATATTAAAAACCCCAATCGGCGGCTATGACGGCAAGGGCGTAAGAGCTATAACCAGCGCCTCTGACGCCGCCGACTGGTTGAAGCCCAAAGCCCTAGCTGGCTTTGGCGGTGAGCTGTTAGCCGAAGAAAAAGTGGATTTTGTGCGCGAGGTTGCTCAGCTCAGCGCCAGAAGACCAAGTGGCGAGTTTCGAGCCTGGCCTCTGGTGCAAACCACGCAGAGCGGTGGGGTGTGTGCCGAAGTTCTAGCGCCTGCGCCAGGTGCAACCGAAGGCATGCTTGAGCTGGCTGTTGCCATCGCAGCTCATGTAGCTGAGGGTCTAGGTGTCACAGGCGTTTTGGCAGTCGAAATGTTTCAGACCAACGACGGTCGCCTACTAATCAACGAGCTGGCCATGCGCCCCCATAATTCTGGCCATTTCAGCATTGAGGGTTCGGTAACCAGCCAGTTTGAACAGCACCTTCGCGCGGTGCTTGACCTACCCCTGGGCGAAACGTCAATGACGGCCGGCAATGCCATCATGATTAACCTGCTCGGGGTTGACGACCAAAACAGTTTTGTCGAAAACTATGCCAAGGCCATGGCCGAACATCCCGAAATAAAAATTCACAGGTATGCAAAAGCGCCACGCCTCGGCCGCAAAATGGGTCACATCACGGCAATCGGCGAAGACAGCGCAGCAATCGCAGCGAGCGTCTGGCAGGCCTTGGGCATTCTGGTTCACGGGTAGTCGTTTTAGCTTCTGGGTGTTGCGCCACCGCGATTTTGAGAGCCGACGCCTAAAATTGGGGGAGCGAAATCAAACTTTAGGAGCCACTGTGTCAGAAGCGATATTGGTCGGCGTGGTCATGGGTTCAGACTCTGACTGGTCTGTAATGGCTGAGGCGGCAGTCGCCCTAAAAGAGTTCAATATCGGCTATGAGGTTGAAGTTTTATCAGCTCACCGAACTCCAGAGCGCATGATCGAATGGGGCAAGGCTGCAGCCGGTCGAGGCATAAAAGTTATTATTGCCGGCGCCGGAGGAGCAGCGCACCTGCCCGGAATGCTGGCTTCGGTTACCACACTGCCGGTGATTGGCGTGCCTGTTCCGCTGGCAAAACTTGACGGCATCGACTCGCTGCTGTCAATCGTGCAAATGCCTGCCGGAATTCCGGTAGCGACGGTGTCTATCGGTGGCGCAAGAAATGCCGGGCTCTTAGCCGCCCGGGTGCTTGGGGCTTTTGACTCGGGGTTGACCGCCCAACTCGAGGAGTTTCGCAAAAACTTAGCCGTTGTTGTTGCCGAAAAGAATGAGAAGTTAAAATCTCAACTTTAAGCAACTCTGGTTCGCAGCAACTTCTGCTAACCAGCGCATTTCGAAACATTCAAAGCGCGACGCCCGTGCAGATGCGACACCGGGCACGCTGGCTTTTTTGGCTCAATCTGATTTTGCCGGGGACTCCACAGTTAGTTGCTGGTAATCGCAAACTCGCTCGACTTGCGCTGGTAGCTACCCTGTTGGCTTGGTGCCTGATTGTGGCGGTCGCGGTAGTTGCGTCAATCGACGTCAACCTCCTGCTGGTGCTAGCAACCTCACCGATTACAACCAACATCTTGGCGGCAGTCTTCATCGCCTATGCAATTCTGTATCTCATTTTGGGTTTAAACACTCTTGCGTTGGCTCGGCTTGCTCGATTACCCGCGAAATCAAGATTGGCTATTTTCTTGAGCTTCGCGGTCTCAATCGCCATTGTGTCAACGGCGCTGGCCTCGGCTGCCAGCATTTCGCACGAACAGTCATCGCTAATTTCAAGTGTTTTCAAGAGAACCGGGCTGTCAACGCCGGTGGACGGCCGCTACAACATTATGCTCATTGGCTCTGACTCTGGAGCAGATCGAATCGGCATGCGCACCGACAGCGTTTCTGTGTTGTCACTTGACGCTCTCTCGGGTGACGCACTAAACATTGGCTTGCCGCGCAATCTGCAAAAAGTGCCGTTCAGTGCGGGTTCGCCGATGAGTCAGATTTGGCCTAACGGATACAACTGTGGCAACGAATGCCTGCTAAACGCCATCAACACCGATGTGATGAATAACCATCAAGACCTCTACCCAAACGCGGTTGATTCCTCAATAACTCCCGGTTTGCAGGCACTCAAAGAGGCGGTTCAGGGTGTTACCGGTTTGACGATTTCAAACTTTGTGTTGGTCGACATGAAGGGTTTCAAAGGTCTGATAAACGCCATCGGGGGAGTGACGATTGATGTCAAGATGCGCCTGCCGATCGGTGGCAAACTCGACGACGGCAGCGACGCCAGGGCATTCATCGAGCCTGGCACTCAACACATGTCTGGCACCACAGCGCTCTGGTATGCAAGGTCTCGACACGGCCTGAATGGCAATAGCGATTACGCGCGAATGGAAAGACAGCGCGAAGTAGAAAACGCCGTGCTCAAACAGATAAGCCCGATTACGATTTTGACGCACTTCAATGCCGTTGCAGCAGCTGGCAAACGCATGGTGCGAACCGACATTTCGAGCGACATGTTGGCGACCTTTGTGAACCTGGCTCTCAAAAGCAGAAGCTCAGGAATGCGCACACTCGAGTTGGTGCCAGCCAACGGCATAGACATGATTAACCCTGATTTCGCAGCAATTCAAGCGAAGATTAAAGCACAGCTTCACGGCTAGAGCGCCTTAAAAGTCGCGAAGTAAAACCTTAAACTAAGGACTCAAAGTGAAAAGAATTTTTGCAGCAATCGCAGTCGGTTTGAGTGTCTGCAGCCTCACCGCCTGCTCAATTTTTTATCCGAACTGGGGCGCAACCGATTTGCCCACCACGACACCTTCGTCGTCGGCCAGCGAAAGCCAAACGCCTTCACCAACCGCAACGCCCGAGCCGTCAGAAACCGCAACCGCAAGCCCATCT
Source organism: Actinomycetota bacterium (assembly GCA_041181225.1). Lineage (GTDB taxonomy): Bacteria > Actinomycetota > Actinomycetes > Actinomycetales > Microbacteriaceae > Rhodoluna. The sequence continues at coordinate 3,999 of JBEGPW010000063.1, read as the reverse complement.
TCGACCACGCGCATCGAAGCCGAAGTTCAGGTGCTAGACGCAACTGCCGATGCCACAGCCCAAACCTTGACCGTCATCGCACAGGTCACTAACTTTAGTGAGACCGGCGGAAAATGCATTTTGAGTGTGAAAGCCGCTGGGGTTACTAAAACTTTTGCAGCGGTAAACGCCGAAGCAAACGCCACGAGCACTCAGTGTTTTCCGATTATGGTTCCAATCGCTGGCCTAGCCAGCGGAAGCGCAGCGGTGCAGGTCACCTATGACTCGGCTACCGCCAGTGGAAGATCTCCCTTCTTCGCGGTGACCATTCCATAATGCTTCGCAGGGCAGGCCGACTTTTAGCAGCGAGCCTCGCGCTGCTGGTCGCCACCTCTGCCCTGACTGCCATCACCGCCGAAAATCAACCCGCCAACGCTATTTCGGGGGCAACTTTTGACCCCGGTTACATAATCAGCGACAGCGTGTTTTATGACTTCGGAACCATGACCGTCGAAGACATCCAACGATTTTTAAACTCAAAAGTTACCAACTGCACCGCTAAAGGACCCCCTACCTGCTTAAAGTCGTATGTCACAGATATTCCTGACGTTGCGGCTGACCCGGGCAAATGCGCATCGGTGGTTGCAGCGCCAAAACAGTCGGCGGCACAAGTTATTTTTACTGTCGCTAATGCCTGCGGAATCAACCCGAGGGTGTTACTCGTGATGCTTCAAAAAGAGCAGGGGCTAATCAGCAGCACCAACCCAACGACATACATGTATAAAGCGGCCCTCGGCTATGGCTGCCCAGATAGCAACCCGGCGATTTGCGGAAAAGTTTTTTCAGGGCTTTTCAACCAGCTCTATAAAGCTGCGGGTCAAATGCGCTGGTATGGCAACCCCAAAGGGTCATATACATATCTAAAACCCGGCAAAACCATTTCTCGTCCTTTAAGCCCAAACAGCTACGCCACGCTCGATAAAAAAGGAAACGTAGTCAAGGCTGCAACCTGTGGCTTTAAATCGTTTGTGTTGCAGAACCAAGCAACCGCAAATCTTTATTACTACACGCCCTACACGCCAAACGACGCCGCACTGAAAAACCTTTATTCCCTGGGCGACTCGTGCAGTGCCTACGGCAACCGAAATTTCTGGAGATACTACTGGGACTGGTTTGGAAGCCCAATCGGTGGCGGCTTTCTATTGAAGAGCGCAACATCCGAGGTTTTCTTGATTGTCAACGACACGCGCTATCGGGTGGGCGACCCATCGTTACTTGCGTCGCTGGCCCCGCTCGGCCCTCTTGGCACAATTTCACAGGCATATCTCGAAAGTTTCAAACTCGGGCGAGACTTGACGCGCGTCTTTTCGTCGGCAACGGGTCAATACTTTTTTGTCGACGAATCCAAACGTTTTTCGTTCAGCGACTGCAACCAGGTAACCAGCCTTGGCCTCGACTGCACCAAAGCCGTTCAACTGACATCTTCGCAAATATCAGCTTTGGCCCCCGGCGGATCGGTTACCGCTTATGTTCAGGGAACCGACTCAGACAGCTATTTGATCCAAAACGGCGTGCGGCGCGAGATTCTCGACCCCGAGTCGGTAGCTGACGCAAAAATCACTTTGCCCGCTCTTTCAAAAATCTCGGCCGCCAGTTTTGACTTCTTGCCTTGGGGCGCGCCAATCGCCAAAGACGGCAGCATGTTTGTGAACCGAAGCACTCAAAACATCGGGATAGTTGTTGGGGGAAGCTATTTTGAGATTGACCAATCGGTGTCTTCGATAGCCGACTTTGCAAAGTGGTTCCGAAGCTCAAGTGGCAACCTATCGAGTGAAGGCGTCTCAAACATCTCGACCAATACCCTCGTAACCGACATCGTTGAGGGGCCAGGCAAAGAGACTTATATAATCTCATCGGCTGGCAAGAGGCCAATCACAAACCCGAATGAATTTTTCTCAGAGGGCGTCGCCGTGCCAGTGTCTCAAGCGTTTCTCAATAGGTTGGCCGTCGACAGCCAACCCCTAACCGCACCCCTGGTTGCGCGTGCTTCAAACTCAAAGACCTATTATTTGATTCGCAATGGCGAGCGTCGAATGGTTGAGTTGGTGGCTGCCAAAGCTGCGATTCTTGAGCAAATCGAAAACAAAACCGTGGCGGTTATTCCTGAGGTCGCGCTCAATCAAATTGAAGTGGGTCAGCCTCAAATTGCCCCTGCCAGCTTCGTCGAAATCCAAGGCAAAACTGACACCTACCTTATTGATGGGCTCGACTCGAGAGTCAAGGTGGCAAGCACAAAAATTGCGAAACAGTTTGGCCTTTCAAACCCAAAGAGTTATGTCAAGGCTGCGGTCGCTGCCTTCTCGCTAACCGGCACAATCACCGGGCCAAAAGTGCAGTGTGGCGAAACCGTGTTCGTTGCGGCCGATGGCGCGCTGCACGCCCTAAACGCGGGGTGGGCGGGCCATTATCCTGGCACTCAAATCACCTTGGATGCCTCGACCTGCAGTTCTCTTCGGAAGGCAACCTCACCAATCGGGCGCTTCATTGTTACACCAGATGCAAAATACTGGTTGGTGCTAGATAATCAAAAGCGCCTGTTGACTGGTAAGGCACAGTACCAAGCGCTTCGAGGTAACGGGCCGGCTGCTTTGAAGGTGAGCCTCGCATTTAGTGAGCTGCTGGTGACCGGAAAACCGATTAGAAAGACCACGAAAACCCCAATCAACTTGCCTGAGGTGAATGGCCCAACGCCGACGCCAAGCCCCACTCCAACTGCTACGCCAACACCGAAACCTACTCCAACCCCGACTCCGACGCCGAAGCCAACACCGAAGCCCACGCCAACTGCTACGCCAACGCCACAAACCTACCGAGTGGTTTCAGGTGATTCGCTAAACGCAATCGCAATCAAGTTCTTGCCAAAAGGTGCAACCCGAAGTGAGATTCTGGCAAAAGTTTCTGCAATCGCAAAAGCCAACAAGATTGCCAACATCAACAACATTCAGGTTGGTCAGCTTCTGCTTATTCCTTAGGCTTAAAGACAAACTTTCGAAGCTGCTTAGGAACCAACTTGACGCGTTTTGTCGAACGCCCGATTGGTTCGAGTGAGTCAATTGGTTCATTAACCTTCACAGTGAGCAGAACGATATAGACCCAACCGATTTCTACCAACATTCTCGACTCGGTTAGATTTTGAGCCAACAGCCCGACAAAAAGCAGAATTGGCCAGAGATAAAGCGCGTTGGTGTGTCGAACTGCCAGCCGCCAAATTTTCACGAAGGCAACGAATAGCAAAGCAATCAGCAGGGCTAGACCGATGGCACCGAGTTGGAAGAACATTTCGATATAAGCGTTGTGTGCCTGGTAGTACTCCACGCCGTTAACAACACCAAGACCCTCAAACGGTTTTATGCCCGGAATCCAGTAGCTGACCCAACCCCATCCTTGAATTGGTTTTTCGGCGACCAGCGCTAAGACATTCTTCCAAATTCCTGAACGGCCAGTCATGTCTGGGCTCTTACCGATAAATGTGAAAACCTCGTTGCGATACACCAACATAAAAAACAGCACGATTGCGCTGCCGGTCCAGGCCAAACGGTAGTAACGGTGTCGGGTTTCGCGGTCTTTGCCTTCGGCCGCAAAAGATACAATAGCCGCCAAAATCACAGTGATGAGTGCAAAACCAATACCGGCCGATTTTGTTAGCGCGATGGTCGCAATGGCTGAAAATAAGCTCACCCAGCTCAGCCAACGCGCGACGCCAAATATCATGTGTTCGACCGCAAACAAAATCACGCCGACCATTGCGATTGCCGCCAGCGTGTTTGCGTTAGCCACGATGCCTTGAATGCGATCACCGTTAAAGATGTTTGCCTCGCTCCAGTAATAAGGTGCACCGCTTGCTCCCGGAATTCGATCAAAAACTAGCGGGGCGATTTTCTGCTGCGTGATGCCTGCAAAAAGTTCAAAGACGAGTGAGCTAAACAGAACTGCCCGAGCCACATTGGCGAAAATGCGCAA
>JBEGPW010000062.1:0-7523 GCA_041181225.1 Actinomycetota bacterium | reverse complement strand
TGTCTGATGGTCTAGCGCGCGATGCAGCTCGCATCGCAAAAGCGTCGCAGGTTTCGATTGCTCTTGCGCGCCAAGCCTTGCAGGGTTATGAGGCCGTGCTCGAGGGTGCCGCCAGTTGGATTTCAGCTGACGCTTTTGCTTGGGTTTTGGGCGGGGGCGAAGACCATTCGCTGTTGGCCACGTTTGCTGCCGACGCCACCCTGCCGCGCGGGTTCAAGCGCATTGGTGAAGTTATCGAGCGCGCGCAAGCTTCAGGCGAAGACTCGCCTTCAGCCGGCGTCGACGTGTTGCTCGACGGAGCCCCGGTCGCCGAGCTCGGCTGGGACTCAATCTCAACTTAAGCGAAAGTGCCCCTGGCCAAAGACCAGAGGCACTCCCGTTTTAGCTTTGACCTACCGAACGTATGTGAAACCGTTGTAGGCTGCTGTGCCGCTGTCTGGGTTAGTAACAGCGACAAGTACTTGGCCAGCCGCGTGGGCTGGGGTTTGAACGACGATGGTTGTGCTGCCACGTCGCTTCGTGATTGTTGCTGTCTGCCCGTCGATTGTTACCGTGGCGGAGCTGTTGAAACCTGAGCCGGTGATGGTAACGGAGGTTCCTCCCGACGTGCTGCCCGAGGAAGCTTTAATGCGGCTGACGGTTACGACGCTGATTTTCTTTGGCAAGCCCACGCCGGTGATTTCGACCGTGTTCGTTCCTCCAGGGGAATTGCTTGCAAACACTAGGTTTGCGGTGTGATTGCCAACTGCCGAAGGGTAAAACTTATAACCAACGGTGCAAGTTTTACCAGGTGCGATTGAGTGACGAGAGCACCTATCTGATATCAGAGAGAAGCTTGCCGCGTCGGCACCAGTCTTAGAAACTGAGTGTGAGCCAAACTTGAGTGCCGTGTTTCCTGTGTTCGTTACAGTCATGGTTTGCAACGTCGAAGTTTTTGATTCGAGTCGAAGGCTCAATGCCGTTGGCGCGTTGGCAGAAAATTTAGATCCAAGATAGGTGAAGGCTTCGGTTGCAAGCGCATTTTGCGAGTAGACATCATCGATGTTGATGTCAGTTGCCCCGGCAGAACCAGCTGGTGTAAGACACGTGATTGTTGTCGAAGACACGACGGTCACGCTCGTGCAGGAGCCTAGTAAACCACTCGAGCCATAGAACGTTACTGTGTCACCCGAAAGAAAATCGGTGCCGGTGATTGTGATTCGGGTTCCACCCGCAACCGGTCCGCTTGATGGCGACACAGAAGTGAAAGTTGGCCCTGCAACGTAGGTAAAAGCGTTTCTAGACGTTGCACTTTGTTTATCAGCATTTTTGACCACGACATCCACTTGCCCCTCAGAGCCCGCCGGGGTGTCACAAGTTATTGACGTCGCCGAGACGACACTGACGTTGCTGCAGGCGGTGCCGCCAACAGTGACACCAGCGCCTTCTGCAAAGCCAGTCCCGGTGATAGTGAGGGTTGTTCCAGCCGAAAGCATTCCGCTGCTTGGTGAAACCGAAGTTATGGTTGGGGCAGGGCCAAGGGCTGTAAACGTCCAGATTTTGCCGCCGTTTACCGTTGTGGCAAGTTTCGAACCGTCAACGTTTGACGCGATCGATGTGAACGTTTTCGTTCCGGTGCTAGTTTGGGCGGTGAAACTCACGCCAGAGTCATCTGACAGATAAACGTAGTCACCAGATTGTGCTGCCGCCAAAACCGAGCCGTCAGAACTTGATGTGATTGATTGCCAGTAGCCTGTCGTGCCCCCGGTTTGGGTCGTCCAGTTGGCACCTGAGTCAGCTGAGGTGTAGACGTGGCTGTCATAAAACGCAACGGCGGCCAACTTTGTGCCATCTGCACTCGAAGCGACCGACTTCCATTGGTTATAGCCTGAGTTGCTGCCAGCGTTAGATCGATAGGTCCACGTGGCACCAGAATCGGCTGAGGTAAAAATGTAACCATAGAACTGCACCGCAGCTAGTTTTGTTCCATCGCCGCTGGAGGTGATTGAAACCCAGTTTTTTGATCCTGCACTGGTTCGTTCAGTCCAACTCGCACCGAAGTCGTTTGATGTCCAAATACTTCCACCGTAGTCAACTGCGGCCAGTTTGGTGCCACCCCTATTTGAAGTGATTGCGCGCCAATTTCTGCTCCCCGCAGTTGTTTGTTCGGTCCACGTCGCACCCGAATCGGTTGAGGTATAGATTCCTCCATATTGCGCAACCGCTGCTAGTTTGGTGCCGCCGAGCGCTATGTCGATTGCAACCCAGTCTCTTGTTCCTGCCCCAGCCCGTTCAGTCCAGGTGGTACCGCTGTCGGAGGATGTCCAGATACTTCCCCCGTTTACCACTGCGGCCAGTTTTGATCCATCGCCGGTCGAAGCGATCGAATACCAGTTACGCGAGCCCGAGTTAGTCTGTTCTGTCCAACTGCCGGCCGCGTTGGCTGCCGAAGTTCCAGCCAAAGGCAAGGTGGTTAGCAGCGCCAACACCATAGCCAAAGTGGTCATGCGTGCGAGAGTCTTATTCATTGACATTGCCGTTCCTGCTCAAAAGGTCCAAATATTATGAGTTTTGCCGTTTCTGCGCAAAGTTCCTAAAAATCTGTCTTTTGTTACTCTTCTGCTTACATTTGTGACAACTCGTTATCGCAAGTGGCTCAGGCAATGCAAAAATAGGGGATGCGCGCAACTCGAGTCCTCTACATCGAGAACGACCCGGCCCTACGCTCTCTGTTGGGCACGATGTTGGCATCCTCTTCGTCGCTTGAAATCGTTGGGAAGTTCGGGTTGGCGAGCGAGGCCATAGAAAATCAAGTTGAGGCTAAGGCCGATGTCGCGCTGATCGACTTCTCACTCGAACCGAATGGCTTGAACGGCATTGAGTTGGGCATCGCACTTCGGGCAGCGAACGAAAACTTGGGAATCGTCATCTATTCTCAGTTCTCGGTTGGCAGCATGGTCAAGCGCGTTCCCGAAAAAATGAGGCATGGATGGTCGTTTTTCGATAAGTCGGCCGAAATGAAAATCAAGGACTACGAACTCGTGTTGACTTCAACTGCCGAGGGCAAAGGAAACTGGCAGCAAGTTTTAGACACGCGTTCAAATTCCGTTGGAAAAGATTCGTCGGTTCTTCTTGCGCTGTCAGCCCGTCAGCGAGCCATCATGTCGCTCAAAGCTAGGGGTCTAAACGCCAAAGAAATCTCGCAAGAACTTGGCATCAGCTACACCTATGTTAGGCAAGAGACTTCAAGAGCCTACGCGATTTTGGTGCCTAAACCAGAAACAAAATCTGACATCAAAGCGCTCGCGCTGATGAAATATTTAGAGTTAACGCGGTCGGAATGATTTTGAAGCGACTAAGAAGTGCTCTGGCATTTTTTGCACCGGCCCCTTACAACCCGACGCTGGTGTTTCTGTTTTTTCTGTCTTATTACATCAGCCGATTCTTGCCTAACGTCACTGCTGCTGAGATTGGATACCCGCGGTGGCGGGTGGCTCTCGCTGCGCTGGCCATCGCTGTGTTGCTAAGCGGGGCATTCGCCGGAGTCACGATTTTGTTTGCTAGGTATCGCAGGTGGTCTTCAAACAATTTTTTCAGTTACTACATTGAGATCAGCGCTGGGCTTGCCCTTGTTGGATATTTGCGAAGCCTCGTTAGGCCTCTTGCTGAAAAAAACTTTGGCCTCAGTTTTGGTTTTGACATCACAAGCTCGCCAGTTTTGTTTTTCTGGGCTTCGGTCATAACTTTGTTTGTTTTTTCGCTTATGCATCGTGCCGAAAGAACCATCATGGGCCGTCTCGCGAGAGCTGACAACTTGGTCGAAAAACTCGAAAGCGATCGTCGCGAATTGGTTCGGGCAGACGAACAAACGCGAAAGCAGATGACTCAGTTTTTGCACGACCGCGTTCAATCTGAGCTCATGGTTTTAGCCATGAGAATCGAGACCGTTGGCGACAGGCTTGACGGTGAAAACATCCTAGAGCTCTCGCAAATCACGAGTCGGCTAGAGAAAATTCGTCGCACAGACCTAAAGTTAGTCGGCCAGATTCTTTCACCAAATATTGATGGCATGGGTCTAGAAACCGCAATTGTTGAACTTTCACTGCAGCTTGACAGCGGCATTGATTTTGACATCGATGTCGAAGACAATCTGGTAAATCATGACGAGCAGCTAGCTCTGGGGGTTTATCGAATTGTTGAACAGGCTTTCGTCAACGCAATTACCCATGGCCCTGCAAAAAAAGTTGTGGTTAAACTCTCGCGGGTTAGCGACGACACAATCCAAATCGCTGTTTCAGATGACGGGCCAGGGGCAGACATCGCCAAAACAGTGTCGGGAGTGGGCACGGCGGTCATTGACTCGTGGGTGTCAATCTTGAAAGCCACCAAGGTCGTGAGCTCAAAACCTGGGATGGGCTTCACTCTGACGGTGACGATTCCGCTCGATTTATCTCGACAATAAAGCCGATCGCCAGGGCTATCGCCAGAATGGCACCAATTGAAAAAAGCGCCAATAAAAGCGTTCCAACAAAATAAATTATTTCCATTTTTCCGTCTCATGTTCTTGCGTTTTTCAATTTCGCGCAAGGTCTTGTCATTGCGCAAGAAAAAAATCTAGCCAAACTGATTTATAGAGTGTGCCCCTGCCGTCGACGACAGGGGCACACTCGTTTCACTGGGGGATTTGTTACTTCTTGTCTTTGTATGTGAAGCCGTTGTAGCTTGCGCTGCCGGTGTCAGGGTTTGTCACAACGACGAGCACCTTGCCGGCGGTTGCGCGTGCTGGCGTGCGCACGGTAATGCTGGTTGAGCCTTTGCGCTTGCTAACTGTTGCGTTGACCCCGCCGATTGTCACGGTGGCTGCGGCGTTGAAGCCGGTGCCAGTGATCTCAACGGTTGTTCCACCGCGGGTTGAGCCTGACGACTCGTCAATCTTGCGAATCGTCACAACACCCATCGCGACTGCGGTCAAACCAACGATGTTAGGGCTGCTGGCCGCGTTGCTTGCAAATACGAGATTTGCGGTGCGGGTGCCAGCCACAAGTGACTTGAACTTGTAGGTAACCGTGCAATTGCCAGCTGGTGCAACCGTTTGGCTTGAGCAGCCATCGGTGACGATTGTGTAATCAGCTGCGTTGGTTCCAGTGACGCTAACTGCTGCAGCACCGAAGACGAGATTGCCGTTGCCGGTGTTAGTGATGGTTTCGGTTTGAACTGCCGAGAACGAACCAACGTAGGTGTTCGGAATCGCAGGGGTTGAACCAGAGAACACTGGCGCCGTGTAGGTGAAGGCACCAGTTGCGGTGACGGTCTGAGTGTCGGCGTTGGCCACAACGACATCCTTAGCCCCTGATGTGCCCGATGGCGTTACACAGGTAATCGAGGTCGCTGAAGCAACACTCACGCTGGTGCAAGCCGAACCGCCAACAGTGACGGTAGCTCCGGCAACAAAACCGGTGCCGGTCACGGTGATCGGTGTGCCACCGGCGATGGTTCCGCTGTTAGGCGAAACCGAGGTGACGGTCGGTGCCGGCGCCGGTGCCTGGTACGTCCAGATGCTACCCAACATATCCACAGTGGCGAGTTTGGAACCATCCGCATTTGAAGTGATTGCCCTCCAATAGCGAGAGCCGGCCGTTGTTTGTTCGGTCCAGGTTACGCCCGAGTCGGTTGAGCTGTAAATGTATCCGTTATACACTCCAGCGGCAACTTTGGTTCCGTCATCGCTTGAGGTGATTGACTTCCATCCTCTGCCGCCTGCGGTGGTTTGTTCGGTCCAGGTTGCGCCTGAGTCGGTTGAGGTGTAAAGGTATCCGCCATTTACCGCAGCGGCAAGTTTGGTTCCATTAGCACTCGAAGTGATTGCCCTCCAGGAGCGAGAACCGGCAGTGGTTTGTTGGGTCCAGGTTGCGCCTGAGTCGGTTGAGGTGTAAAGGTATCCGCGATACGCTCCAGCGGCAAGTTTGGATCCGTCAGCGCTGGAGGTAACTGAAGTCCAAACACGGGCGCCGGCCGTGGTTTGTTCGGTCCAGGTTGCGCCTGAGTCGGTTGAGGTGTAAAGGTATCCGCCATACACTCCAGCGGCAAGTTTGGATCCGTCTGCGCTTGAGGTGATAGCATTCCAACCACGGGTGCCGGCAGTGGTTTGTTCGGTCCAGGTTGCGCCTGAGTCTGCCGAGGTGTAAATGTATCCGTCATACACTCCAGCGGCAAGTTTGGATCCGTCAGCGCTTGAGGTAACTGAAGTCCAAACACGGGCGCCGGCAGTGGTTTGTTCGGTCCAGGTTACGCCTGAGTCTGCCGAGGTGTAAATGTATCCGCCATTTACCGCAGCGGCGAGTTTGGATCCGTCAGCGCTAGAAGCGATGTACTCCCAGGTATGGGTGCCGGAACCGGTTTGTTCGGTCCAACTCGGCACGGGCGCCTGGTAGGTCCACATATCGCCTCCGTAAAGTGTTGCAGCAAGTTTTGTTCCGTCAGCGCTTGAAGTAATTGAGGTCCAAGTTCTGCTTCCTGCATCGGTTTGTTCGGTCCAGGTAGCTCCTGAGTCGTTCGAGGTGAAGATCGAACCGGTGCCATAGTTATTTTCCGCGGCGGCAAGTTTTGTTCCGTCAGCGCTAGACGCGACGGAGGTCCAGACCTTATTTCCTGGGCCGGTTCGTTCGGTCCAGGTGGCGCCTGAGTCGGTCGAAGTGAAGATGCTACCCGGGTTGAAGCCCGCACCGTACGAAGTCGCGGCTACGAGTTTGGTTCCGTCGGCGCTAGAGGCGGCAGAGACCCAGTAAACAGAGCCTGGGCCGGTTCGTTCGGTCCAGGTGGCGCCTGAGTCGGTCGAGGTGTATAAGTAACCGCCGTTCACCACCGCGGCGAGTTTTGTGCCGTCAGCGTTAGAAGCTACAGACTTCCAAGATTTCGAACCTGATTGGGTTTGTTGGGTCCAGGTGGCGCCTGAGTCGGTCGAGGTGTAGATAAATCCTGCGCTGGCGGCTGCGGCAAGTTTGGTGCCGTCAGCGCTTGAGGCGATAGACGTCCAGTATTTCGAAGTTGAATTTGTTTGTTCGGTCCAGGTGGCGCCTGAGTCGGTCGAGGTGTAGATGTATCCTGGGCCGGTGGCTGCGGCAAGTTTGGTGCCGTCAGCACTTGACGCGATAGACGTCCAGTAGTTCGAAGTTGAATTTGTTCGTTCGGTCCAGGTGGCGCCTGAGTCGGTCGAGGTGTAGATAAATCCTCCGTTGACCGCTGCGGCAAGTTTGGTGCCGTCAGCGCTAGAAGCTACAGACTGCCAAGATTTCGAACCTGATTGGGTTCGTTGCGTCCAGGTGCCGGCCGCACTAGCCGGGGCCGATGCGGTTACAGCGGTGAAGAGGCTTGCGATTAGTGCAATAACGAGGATGATCGCTCGCGGGGTTTTAGATTTGAGCAGTTTGGATGTCATTCAACTGGCTTTCTGGTCTCTGGTCGACGAATTGTGACGAGTATTACAAGAAACTTGAGCACCTGGTGAAACGAGAAAAAAGTGTGCTCAAAAGTGAACAGTTGTGACA
>JBEGPW010000061.1:0-3752 GCA_041181225.1 Actinomycetota bacterium | reverse complement strand
GAAGCCGGCATCACCGTTAACCGCAACTCGGTGCCAAACGACCCACGACCACCAATGGTCACCTCGGGCGTGCGCATCGGCACCCCAGCTTTGGCAACTCGCGGCTTTGGTGCTGCCGAGTTCACCGAGGTTGCCGACATCATCGCTTCGGTTCTAAAGCCAGAACCAAACATTGCAGAACTTCGCCAGCGCGTGCGTGTTTTGACCGAGAAGTTTCCGCTATATTCCGGCCTAGAAACCTGGTAGTCGCTTGACCGCGATTAAGCTCGACGGCCTGGCAACAGCCAAGGCAATCAAGGCCGAGTTGGCCGAGCGCGTTGTTGCTCTAAAGCAGCGCGGCATCAACCCAGGTTTGGGCACGCTGCTCGTTGGCGACGACCCAGGTTCACACAGCTATGTCGCCGGCAAGCACCGCGACTGCGCCGAGGTTGGCGTCAACTCGATTCGCGTTGACCTGCCAGCTAACGCATCGGCAGCGGATGTACGCGCAGCGATTCGCGAACTCAACGAAGCGCGCGAAGTCACGGGATACATCGTGCAGTTGCCGTTGCCATTTGGGCTCAACACCAACGAAATGCTCGAGCTTATCGACCCGGCGAAAGATGCCGACGGTCTGCATCCGTTGAATCTTGGCAAGTTAGTGCTTGGCGTTTCGGGCGAGCTCACCTCACCGCTGCCCTGCACACCAGCCGGCATCGTCGAGCTGCTTCGCCGCTATGATGTGCCAACCCGCGGCGCCGAAGTTGCAATCATCGGTCGTGGCGTCACAGTTGGTCGACCACTAGGTTTGCTCATGACCCGCAAGGGCATCGACGCCACAGTTACTTTGTTGCACTCAGGCTCGACCGATGTTGAACACGCCATTCGCCGCGCCGACATCGTCGTTGCCGCTGTTGGCGTAGCCCACTTCGTTGTACCCGAATGGATCAAACCAGGCGCGGCTGTGCTCGACGTTGGCATCACGCGCGTCGAAGGTGCCGGCCCCGACGGCAAGGCAGCCCTCGTGGGTGACGTCGACCCTCGCGTGGCCGACATCGCAGGTTTCTTATCGCCAAACCCTGGCGGAGTAGGCCCTATGACCCGAGCGATGCTCGTGATGAACGTGGTTGATGCCGCTTCGCGGTAGTCGAAAAGGACACTAAGCTCAGGCCGCTTGAAGCGCTTCTGTTCTGAGGATGAAAATTGGGGAAGAAAGGTTGGTCGACTAGGTGGTTGGATTGCTGAACCTGCGTCAGCGTTTGAGAGCTGTTCTTTTCAAGCGTCAGGAGACGATCAACATTTCGATGGCGATACTTGGATTTGTTTATCTTGGAGTGTACTCACTCCAGGTCATTTTCGCTAGCGACGGGCTCCTAGCCCGATGCCTAGATGTCACCTCGACCCTCATTTGGATAATTTTCGCCATCGATTTGATTGTCAGATGGGTTTCCTCAGAAAGCCTGCTGAGATTTATACGATCAAGTTGGATGGAGGTAATCGCTCTGGCAATCCCATTCATGCGCATTTTGAGAGTGTTTCGACTGCTGCTAGCTTTGAAAGCCCTGCGCCCTTACCTCAAGTCACGCGCCGCTTCTACGGCCAGCTACATCGGGATCTTGTTGCCGCTTACTTGGTTCACAGGTGCGGTAGCGGTGATGGATGCGGAATCAGATGTGAGCGATGCTGTGATTTTGAATTTTCCGGATGCACTTTGGTGGTCATTGGCTACAATCACCACCGTTGGTTACGGGGATTTATACCCCGTTTCGACAGCGGGCAAAATCGTAGCTGGAGTACTAATGATTTTGGGGATTGTACTTTTCTCTGCAGGGGCGGGTATGTTCGCCAGTTGGATACTGGCTGAAAAGAAAACAACATAAACTCTATTTAACGAAAAGGGGGCTACATGAAAAAGATTGCCTTGCTGGCAAGTGTTCTTGTACTTCTAGTGCCGACTAATGGCGCTCATGCCTCGGTTAAAGTCGCAGATAAATTGTTTTCAAACTGTGCTGCGCTGAATAAGGTCTACCCTGGCGGCGTTGCCAAATCTAAGTCAGTGAAGAACAAGGGTGGGCTTACCAAAAACAGACCTAAAGTCAGTTCGAAAATATATCTTGAAAACCAGACTAAAGACCGTGATAAAGACGGCATAGCCTGCGAAAAATAGAAGTTAGGCGGCTACCTGAAAGAAAGCTGCCCCAGCCCCTGCAACAAGGGGATTGTCGCCAGTACCTATCGATCGACCGTCTAGTTTCTTGCACTGGTTGCAAGGTGCATAATTACCAGCCCCCTCTGCATGACTATGCGAGCGCAGGCTAATAGACTTTTGCCATGAATCTCCTCACCGCCGCGGAGCTAGCTGCTGACGTTCGCGCACGAAAAACCACTGCCGTTGAAGCGACGAAGGCTGCACTCAGCCGAGTTGAGTCGCATGACCCGCGCGTCGGCGCGTTTCAACTTGTGCGAGCACAGCGTGCGCTCGCCGAAGCCGCAGCGCTCGATGCGCGAGCTGACCTAGCATCACTGCCACTAGCCGGCGTGCCAATCGCCATCAAAGACAGTATCGAAGTTGCGGGCGAGCCAATGCGCGTTGGCTCGGCGGCAACCAGCGCTGAACCCCAGCCAGCAGACCATGAGCTTGTTGCGAGGCTTCGGGCTGCCGGGGCGGTCATCCTAGGTTTAACAACCGTGCCTGAACTGTGCGTTTTCGGCACGACCGACTCTGTCTTCGGCGTCAGCCGAAACCCGTGGAACCTTGAGCGCACGCCCGGAGGGTCATCCGGCGGTTCTGCTGCTGCAGTTGCAGCGGGTATCGTGCCCTTCGCACACGGCAACGACGGCATGGGTTCGATTCGTGGGCCGGCAGGCAACTGCGGCATCTTTGGTTTGAAGCCAGGCGGTGGCGTTGTGCCGCAAGACATCGGGTTTGATTCGTGGGGCGGAATGAGCCAGAACGGCCCGCTCGCAACCACCGTAACAGACGCAGCACTTTTGCTCTCGGTGATGGCTGGCCGACCTGAGCTTGCTAACGTGGCTGAGCCTACGCGCCCGCTGCGCATTGCTATTGCGGCGGGGGAGCCATCGGTGTTGGTGAAGCTCGACCCTCAGTGGCGGCGTGGCCTTGAAGAAACGGCGGATGCCCTTCGGACAGCTGGGCACATTGTGACCGAAACAGACTTTCCCTATGACCCAAACCCGCTGCCGCTGCTTGCGCGCTGGTTTGCGGGCACCGAGGCTGATGCGCGCGACCTTGACCAGGCGCTTCTGAACCCGCGCACTCGCACTCATGCGCGACTGGGCCGGTTTGCTCGTCGGGCCGGGCTTCTGAGTTTGAAACCGGTGGAGCGCTCGCGCGCCAAGATCACGCGTTTCTTTGACGACTATGACGTGCTGATTACTCCGACGCTGGCGCAGTCAGGGCCGCGGGCCGAGCTCTGGCACAAGCGCAGCTGGTTTGCGAACCTTGCCTCAAACATTCGCTATGCGCCATATCAGTCAACTTGGAACCTGCTCGACTGGCCTGCGGCGAATGTTCCGGCGGGGTGGCACGAGGCGGATGGCGTGCCGCTCGGAGTGCAGATTGTCGCCCCGCCTCACCCGAACGCGGCCGGCGAAGCGCTGATCTTGAGCTTGGCTCTGCAACTTGAGCGCCTAAGGCCTTGGCCGCGGGTTGCGCCTGGTTTTGCGGGCTAGCGCCGGGGTTCGAGGGCTAGCGCCGGGGTTTGAAGGCTAGAGCTGCCGGAGGGCATCCGTGTTTAGTTCTCGCCCTTTGC
>JBEGPW010000060.1:0-5000 GCA_041181225.1 Actinomycetota bacterium | reverse complement strand
AACTCAGCGGCGTTATTGCGCAGGGTTTGAATCTGGGTGCGGCTGGTTGGGTCGGCAATCGGCTTGTCGATGTCTAAAGTCGGGGTGTTGTGGTCTTCGGTAGCAATCGTCAGGTCTGGGCGGCGCACCGGGCGGCCAGCAAGGCGAAGGCCATCAAAAGCCTGCGGGCTGGTGACCTCGTGAATCAGGTGCAAGTCGATATAGAGCAGGTCAGGGGCACCGTTTTCGCCGCGCGCAACAAGGTGGTTGTTCCACACTTTTTCGGCCAGCGTTATGGGCTTGCTAGTCATTTTCTACCTTCGAATAATCGAACTCTAAGTTTATCGCGGGCAGGGGTTTTGAAGCGAGCCAAGGGGCTTCGATTAGGCTAATCAGATGACCGAAATCAATGTTGTAGCGCTTCAAAAAAGAGTGCTTCGCACGTTGATGACAGGTCAGATGCTCAGCGGCTTTGGCGTTGGTGCTACTTTCTCGGCGGGCGCGATGCTAGCCGAAGTGATTAGCGGCTCGGCGGCCTGGAGCGGAGCGGCGAGCACGTTCAGCACTCTAGGTGCCGCGCTTTGGGCGATTCCGTTGAGCAGGCTTGCCGTTGCAAGAGGTCGTCGAATTGCGCTTGCGACCGGCGGCGTCTTGGCCGTTTTGGGTGCGCTCACGATCATTTTGGCTGCGGTGCTAAACGTTTTTGCCGTGCTCATCGTGGGTTTGGTTTTTATCGGAGCCGCAAGCGCAATCAGCCTGCAGGCTCGCTTTTCGGCAACCGACCTGCCTAGTTTGCGCTCGCCCGGGCGTGATTTATCGCTTGTGGTTTGGGCTACCACGATTGGCGCTGTTATCGGGCCAAACCTGATTGCCCCTGGCGATTCACTTGGCATGGCCCTGGGGCTGCCTCATTTGAGCGGACCATTCTTGATTACCGTTTTTGCCCAGCTGGCTGGCGCAACCGCATTTTGGATTGGCCTCAGACCCGACCCGCTGCTAATCGCTCGCAGCCTCGACCCCAACCGCTCTGGCGCTCGCCCCAAGGGTTCAATCAAATCTGCCATCGCAATCTTGAGAGCCAACAAAACAGCCAAGTATGCAGTCATCGCAATCTCACTGAGTCACATGGTGATGGTCGCAGTTATGAGCATGACGCCGGTTCACATGAAATTCATGGGCTTTAGCCTGGTCATAGTTGGCTTCACGATTAGCCTGCACGTTGCCGGCATGTGGGCTTTTAGCCCAATATTTGGCTGGCTTTCAGACCGGTTGGGCCGCGTCACCGTGATTGTTATCGGCCAAATCGTTTATTTGGTCTCTTTAGCTTTTTGTGCGCTCGGCAGCATGGATCGCATCAGCCTTTCGATTGGTTTACTGCTCTTGGGCCTCGGATGGTCGGCAGCCACGGTGGCCGGGTCGGCTCTGTTGGCGACCAGCATCACCGGTGAAGAAAAAGCTCACGTTCAAGGGCTTAGCGACTCGCTCATGAGTTTGAGTGGGGCCACGGGTGGCGCCCTTGCCGGGCTGTTGTTGGCCGCCGTCGCTTATCCGGGGCTTTCGATTGTGGCCTTAGTGCCGGTTTGCATAATTTTGTTGCTGACGGGAATTCGGCAACTCGGGCAAAAGACCGCCTAAAAAGGAAACTCGCCCCCGGGAAATTCTTCACCGAGAACGAGCATCGTGACCCCAGCGGGATTCGAACCCGCGCTACTGCCGTGAGAGGGCAGCGTCCTAGGCCGCTAAACGATGGGGCCGTTTAAAGCAACCTGCCTATTATGCCACAAACCTCACGTGAAAGCGACCCGCGTGGGCCAGCGAAAATGGGTCAGCCAAGAACTCTTAGCGCCCCATCGTGCATGCTGATTTTTAGTGGTGAGTGACCCATGGCTTCGCCATCGGCAAAGCAGGGCATTGGGCCGTGAACGTCACTGATGGCCTCAAGCTGCAGTTCGCGGCAGCGCAAAAACTCAACCGCCGGATGATTCACGTGGTTGCCCTTGAACACCTTAGGGAACACCTTAAGCAGCTCGGGGCGAGAAATCTTGTGAAGAATCAGCAGGTCAAAGAAGCCGTCGTTGACAAGTGCGTGAGGCACAATCAACATTCCGCCGCCAAAACTCTGAGCGTTTGCCGCAACGCAAAGCATTGCTTCGAACTTGCGCTCGTGGCCGTCGACGACGGCTCGGTAGCGTATCGGCTTAAATGACGCGAGCTCGGCCAACATGGCGAGCGTGTATCTCGACGGGCCCTTTGGCCAAGTCATGCGATTAGCTCGAGAGTTGCAGAGTGCGTCAAAACCAGCCGAAATGCTGCCGAACGACCAAAAAGTTTTGGCGTTGGCCTCGCACCTCATAACGTCAACATTGCGCGGTGAGCTAACTGTTGCAACGAACCTGGCGATAATCTGAGGCAGCTCGGCATCGTGCAAACCCAACGCTCGAGCTGTGTCGTTGCCGGTGCCGGCCGAAACGACGCCGAGTGGCACGTTTGTGGCGGCACAAAGATTGACACCCAGCTGGGCTGTTCCATCGCCGCCAACCACAACCAAGGCGTCGATTTCGGCGCTGTCAATAGCTTTGCGCGCTTTTTGTTCGGCGGCAGATTGGTCGGCGGCGCTCAAGTCGACCACTGTTACACCTGCGGCCCCGAGCAACTCGAGCACCTCGGCGCCTACCTTGGCTCCTCCACCCCTGCCCGAAGTCGGGTTGACTATTACGCCCAAGCGCTTTTTGCTATCGCTCATCTTCACTCCCAATGCTCTCTTGGCCGGTCAAAATTGTTTTCGGCAGAATTTCCCAAATGCGCCGACTAATCGCATAAATGATTTGACCAACTAACAAACTAACTGCCGAACACACTGCGGGCACCAAAATCGATGCAACCCCGGTGCCGAGATTGGCCACGCCAACAAAAAGCGCCAGCGCCGCTAACGTTAAAGTAAAACCCAAAGACAAGTTTTGCAATCTGCGATCGCGAACCGCCCGCTCAACCTGCAGTGCTGTGTTGTAAACATCGTTGCTCTCTAAAACCCGACTGCCATCAGAGCGGATTTTTTCTAACAAAGGTTCATAACCACTCGGCAATACCTCGCCGTAAAATTCGGTGCAGCCCAGCTGCGTCGCGAAATACTTGGTCGTTTCATGCGCGTCGCTGCTGTAAACCACAACTCGCTTGCGGCGATATTGCAGAAGTTGCACAAAAAACTTCAGTTCGCTTCGCACCTCGTCGGCAAAGCCCAAATAACCACAAAGCACCCCGTCTAACAAAAGGTAGAGCACCGTTTGGCCTTCAGAGTTCGCTTGGTCAGCACGCACCAGGTCGACGACGTCGATGTCGGCGTTGTGAGCAACGAGCTGATCGGGGCCTCCGAGAACCAAGCGTGAGCCTTCAAACCTTGCCGACATTCCCAGACCAGGAATGCTCATGACATCTTTTAACTCAACTGGTTTGATGCCTCGGCGTTTGACTCGGTCGCGAATCGCCTTTGACAAGTCGCCCGACTGGGCCGACTCAAGGCCCACCGCAAGAGCCAAGATTTGCGCTTGAGTTTGCAACGGACTGCCCACCGCCACCTGAACAAAGCTCAGCGTGCGAGCACCGGCCGTAAGGGTTCCAGTTTTGTTAAGCAAAACGACATCGGTCTCATAGCCGGCATCGCGCAAACCTCGTTGCAAAAAAACTTGGTAGATAGCAAAGCTGGGGGTTAGCAACAAGATTGCTGACAGCCCGCGCAAGAAATGGTCTGCGCCGAGTTGGTCGCGCAGCATCCACCAAAATATTGTTGCAAAAACCGCCCATAGTAGCAGCGCCGTTGCGGTTGCACGAGCGGCGCCTGCTCGGGAGGCGAGCGTTGAATCCAAGGCTGCACGACTTGACGACCGAGCCGAAAGCACACCCGCTAAAACTGTCAAGGCCCAAACGGTAACGGTTGCGACGAACTCGCTATTAAAACTAGTTTGTGACGCACCGGTGGGCAAGCTCATCTCGAGCGCAAAAGAAAGTGCTGTTGCAAGTGCAAAAAGCCAAACGATGATCGGTTGGCCCCAAACCAATTTTGAAAACCCTAGAATTATCGCCCGCCAAACCGAATTCAGAATGCGCGCGAATCGAGATGCTAAAAGTTTCATCGCACCAAGCTTAGAACGCCGAGGCACGTGCCACTTAGCGTGCGACAAATGAGCGACAATAACGTTATGAAAGTTACTAAACACGGCCACGCCTGCATTGAGTTTGAGCTCGGCGGCGAGCGGCTGTTGCTCGACCCGGGTTTTTACACCGAGCCGATGGGCGAAACGCAAAATGTTGTTGCAATCGTGATTACTCACGTTCACGACGATCACTGTTTCGAAGACCAAATCGACGCGATTATCGCGGCCCAGTTAGCTGCCGGGCGCCTCGCCCCGAAGATTTTTAGCGTGGATGAAGTGTGCGCCCGTCTGTCTGCGTCGGCGGCAACCCGCGGCACCAACTATAACACTCAGGCTGTTTACCACGGTGACTTTATCGAGGTTGGGCCCTTCACCCTCGAGTTTTTTGGCGACCTTCACGCCGAAATTCACCGAAGCATTCCGCTCGTGCAAAACTGCGGAGTGATGGTTAACGGCCAGGTTTATTACCCCGGCGACAGCTTTACCTTGCCCGACCGATCAGTTGAGGTGCTGGCTGTGCCGACCTCTGCCCCGTGGCTCAAGATAGGTGACGTGATCGATTTCGTGGCGGCCGTGCGACCCCGCCGCAGTTTTGCAACGCACAACGCCCTGCTCAGTGAGTTTGGCCACACGCTCAACAATGGCCGTGTGAAAGCCACCACCGAAGCCGGCGGCGGCGACTTCACCTATTTAGAGATCGGCGATTCGCTCACGGTTTAGCGACGCAAGCCTTCACCGCGATGCCCTTTAGGTGGTTCGGTAAAACACCAGAATCAAAATGTTGGCGAACAGCAAGGCGCCGCTGATGCCCGTGAACATGCGCTTTTCTTGCGGGTTTTTAGAAGTCAGGTTTGACAAGAACCACAAGAACCA
>JBEGPW010000059.1:0-43508 GCA_041181225.1 Actinomycetota bacterium | reverse complement strand
CATGTCTGAAACCACTGTTACCGCTTATAAATATCGTTGGCTCGTTCTTGTTGTTGTGCTTGTGGCCGAAATCATGGACCTCTTTGATGCAACGATTGTGAACGTTGCGGGGCCGACTTTGGCTCAGAAGCTCGGCGCTTCGAACTCTGACTTGCAGTGGGTCATTGGTGGTTATGCACTTGCACTTGGCTCGGGCTTGATTCTTGGTGGGCGGTTGGGCGACCGTTTTGGTCGTCGCAACATGTTCCTCTTTGGCCTGGCCGGTTTCACCGTTGCGTCGCTCCTTTGCGCGCTCGCCCCAAACATTTTTGCCTTGATTGTGTTTCGCTTCATTCAGGGGTTCTTGGGCGCAATGTTGCTGCCGCAGGGTTTTGGTTTGATTCGCGAGACTTTTCCTCCGAAAGATTTCGGCAAGGCTTTCGCGGCTTATGGCCCAGCCTTCGGCCTCGGTGGAATTCTCGGCCCCGTAATCGGTGGGTTCATCATCCAGGCGAACATTGCTGATCTTGGATGGCGCGCAACTTTTTTGGTCAACCTGCCAATCGGACTAATCGCGTTTGTGCTTGCGTTCAAATACCTGCCAAAATCTGAGGCCGACAAGACAATCAAGATTGACCTGATTGGCGCGTTTTTGGTGATTTTGGCTAGCGGCATGCTGGTTTACCCGCTTATCAAAGGCCAGGATGAAGGTTGGCCGCTCTGGACCTACCTGATGCTTGCCGGTTCAATCGCGGTTTTCTTCTTGTTTGCCTGGACTGAGCGCATGACCGCTCGTCGAGGCGGAACCCCGCTGATTGACTCCAGCATTTTCAAGAAGCGCGCCTACACAATGGGTCTTGCTGGCTTGGGCCTTTATTTCGCTGGCTTCACGGGCATCTATCTGATTCTCACCTTGTTCCTGCAGTTTGGCGAAAAGTTCTCTTCGGCCGACGCAGGGTTAAGCAACATTCCGATTGCGCTGGGTTCGGCGATTGGTGGCACAATCAGCGGCGCTTTCTTGGCCGAAAAAATCGGTGGTCGCTTCACGCTTCAAATCGGTGCTGCGGTTCAGTTGTTGGGTGTGGTTCTGATGTGGCTTGCGGTGCCTTCACTTGGCAACTTCTCGATTTGGCAGATGGTTCCTGCTCTTGTGATTTCGGGCATCGGCACCGGCCTGATTGCCGCGCCGATTTTTGACACTGTGCTTTCGACCGTCGAACCTCAGCAGAGCGGTTCGGCGAGTGGCGTGCTCTCGGCAGTGCAGTCAGTTATGTCTTCGGTTGGTGTTGCGATTTTCGGAACAGTTTTCTTTCACTTTGCAACCCTCGGCGAGGCTGACGCTGGTTTTCGCAACGCGCTGATCATTCAGGTTGTCTTGGTCGTTCTCTTTGTTGCCGTGACTTCGGTTTTGCCCAAGCGTTCGGCGAGTTTTTCATAGAGGTTGAGTTCGTCAAGTTCGTTCCGAAACGGGTGATGCACCTAAAAAGCTAGCCCGCTCAGCGCGCCATCCGAGTAAAAATCGGTTTATACCCTAGAAAAGCCGAATTTTCTGAAATTCGCACCAAATTGTTTACAACATCGGGTAAATCGTTATAAGCTAGTGGTTTGCTCCCAAACACCCCGCCCTCATATTGTGGTTGGCGCGTGTGCCCGCATATTGTGGCGGCACCGGTTTAAGGGTCGCGATCTTCGATTCACTCACCCAACAGAGTTATGCCCTTGGAGGGATTTTCTTGGCTGCGAAAAACGCATCAAAAAACCAGAAGAACGACCGCTTGGCCCAGCGCCTTTCCTTTGCGAAAGTACAAGAGCCAATTGACATTCCAGACCTGCTAAGCCTGCAGACCGAGAGCTTTGACTGGCTCGTCGGCAACCCGGCTTGGCGCGAAAAGGCTGGCCCCGCAGCTAGAACCGGTCTTGAAGAAATCTTTGAAGAGATTTCTCCGATCGAAGACTCAGCTAACTCAACTCAAGACGCCAAAATGGGTCTGTCTTTCGGAGAACCTGAGTTGTTCGACCCGAGCTACACTCCCGACGAGTGCAAGACCAAGGGCAAGAGCTACACCCAGCCGCTCTATATCAAGGCTGAGTTCACAAACTACCTAACCGGTGAGATCAAGTCTCAGACCGTGTTTATGGGTGATTTTCCGGTCATGACCGAAAAGGGAACCTTCGTTATCAACGGCACCGAGCGCGTTGTTGTTTCACAGTTGGTTCGCTCACCTGGTGTTTACTTCTCGGTGTCGACCAACACCACCGGTAACCTCGACGTTCGCAACAACAAGGCTCAGATCATTCCGAGCCGCGGTTCATACCTCGAGTTTTTGACCGAATGGGTTCGCGACGACCGCAAGCCAATCGCTCGCTTCGGCCAGCCAATCATTCAGGTTCAGGTTGACCGCAAGACCAAGGTTTCAGCAACCATTTTCTTGAAAGCTCTGGGCCTAAGCAAAGAGCAAATCATCGAAGAGTTCGCCGATATCGAGGGTGCTGTTCAGTCGGGTGCTCAGGGCTGGAAGTTCGACGTTGACCTAATTCAGAACACTTTGGCTTATGACGAGTCAAAGGTGTTTGCTAACCCAATCGTTAGCCGCGAAGACGCTCTTCGCGAGCTTTACCGCAAGGTTCGCGGCGAGACCGCTGGTGCCGAAGTTGCCGACGCATGGTTGAAGTCAACCTACTTTGAAGCTAAGCGTTACAACTTGGCTCGCGTGGGTCGTCACAAGCTGAACCGCAAGCTTCAGATCAACGAGCCGCTTGAGACCAACACTCTTACCGTCAACGACGTGGTAGCTACTTTGAAATACCTATTGCTGTTTGACCAGGGAATCGCAAACCAGTCAGCTCAGTCGAACACTCGCGTTGAGTTCCCGGTGAAGATGGCTGGCAACCCAGTCAAAATCGCTGTTAGCGCCGACGACATCGACGACTTTAGCAACCGCCGCATTCGTTCGGTTGGTGAGTTGATTCAGAACCAGGTTCGCATCGGCCTAAGCCGCATGGAGCGCGTGGTTCGCGAGCGCATGTCGACTCAAGACATCGAAGCAATCACACCTCAGACTCTGATTAACCTTCGCCCAGTGGTGTCGGCAATCAAAGAGTTCTTTGGTGCTAGCCAGCTTTCACAGTTCATGGACCAAAACAACCCACTCGCTGGTTTGGCCCACAAACGTCGTCTTTCAGCGCTTGGTCCCGGCGGTATCGCCCGTGAGCGCGCCCAAATGGAGGTTCGTGACGTTCACCCTTCTCACTACGGTCGCATGTGTCCGGTCGAAACCCCTGAAGGCCCAAACATTGGTCTTATCGGTTCGCTAACCGCCTACGCACGCATCAACGCTTTCGGTTTTATCGAGACCCCATACAACAAGGTTGTAAATGGCAAGGTCTCAGGCAAGATCGAATACTTGGATGCTGCCGCTGAGCAGGGCAAGACCATCGCCGGCGCTGACGTTCCTTTGAACGCTGACAAGACTTTTGCTAACAAGAAGGTGTTTGCTCGTTTCATGGGCGATGTCGTTGAAGTTGACAAAGAAGACGTTGACTTTCTAGACATCTCACCTCGCCAGTTGGCTTCGGTTTCAACTTCGTTGATTCCGTTCCTTGAGCACGACGACTCGTCTCGTGCACTCATGGGTGCAAACATGCAGCGTCAGGCTGTTCCGCTTCTTCGCAGCGAGGCTCCTTTTGTGGGCACCGGCATGGAGCGCGTTGCAGCTATGGACTCAGGCGCAGTTTTGATCAACGAGACGGCGGGTGTGGTTGAAGAAGTTTCGGCTGACCTAATCGTTATCGCTCAAGACGCTGGCGGCACTCGCACCTATGCACTTCGCAAGTTCGACCGCTCAAACCAGGGAACCGCAATCAACCAGCGAGTAATCGTGCAGGTTGGAAAGCGCGTTGAAGCTGGCGAGGCACTAGCCGATGGCCCATCAACCGACAACGGCGAGTTGGCCCTAGGCAAGAACCTTTTAGTGGCTTTCATGCCATGGGAAGGCCACAACTTCGAAGACGCGATCATCTTGAGCCAGAACCTGGTTAAAGAAGACACTCTCAGCTCGATTCACATCGAAGAGTATGAAGTGGATGCTCGCGACACCAAGCTCGGAAAAGAAGAAATCACTGCCGACCTACCAAACGTTTCGCAAGAAGCTTTGGCTCAGCTCGACGAGCGCGGAATCATTCGCATCGGTGCCGAGGTTCGCCCCGGCGACATCCTCGTGGGCAAGGTAACACCTAAGGGTGAGACTGAGCTTTCAGCCGAAGAGCGTTTGCTTCGCGCAATCTTCAACGAAAAGAGCCGCGAAGTTCGCGACACCTCGCTTAAGGTTCCTCACGGCGAGCAGGGCACCATCATTGGTGTCAAGGTTTTCGACATTGAGGCCGGCGACGACGAACTTGGCACTGGCGTAAACCAGAAGGTTGTAGTTCACATCGCTCAGAAGCGCAAGATTACCGAGGGTGACAAGCTTGCTGGTCGCCACGGCAACAAGGGTGTTATTTCAAAGATTCTTCCGGTCGAAGACATGCCGTTTATGGCTGACGGAACCCCGGTTGACGTTGTTTTGAACCCGCTGGGAATTCCTGGTCGAATGAACTTCGGTCAGATTCTTGAAACCCACCTCGGATGGATTGCTAAGCAGGGTTGGAAGGTCGAGGGCGTTGCCGCTTGGGCTAACACTCTGGTTGCAGAAATGCGCGAGGCTGCCCCGGGCACCAAGGTTGCTACCCCGATCTTCGACGGTGCGTCTAAAGACGAGATCGTTGGGCTTCTCGACTCAACATTGCCTAACCGCGACGGAGACCGTCTGGTCAAAAAGACTGGTAAGACTCAGTTGTTTGATGGCCGTTCGGGTGAGCCGTTCCCAGAAGACATCTCGGTTGGCTACATGTACATTTTGAAACTTCACCACTTGGTTGACGACAAGATCCACGCTCGTTCAACTGGCCCTTACAGCATGATTACCCAGCAGCCGTTGGGTGGTAAAGCTCAGTTCGGTGGTCAGCGCTTTGGTGAGATGGAAGTTTGGGCTCTGCAGGCATATGGTGCTGCACACACCCTTCAAGAGCTTCTTACTATCAAGTCAGATGACATCACGGGTCGTGTTCGCACCTACGAAGCAATCGTTCGTGGCGAAAACATCCAGGCGCCGGGAATCCCTGAATCGTTCCGCGTTCTTGCAAAAGAAATGCAGTCGCTAGCTCTAAACGTTGAAGTTCTAAACGCTGCTGGTCAGACCGTGAACCTGAAAGAAGATGACTTCGAATCAGATCGCGCCGCCGAAGAACTCGGCATCAACTTGTCACGCAACGAGAACCTCTCAGTTGACTCTGAGTTCTCGGACTTCTAAGAGATTTCGAAAGGTTAAGGAATAATCATGGAAGTTGAATCATTCGACGCCCTCCGAGTTGGTCTAGCCACCTCTGACGACATTCGTTCATGGTCAAACGGCGAAGTAAAGAAGCCAGAAACCATTAATTACCGCACTTTGAAGCCTGAAAAAGACGGTCTTTTCTGTGAAAAGATTTTCGGCCCAACTAAAGACTGGGAGTGCTCGTGCGGAAAGTACAAGCGCAACCGCTTTAAGGGAATCGTCTGTGAGCGCTGTGGCGTTGAGGTCACTAAGAGCTCAGTTCGTCGTGAGCGCATGGGTCACATTGAGCTAGCTGCTCCGGTCACTCACATTTGGTATTTCAAGGGTGTTCCTAGCCGTTTGGGTTACCTATTGGCGATGGCTCCAAAAGACCTAGAGAAGATCATCTATTTCGCGGCCTACCGCGTTATGAAGGTTCGCGAAACCGACAAGTCGATGGACGCAATTCTAATCAAGGATGAATACGTCGCACGCGTTCGCGCACTCTGGAACGGCCGTCACGAAGAAATGATGGCAGTTGCACAGGCCGAGTTCGACGCATTGGGTGAAAAGGGTCTAACTCTTGAGCCTTCAATCAAGTTCTGGGAAGCCCCGATTTGGGTTGACGCAGCGTTCGCCAAGAATGTTGAGCAGCTAATCGATGCCGAAGAGCGCAACCCTGAGGGTTTCTGGGGCAAGAAGGCACTAGCCAACGCCGCTAACGCAACCGCTAGCCCGGGCACCAGTTCTGCTGAAGAGCAGGGCGAAGAGCCTCCTTTGGTTCGCACCCCTGCTGAAGAAAAGCAGATCAAGCAGCTTGTTGCCGAATTCAAAAAGAAGACCGACAAGATTGTTCGTGAGTATGCTCGCATCGAGCGCCCAACCAACTTGCAAAAAGAGCAGTTGGCATGGCGTTTGTTCCTGACTCTAAAGCCAGGCGACCTAATTCAGAACGACGTCATCTTTGACCACTTCGACTACTGCTATAGCGAATACTTCGAAACCTCAATCGGTGCCGAGGCTGTTCAGCGCGTTTTGGCCGAGTTCGACCTAGATGGTGCTGCCGCAGAACTTCGCGGCCAGATCGCTACCACCAAGGGTTCAAAGCAGACCCAGGCAATCAAACGTCTCAAGGTTGTGCAGTCGTTCATCAGCTCAAGCACCCCTCCGACCTCAATGGTTCTAGACGTTCTTCCGGTCTTGCCACCAGAGATTCGTCCGATGGTTCAGCTTGACGGTGGTCGTTTCGCTACCTCTGACCTCAACGACCTTTACCGTCGTGTCATCAACCGCAACAACCGTCTAAAGCGCTTCATCGATCTCGGTGCCGTGCCAAAGACCATTTTGAACAACGAAAAGCGCATGCTTCAAGAAGCTGTTGACGCGTTGTTCGACAACGGCCGCCGTGGTCGCGCTGTTACCGGCACTGGCAACCGTGCGCTCAAGTCTTTGAGCGATTTGCTCAAGGGCAAGCAGGGTCGTTTCCGTCAGAACCTTCTGGGCAAGCGCGTTGACTACTCGGGCCGTTCGGTTATCGTTGTTGGTCCGCAGCTAAAGCTTCACCAGTGTGGTCTTCCGAAGCTGATGGCTCTCGAGCTGTTCAAGCCTTTCGTGATGAAGCGTCTTGTTGACCTGGGTCTTGCTCAGAACATCAAGAGCGCAAAGCGCATGGTTGAGCGCAGTCGCCCACAGGTTTGGGGTGTTCTAGAAGAAGTTATTCGTGAGCGTCCGGTGCTTCTTAACCGCGCACCTACCCTTCACCGTCTAGGAATCCAAGCTTTCGAACCGCTTTTGGTTGAAGGCAAGGCTATTCAGCTTCACCCGCTCGTGTGTACAGCATTCAACGCTGACTTCGATGGTGACCAGATGGCCGTTCACCTTCCACTATCGGTTGAGGCTCAGGCCGAAGCGCGCATCCTGATGCTTGCTTCAAACAACATCTTGAAGCCTTCAGACGGTCGCCCGGTTGCAGTTCCAACTCAAGACATGATCATTGGTCTCTACCACATGACCACTCTTAAAGAGGGTGCTGTTGGCGAGGGCAAAGTCTTTGGTTCAATCGCAGAAGCTCAGCTTGCTTATGACGCTCGCGTCGACGGCAAGCCGATTCTTGACCTACAGGCTCTCGTAAAGATTCGTCTAAACGGCGAACTCATCGAGACCACCTTTGGTCGCGCGCTATTCAACCAGACCCTTCCGGTTGGCTACGAATACCAAGAGCGCCAGGTTGGCAAAAAAGAAATCGGCCAGATCGTCACCGCTCTGGTTGAAGGCTTTAGCCGCACCGAAGTAGCTCAGGCACTCGACCGCATCAAAGACGCCGGTTTCTACTGGGCTACTCGCTCAGGCGTTTCGATGTCGATCTCAGACGCAAACTTCGACTCTGGTGAGTTCGAAACCAAGCGCGCCAAGATGATCATCTCGGCCGAGGCAGAACACACCAAGATTCAAGAAGCATTTGACTCTGGTCTAAAGAGTGACCTTGAGCGTCGTGACGAACTTGGTTCACTATGGTTCAAGCGCACCAACGAGATTCAAGACTTGCTTCAGAACTCGATTCCAGCAGACAACGCCATCTCGAAGATGGTTAACTCTGGAGCTCGCGGAAACTGGTTGCAGATTCGTTCGATCGTCGGAATGCGCGGGCCTGTGGCCACGTCTTCTGGTGACTTTGCACCGATGCCGGTTAAGGGAAACTACCTTCTTGGTCTAACTGCAAACGAATACTTCATCAACGCGACCGGTGCTCGAAAGGGTAACGCCGACACCGCTATGAAGACTGCTGCTGCGGGTTATCTAACTCGTCGTCTAGTTGACGTTGCACAAGACGTTATCGTTCGCGAACAAGACTGTGGAACCACTCGCGGTCTTGAGAAGGACCTCCTAGACCCAGACCAGGTTGAGCTTTCAATCTTGGCCCGTTGCCTCGTCGAAGACATCAAGGTTGGCAAAGAAGTTCTAGCCGTTGCCGGTCAGGTTGTCGACACCAAGCTTGTCAACAAGCTAAAGGATGCCGGCCTCGAAGTTGTAAACGTTCGCTCAGTGCTCACCTGTGAGTCACAGACCGGTGTTTGCGCGAAGTGCTACGGCACCTCATTGGCTACCGGCGATGCAGTTGACCTCGGTGAGGCCATCGGCATCATCGCAGCTCAGTCGATTGGTGAGCCGGGAACCCAGCTAACCATGCGCACCTTCCACACCGGTGGTGCCGCATCGAACGCTAAGAAGCAGACCATTTTGAAGTCAATCGGTGGTCAGAAGGTGCGTGTTGAGCGTCTGATTTCTTATGACATCACCCAAGGCCTAAACGGTGTTACCGACCTACTCGAAGCTCGTGTGGGTTGGCGCCAGGCTGGCAAGGTTGCTGTTATGGCATTCTGGCCGGGCAAGGTTGACATCGTTGAGGTTCCGACCGCTTCTGGTGCCAGCAAGTTCGACGTCTACGTTCGTCCAATCGGTGAAGCAGCCGAAAAAGAGGCCGAAGACCTAGCAAACGCCTATTCGTTTAGCCGCACCACTTCAAAGACCTTCAAGAAGTTGTCACCGTATTCACCAATCACCTCGGTGATTAGTCGTGATGACCTTCTTGTAGAAATCGGCGAAGAGGTCAAGGCCGGAGACTACCTGGTCGACGGAACCCCGATTCCTCACGAAGTTCTGATGGTTAAGGGTGCGCGTGAAGCTGCAGCCGAAATCATCCGTGGTGTTCAGGCGATTTATGGATCACAGGGTGTGCCTCTGCACGACAAGCACCTTGAGGTTATCGTTCGTCAGATGCTCGGCAAAGTCACCGTCATTGAGAGTGGCGACACCGAGATGCTTCCTGGTGAAATCATCGACCGCGCTCGCTTCACCGCCGCAAACCGCGAAGCAGTGAAGAACGGCAAGAAGCCAGCCTCAGCTCGTCAAGAAGTAATGGGCATGACCCGTGCTTCATTGGCAGCTCAGTCTTGGTTGTCAGCAGCTTCATTCCAAGAGACCACCCGAGTTCTTACTCAGGCAGCTCTAGACCGTCGCGAAGACAAACTCGTTGGCCTCAAAGAGAACGTGATCATCGGAAAACTGATTCCAGCGGGAACCGGCTTGAAGCTGTATCGAAACATCTCAGTAGAAGCAACCGAGGCTGCCAAGAACGAGAAGTACCCAAACCGTATTTGGGCAGAACCAATCGAAACCCCAGAGGCTCTTGCCGCTGACGCGTTTAGTGCGGTCAACCTGTTCTCATCAACTTCACTCGAAGCCTACTCGGGCGACGAATAAAGAAAACCATTTGACCCACCAGAGCGTCTTGCAGTAGGCTGGCATGAGCGTGTGCTAAGAAACACGCAGATGCCCCAGCAGCTAAAAACGCTCCGGTGGGCCACCGAACTTTAGAAACGCCAAAATGGCGTATCAAAGCTTGCAAATTAGTTACATCCGAACAAGGAGAATCAGTGCCAACAATTCAGCAGTTGGTCCGCAAGGGACGCACGGCTAAGGTCAGCAAGACCAAGACACCTGCGCTTAAGGCCAGCCCACAGCGCCGCGGTGTTTGCACCCGTGTGTACACCACCACCCCAAAGAAGCCAAACTCGGCTCTTCGCAAGGTGGCTCGTGTCAAGCTCAGCAACGGTATCGAAGTTACCGCCTACATCCCTGGTGAAGGCCACAACCTGCAGGAGCACTCAATGGTGCTCGTTCGCGGTGGCCGTGTTAAAGACCTACCAGGTGTCCGTTACAAGATCGTCCGCGGTGCTCTAGACACCCAGGCAGTTAAGAACCGTAAACAGGCTCGCAGCCAATACGGTGCAAAGAAGGGTAAGTAATGCCTCGCAAAGGTCCAATTTCAAAGCGCCCGGTCGTAGCCGACCCAGTTTATGGCTCACCAGTCGTTTCACAACTTGTAAACAAAATCTTGCTTGACGGCAAGAAGAGCTTGGCCGAACAAATTGTCTATGGTGCCCTTGAGGGTGCTAAAAACAAGAGTGGCGCCGAGGCAGTCGTATTGCTAAAGAAGGCGCTAGACAACGTGCGTCCAACCGTTGAGGTTCGTTCACGTCGCGTTGGCGGCTCGACCTACCAGGTTCCAATCGAGGTTAAGGCTCACCGTGCCAACACCCTCGCTATGCGCTGGTTGGTTAGCTATGCCAAGGCACGTCGCGAAAAGACCATGACTGAGCGCTTGATGAACGAGATTCTCGACGCATCAAACGGTCTAGGCGCTGCGGTTAAGCGTCGCGAAGACACTCATAAAATGGCTGAATCAAACAAGGCTTTCGCCCACTACCGCTGGTAGCAGGCAACTACATCCGCTTGTTAACTTTGTGTTTAGCAAGCGGATGTATTTTTCTTTTTAGGCTTCATTAACCAAATAACACTCGGAGGAATCCCGTGGCACAAGACGTGCTTACCGACCTGAACAAGGTTCGCAACATTGGCATCATGGCTCACATTGACGCTGGCAAGACAACGACGACTGAGCGCATCTTGTTTTACACAGGTATCACTCACAAAATCGGTGAAGTTCACGATGGCGCAGCCACCATGGACTGGATGGAGCAAGAGCAAGAGCGTGGCATCACAATCACCTCGGCCGCAACCACCTGTTTCTGGAACAAAAACCAGATCAACATCATTGACACACCTGGCCACGTTGACTTCACCGTTGAAGTAGAGCGCTCATTGCGTGTTCTTGATGGAGCAGTTGCTGTGTTCGACGGAAAAGAAGGTGTTGAGCCTCAGTCTGAGACCGTTTGGCGTCAGGCCGACAAGTATGACGTGCCTCGCATCTGTTTCGTCAACAAGATGGACAAACTTGGTGCTGACTTCTATTTCACAGTAGACACCATCATCAACCGTCTTGGCGCTAAGCCACTAGTTATTCAGCTTCCAATCGGCGCCGAAAGCACCTTCGCCGGTGTTGTCGACCTAGTCGAGATGCGCGCGCTAACCTGGCGCGGAGACGTCGAGATGGGCGCAAAGTATGAAGTTGAGCCGATTCCAGCTGACCTAGTTGAAAAAGCCAACGAGTACCGCACCTTGCTTCTTGAAGCAGTTGCAGAGACCGATGAACAGCTAATGGAGAAGTACTTCGCTGGCGAAGAACTATCTGTTGCTGAAATCAAGAAGGCAATTCGCCACTTGACCATCAACTCGATCATGTACCCTATCCTTTGCGGCTCAGCCTTCAAAAACAAGGGTGTTCAGCCGATGCTCGACGCAGTTATCGACTACCTACCAAGCCCGCTAGACGTGGCTTCGGTTGAAGGCGGAGACCCTCGCGACGAAGAAGTTCGACTAACCCGCGAACCATCTTCGGCAGCTCCTTTTGCCGCTCTTGCGTTCAAGGTAATGACCCACCCATTCTTCGGTCGCTTGACCTACATCCGCGTTTATTCTGGTTCAGCTAACCAGGGTGACCAGGTTGTCAACTCAACCAAGGGCAAGAAGGAGCGCATCGGAAAACTATTCCAGATGCACGCCAACAAAGAAAACCCGGTTGAGTCTGTAACCGCCGGCCACATTTATGCAGCCATCGGTCTAAAAGACACCACTACCGGCGACACTCTTTGTGACCCAGACAACCAAATCGTTCTTGAGTCGATGACTTTCCCTGAGCCAGTGATCTCGGTTGCCATCGAGCCAAAGACCAAGGGTGACCAAGAGAAGCTTGGCCTAGCAATTCAGAAGCTAGCCGAAGAAGACCCAACATTCCGCGTTGAGCACGATCACGAGACCGGTCAGACCGTTATCTCGGGCATGGGCGAGCTTCACCTAGACATCCTCGTTGACCGCATGCGTCGCGAGTTCAAGGTTGAGGCAAACGTAGGAAAGCCACAGGTTGCTTACCGCGAGACCATTCGTCGCGCAGTAGACCGTTATGACTACACCCACAAGAAGCAGACCGGTGGTTCAGGTCAGTTCGCCAAAATCCAGATCAAGCTTGAGCCAATGGAAGTCGACGGCGACAAGACTTATGAATTCGTTAACGCAGTAACTGGTGGTCGCGTTCCTCGCGAATACATCCCAAGCGTTGACGCCGGAATCCAAGACGCCATGCAGGTTGGAACCCTTGCGGGTTACCCAATGGTAGGCGTTAAGGCTTCACTACTTGACGGCCAGTACCACGACGTTGACTCGTCTGAAATGGCATTTAAGATTGCCGGATCGATCGCCTTTAAAGAGGCATCGCGTCTAGCAAACCCTGTACTACTCGAGCCGTTGATGGCCGTCGAAGTGCGCACCCCTGAAGAATACATGGGCGACGTAATCGGTGACTTGAACTCTCGTCGTGGTCAGATTCAGTCAATGGATGACGCTTCAGGTGTCAAGGTCGTTCGCGCCCTTGTTCCATTGTCTGAAATGTTCGGTTACGTCGGTGACCTGCGCTCGAAGACTTCGGGCCGCGCGGTCTATTCGATGACTTTCGAAACCTATTCTGAGGTTCCAAAGGCCGTCGCCGAAGCAATCGTTCAGAAGGCCAAAGGCGAGTAGTAGTTTTACTAAGACCGCTTAAACCTAGTAATATCAAAGCAATCCCAAAATCTCTTCGGGCAAAAGTGTCCGATGATTTACTACGAGTCCTGAGGAGGACCCATCATGGCTAAGGCGAAATTCGAGCGCACCAAGCCGCACGTCAACATCGGTACTATCGGTCACGTTGACCACGGTAAGACCACTTTGACTGCTGCTATCACCAAAGTACTTCACGACAAGTACCCAACTCTAAACACTGCGTCAGCGTTTGACCAGATCGACAACTCGCCTGAAGAAAAGCAGCGCGGTATTACGATCAACATCTCACACGTTGAGTACCAGACCGAGAAGCGCCACTACGCACACGTCGACGCTCCAGGCCACGCCGACTACATCAAGAACATGATCACCGGTGCTGCTCAGATGGACGGCGCGATTCTTGTTGTTGCCGCAACTGACGGCCCGATGCCTCAGACCCGCGAGCACGTTCTTCTAGCTCGTCAGGTTGGCGTTCCTTACATCGTTGTAGCGCTAAACAAGTCAGACATGGTTGACGACGAAGAGATCCTTGAGCTTGTTGAGGTTGAAGTTCGCGACCTACTATCAAGCCAAGAGTTCCCAGGCGACGACGCACCTGTTGTTCGCGTTTCAGCTCTAAAGGCACTAGAAGGCGACCCAACTTGGGGTGCAACCGTTCTAGCACTTATGGACGCAGTTGACGAGAACGTGCCAGAGCCTGTTCGCGACACCGAGCGCCCATTCTTGATGCCTGTTGAAGACGTTTTCACCATCACTGGTCGTGGAACCGTTGTTACCGGCAAGATCGAGCGTGGAACCATCAAGGTTAACGAAGAAGTTGAAATCGTGGGTATCCGCGACAAGGTCAAGACCACTGTTACCGGTATCGAAATGTTCCGCAAGCTTCTCGACTATGCAGAAGCTGGCGAAAACGTTGGTCTATTGCTTCGTGGCACCAAGCGTGAAGACGTTGAGCGTGGACAGGTTCTAGTAAAGCCTGGTTCAGTAACACCTCACACCAACTTTGACGCTAACGTCTACATCCTTTCAAAGGATGAAGGTGGCCGCCACAACCCGTTCTATGCAAACTACCGTCCACAGTTCTACTTCCGTACAACTGACGTGACCGGTGTTATCACCCTTCCTGCAGGCACCGAAATGGTTATGCCTGGCGACACAACTGAGATGATTGTTGAACTCATCCAGCCAATCGCTATGGAAGAGGGTCTACGTTTCGCCATTCGTGAGGGTGGCCGCACCGTAGGCGCAGGAACCGTTGTAAAGATCAACAAGTAGTCAATACTTAGATCTAATAGAAATCCCCCAGACTTCGGTCTGGGGGATTTCTATTTACTCGGTAATGGGCTGTCCAAATCGATAGGTGTTTCCGTCGGCGTCTCGCAACCAAAACTCGCGCATTCCCCAGCTCTGATCTTCGGCAGTCACGCCCGCTGTCTCTGCGAGCTGGTCAATCTTCGAAACTCGAAAATAAACAACTACTGGGCCAACTCCGTCGCCGCGTGATTCACTCGCGTGCACGGCGATGCCGTCGGGGTGTTGGAACTCTGCATACATGAGGTTCTTGCCCGGATTGTGCTGCCAAGCAAGCGAAAACCCGACTCTCACCAATACTGCCTCGGCGACGGCTATTGCGCTGACGGGAACTACCGGAACCACTTCTTCAATCATGAAGCCAGTGTAAATCAGACAATAATCCACCCCGCCATATTTGAACCCAAAATAGTAGCAATTTCTTTGGCCACAACTTGCATTGACACGCCATGGTGTGGCAAGATAGACAAGTTCGCAAATTTGCGCGGTTTTCATCGTGCACACCGCAGGCACATTGCACAACCGACTTTTAGTTCTGAAAGTTGATTAGTGCCGGCCGCGGCAAGAACAGAAAATTATCCGATCAAACTTTGTTTGACTTTCGCGTGAGTTTTTCACGCGACACGCCCGACAGCGTGGGTCGGAGGAGAACTACCCCAGCGGGTTCATGCCGAAAGGCATTCCGGTGGGTTTTGACAGAAGAACAGTGGTGCAACACAAGTAGTGCTACTAAAGCGTCCCGTGCCGAGAGGTCCGGGTGTTAATGAGAGCGAGTCAATATGGCGGCTAACAAAATCCGCATTCGACTAAAGTCGTATGACCACGAGGTCATCGATTCGTCGGCGCGCAAGATTGTCGACACGGTTACCCGTGCCGGCGCCACCGTTGTAGGTCCAGTTCCACTGCCTACCGAAAAGAACGTAGTCTGTGTGATTCGTTCTCCTCACAAATACAAAGACAGCCGCGAGCACTTCGAGATGCGCACCCACAAGCGTGTAATCGACATCATCAACCCAACTCCTAAAGCAGTTGACTCGTTGATGCGTCTCGACTTGCCTGCCGACGTCAACATCGAGATCAAGCTCTAGGGAACGCCATGACCACCGAAAACAAGACTGTTAAGGGTCTGCTCGGCAAGAAGCTGGGCATGACTCAGGTTTGGGACGAAAACAACAGGCTGGTGCCAGTCACCGTAATCGAAGCCGGCTCAAACGTTGTTACCCAAATCAAGAACCTAGAAACCGATGGCTACAACGCCATTCAGGTTGCCTACGGTGCTATCGACCCACGCAAGGTCAACCAGCCAACCACTGGTCACTTCGCTAAAGCCGGCGTAAACCCTCGTCGCCACATCGCAGAAATCCGCACAGCTGACGCTGCTTCGTATGAAGTTGGCCAAGAGTTGGGCGTTGAAGTTCTCGAAGTTGGCATCAAGGTCGACGTTGTTGGCACTAGCAAGGGTAAAGGCTTTGCAGGTCACATGAAGCGTCACGGCTTTCACGGTGTAGGTGCATCTCACGGTGCTCACCGCAACCACCGCAAGCCTGGTTCAATCGGTGCATCATCGACCCCATCACGCGTGTTCAAAGGAACCCGCATGGCTGGTCGCATG
Source organism: Actinomycetota bacterium (assembly GCA_041181225.1). Classification (GTDB taxonomy): domain Bacteria; phylum Actinomycetota; class Actinomycetes; order Actinomycetales; family Microbacteriaceae; genus Rhodoluna. The sequence goes on along the minus strand of JBEGPW010000059.1, from coordinate 27,761 downwards.
GGTACTGACCGAGTAACCACCCTCAACCTAACCCTTCACGCAGTTGACGCCGAGCGCGGTCTATTGCTAGTAAAGGGTGCCGTGCCAGGCCCTAAGGGCCAGCTCGTATTCGTTCGCAATGCAGTGAAGGGAGCGTAACCCCATGTCAGAAATCACAAAGGTTGACGTTCTAGACGTTCAGGGCAAGAAGGCCGGCTCAGTCGTTCTTCCTGCAGAGCTGTTCGATGTTCAGGCAAACGTTCCACTTATTCACCAGGTTGTTGTCGCTCAGCTTGCTGCTGCTCGTCAGGGCACTCAGTCAACCAAGCGCCACGGTGAAGTTTCTGGAACCGGTAAAAAGCCTTTCAAGCAAAAGGGAACCGGTAACGCCCGTCAAGGCTCGCTTCGCGCACCACAGATGCGCGGCGGTTGGGTTGCACACGGTCCAAAGCCACGCGACTACGACCAGCGCACACCAAAGAAAATGATTGCGGCAGCAATCAAGGGCGCACTCTCAGACCGTGCCCGCAATGGCCGTCTTCACGTTGTAGCTGCTTTCTCACAGGGTGAAGCGCCTTCAACCAAGGCAGCTGCAGCATTCTTGGCAACCGTTACTCAGCGCAAGAACGTTCTAGTTGTTCTAGACCGTTCCGATGACTTGAGCTACAAGAGCCTTCGCAACCTTCAGAGCGTTCACGTTTTGCCGGTTGATCAGATCAACGCCTATGACGTAATCGTTAGCGACGACATTGTATTCACCCAGGCCGCCATCGAGGCCTACATCGCAGGTCCAGCTAAGGGTGCAACGGTTAAAGCCGCTGCTAGCTCAGCTGAGATCAAGGAGGCCTAATCATGACTGCTCTAAACAAGAACCCTCGTGACGTAATCATCAAGCCTGTTGTTTCTGAAAAGAGCTACAGCTTGATTGACCAGGGTAAATACACCTTCGAAGTAGACCCTCGTTCAAACAAGACCGAGATCAAGCAGGCCATTGAAAACATTTTCAAGGTTGAAGTTGCCTCGGTTAACACTTTGAACCGCGTTGGAAAAGTGCGCCAGACCAAGTTTGGTGCAGGCAAGCGCAAAGACACCAAGCGCGCCATCGTCACCTTGAAGTCAGGCACCATCGACATCTTTACCAACGTCGGTTAACCCCAAGGCCAAAGAGGAATTTAGAAAATGGGAATTCGCAAATACAAGCCAACGACTCCTGGTCTGCGCGGCTCTTCGGTATCAGATTTTGCCGAGATCACTCGCTCAACCCCAGAGAAGTCGCTCTTGCGTCCGCTACACAAGACTGGTGGCCGCAACTCGTCGGGTCGCATCACCACTCGTCACATCGGTGGTGGCCACAAGCGCCAGTACCGCGTAATTGACTTCCGTCGTCACGACAAAGATGGTGTTCCGGCAACCGTAGCTCACATCGAGTATGACCCGAACCGCACCGCCCGAATTGCTCTTCTGCACTACGCAGACGGCGAAAAGCGCTACATCATTGCGCCGAACAAGCTAAAGCAGGGCGACCGCATCGAGCAGGGTCCAACCGCCGACATCAAGCCTGGCAACAACCTGCCGCTAAAGAACATCCCAGTGGGTACAGTAATTCACGCCATTGAGTTGAAGCCTGGTGGCGGTGCAAAGCTTGGTCGTTCAGCTGGTGCCAGCATCCGTCTGGTTGCTAAAGATGGACCCTATGCGCAGCTTCGTCTGCCATCTGGTGAAATTCGCAACGTTGACGCTCGCTGCCGTGCCTCGATTGGTGAAGTCGGCAATGCCGAGCAGTCAAACATCAACTGGGGTAAAGCAGGCCGCATGCGTTGGAAGGGCGTTCGCCCGACCGTTCGTGGTGTAGCAATGAACCCGGTTGACCACCCACACGGTGGTGGTGAAGGTAAGACCTCTGGAGGTCGTCACCCAGTAACACCTTGGGGTCAGGCTGAGGGCCGCACCCGCAAACCAAATCTTCCGAGCGACAAGTTGATCGTTCGTCGTCGTACCGTTGGCAAGAAGCGCTAGTAGGAGTCTGAACATATGCCACGCAGTCTAAAGAAGGGCCCGTTTGTTGACGACCACCTTTTCCAAAAGGTAGTCAAGCAAAACGAAGCCGGCACCAAGAACGTAATCAAGACCTGGTCACGCCGCTCGATGATTGTTCCAGCAATGCTGGGCCACACCATCGCAGTTCACGACGGTCGCAAGCACGTTCCAGTTTTCGTGAGCGAGACCATGGTTGGTCACAAGCTAGGCGAATTCTCACCAACCCGCACCTTCCGTGGTCACGTGAAGGACGACAAGAAGGGTCGCCGCAAGTAAGCGGCGCCTGAGAAGACGAGAGGACAGACAATGGAAGCAGTCGCACGCGTGCGCCACATCCGCGTCACGCCAATGAAAGCTCGCCGCGTCGTTAACCTGATCCGCGGCAAGCAGGCAACCGAAGCCCTAGCAATCTTGAAGTTTGCCCCGCAGGCTGCAAGCGTTCCAATCTACAAATTGGTTCATGCAGCAATGGCAAACGCCAAGGTCAAGGCCGACGCAGCTAACAGCTATTTTGATGAAGACGACCTAATCGTTTCGGCAGCTTTTGTTGACGAAGGCACCACGCTTAAGCGCTTCATGCCACGTGCTCAGGGACGCGCATTCCGCATCCTAAAGCGCACCAGCCACATCACCATTGTGGTTGCCACCCCAGATGAACTTGCTGAGAACGCAAGCGCGCAGAAGACGAGGAACAACTAATGGGTCAAAAAGTAAACCCATACGGCTTTCGCCTTGGAATCACAACCGACCACGTGTCGCGTTGGTTTGCCGACTCAACCAAAAAGGGTCAGCGCTACCAGGACTATGTAACCGAAGACATCAGAATCCGCGCTCTTCTAACCAGTCGTCTTGACCGCGCAGGTGTATCTCGCATCGAAATCGAGCGCACCCGCGACCGCGTTCGAGTTGACATTCACACCGCTCGCCCAGGTTTGGTCATTGGCCGCCGTGGCGAAGAGGCAGAAAAGATTCGCGCTTCGCTCGAGACTCTAACCAAGAAGCAGATTCAGCTGAACATCCTCGAGGTTAAAAACCCTGAGATGGATGCCCAGCTTGTCGCCCAGGGTGTAGCCGAGCAGCTTGCAAGTCGTGTGGCTTTCCGCCGCGCAATGCGCAAGGGCATGCAGGGCGCAATGCGTCAGGGTGCAAAGGGTATTCGTATTCAGTGTGCCGGCCGTCTCGGTGGCGCTGAAATGTCTCGCTCAGAGTTCTACCGCGAAGGTCGTGTGCCACTTCACACTCTTCGTGCAAATATCGACTACGGTTTCTACGAAGCCAAGACCACCTTTGGTCGTATCGGTGTGAAGGTATGGATCTACAAGGGTGACATCACCAACAAGGAGCTTGCCCGCGAGCAGGCCAACGCTAAGCCAGTTCGCAACAACGACCGCGATGGCCGCGGATCAGACCGTCCACGTCGTGGCGCTGCTCCTCGTTCAGACGCACCGGCTGTTGCAGCAGTAGGAACCGAGGCATAATCATGTTGATCCCACGTCGCGTTAAACACCGCAAGCAGCACCACCCAAAGCGCTCAGGTGCTTCAAAGGGTGGAACAACTGTGAACTTCGGTGAATACGGCATTCAGGCACTAACCCCTGCATACGTAACCAACCGTCAGATTGAGTCAGCGCGTATCGCGATGACTCGTCACATCAAGCGTGGTGGAAAAGTCTGGATCAACATCTTTCCAGACCGTCCACTAACCAAGAAGCCTGCCGAAACCCGCATGGGTTCAGGTAAGGGTTCTCCAGAGTGGTGGGTAGCCAGCGTCAAGCCTGGTCGCGTACTTTTCGAAGTTAGCGGTGTTTCTGAGCAGCTAGCTCGTGAGGCCATGACCCGTGCAATCCACAAGCTTCCACTAAAGGCTCGCATCATCAAGCGCGAAGAAGGTGACGCATAATGGCGATCGGTTCAAAGAACCTAAACCCTGAAGCTCTAGACAAGATCGAAGATTCACTTCTTGTCGAAGAACTAAAAAAGGCAAAAGAAGAACTTTTCAACCTACGTTTTCAGTCGGCCACCGGTCAGCTTGAGAACCACGGGCGTCTAGCCGCTGTAAAGCGCGACATTGCCCGAATCTACACAATCATTCGTGAACGTGAACTAGGCATTCGTGCCGTTCCAGCTGTGGCAGCCGCTGCTCCAGCAACCAAGGCAAAGAAAGCTGCAGCTTCGGCTGAAGCAACCGAGGAGGCATAACCATGGCTGAAGCAACTAAAGCAGCTGCAGTTGAGACCGCAGCAACCGCTGAAGAAACTCGTGGTTACCGAAAGACCCGTCGTGGCTATGTAGTCAGCGACAAAATGAACAAGACCATCGTTGTTGAAGTTGAAGACCGCGTAAAGCACCCGCTTTACGGCAAGGTTATTCGCCGCAGCAACAAGATCAAGGCTCACGACGAGCTAAACACTGCTGGAATCGGCGACCTCGTAATCATTAGCGAGACCCGCCCACTTTCAGCAACCAAAAACTGGCGTCTAGTCGAAATCGTCGAAAAAGCCAAGTAAACCCCTGGATTCTCGCAAAATCGAGCATCCACTATCAAGGAGTAACAAATGCTTCAGCAGGAGTCACGACTCAAAGTTGCCGATAACACCGGCGCTAAAGAGCTACTCGTCATTCGCGTTCTTGGCGGCTCAAAGCGCCGCTATGCAGGTCTAGGCGACATCATCGTCTGCACCGTAAAAGACGCTATTCCTGGCGGCAACGTCAAAAAGAGTGACGTCGTAAAGGCAGTAATCGTTCGCACTAAGAAGGAAACCCGTCGTCCAGACGGTTCATACATCAAGTTCGACGAAAACGCTGCGGTAATCATCAAGAATGACGGCGAGCCACGCGGCACCCGCATCTTTGGCCCAGTTGGCCGTGAACTTCGCGACAAGAAGTTCATGAAGATCATCTCGCTAGCACCGGAGGTTATTTAATCATGGCGACAATCAAAAAGGGTGACCTAGTTCAGGTCATCACCGGCAAGAAGCAAGCTCGTGGCGGCGACCGCGGCAAGCAGGGTCACGTTTTGAGCATCGACAAAGAGCGCAATCGCGTGATTGTTGAGGGCATCAACATTGTGACCAAGCACACCAAAATTTCACAGACCGACCGCGGCACCAAGACCGGTGGCATCGAGACCGTTGAGGCTCCGATTCACATCTCTAATGTCGCGCTCATCGACCCATCGAGCAAAAAGCCGACCCGCATCGGCGTTCGCCTTGAGACCGTTGTTAAAGACGGCGTCAAGAAGACCGTTCGCGTTCGCATTGCCAAGAAGTCAGGTAAGGACATCTAATGACTGACGCAGCTGTAGAAACAACCAAAGCAGCACCAAAGAAGGCTGCCGCTAAGAAGCCTGCTGTGGCTGAAAAAACTTTGCCTCGTCTAAAGCAGCAGTACCGCGATGAGATCATTGCAAAGCTAACTGCCGACTTTGGCTTCACCAACCCTCACCAGGTTCCGGGAATGACCAAGATTGTTGTAAACATGGGTGTCGGTGACGCTGCTAAAGATGGCAAGCTAATCGACGGCGCAATTCGCGACCTAACTGCAATCACGGGTCAGAAGCCACAGGTAAACCTAGCTCGCAAGTCAATCGCTCAGTTCAAGTTGCGCGAAGGCCAAGCTATTGGCGCTCACGTAACTTTGCGCGGCGACCGCATGTGGGAGTTCCTAGACCGCCTTTTGGCTCTAGCCCTACCTCGCATCCGTGACTTCCGCGGCCTCAAGCCAAACCAATTTGATGGCAACGGTAACTACACTTTCGGTCTCTCAGAGCAGTCAGTGTTCCACGAGATCGACCAAGACAAAATTGACCGCGCTCGCGGCATGGACATCACTTTTGTGACCACTGCCAAGAACAACGACGAGGGCCTTGCGCTGCTAACAGCACTCGGCTTCCCTTTCCAGACCAACTAATCATCGGATAGGTCTGCTAGCTCGAAAAGCTAGTAGAAACCACCGAGGAAGGCGCAACAAAATGACAATGACAGATCCGGTCGCAGATTTTCTGACCCGTCTGCGCAATGCAAACAGCGCGTATCACGAGTCAGCGAGCCTGCCTTACAGCAAGCTCAAGGCTAAGATCGCTGAAATCCTCAAGTCTGAGGGTTACATCGCTGACTTTGCAGTTGCAGACGCAGAAGTAGGCAAGACGCTTACTATCGACCTAAAGTACGGACCAAACCGCGAGCGATCAATCGCTGGCATCAAGCGTGTTTCAAAGCCAGGCCTTCGCGTTTACGCAAAGTCAACTGAGCTGCCTCGCGTTCTTGGTGGCTTGGGCATCGCAATCCTTTCGACATCGTCTGGTCTTTTGACCGACCGTCAAGCAGCCAAGAAAGGAGTAGGCGGAGAAGTTGTCGCCTACGTTTGGTAATCAGACATGTCACGTATTGGTAGATTGCCGATTCCGGTTCCAGCCGGCGTCGATGTAAAAATTGATGAAAACGTTGTTACCGTCAAGGGTCCTAAGGGAACTTTGACTCACACCGTTCCAGCTCCGATTCAGGCTGTTCTCGAAGAGAACTCAATCGTAGTTACTCGCCCAGACGACGAGCGCAACTCGCGTTCGCTTCACGGTCTGACTCGCACCCTGATCGCAAACTTGATTCACGGCGTAACCCAGGGGTACACCAAGGGTCTTGAGATTGTTGGTACCGGTTACCGTGTAACAGCTAAGGGTTCAGACATTGAGTTCGCACTTGGTTATTCACACCCAATCTTGGTAAAAGCGCCTGCGGGCATCACTTTTACAGTCGAGGGAAACACCAAGCTATCGGTTTCAGGAATCGACAAGCAAGCAGTTGGTGAGGTTGCTGCCAACCTTCGCAAGCTTCGCAAGCCAGAGCCTTATAAAGGCAAGGGTGTTCGTTACGCCGGCGAAGTCGTGCGTCGCAAGGCCGGAAAGAGCGGTAAATAATCATGGGTCTAACTAGCAAAACTCGCGGCAAGAGCAAAAGCGCTGCCCGCACCCGTCGTCACCTGCGCCTTCGAAAGAAGGTTGTCGGTACCGCCATACGTCCTCGACTAGTGGTAACCCGCTCAGCACGTCACGTATTTGTTCAAATCGTTGACGACGCTCAGGGTCGCACCTTGGCATCAGCTTCAACGATGGAAGCAGCAATGCGCTCATTCGACGGCGACAAGACCGCAAAATCAACTCAGGTTGGCAAGCTCGTCGCAGAGCGAGCTGTCGCCGCTGGAGTTACCGAGGTCGTTTTTGACCGCGGTGGCAACAAGTATGCCGGTCGCGTTGCCGCGATTGCCGATGGCGCACGTGAAGGTGGGCTGACACTATGAGTCAAGAAGTCAAGGAGACAACCGTGGCAACTGAAGAAGCTGCAACAACTGTTACCGCTGTTACCACCGAGTCGAGCGAGCCAAACGAGCGCGAAGCTCGACGTGGCAGCCGCGACCGCGCCCCTCGCGGTGAGCGTCGCGACCGCGAAGAGACCAAGAGTCAATTCTTGGAGCGCGTTGTTACAATCAACCGCGTTTCAAAGGTTGTTCAGGGTGGACGCCGCTTCAGTTTCACCGCTCTAGTAGTTGTCGGCGACGGCAACGGCCTAGTTGGCGTTGGCTACGGCAAAGCAAAAGAAGTGCCAGCCGCTATCGCCAAGGGCGTTGAAGAGGCCAAAAAGAACTTCTTCCGCGTTCCACGTGTTTCAAGCACCATTCCTCACCCGGTTCAGGGTGAGGCTGCGGCTGGCGTTGTTTTGCTTCGCCCAGCGTCACAGGGAACCGGTGTTATCGCCGGTGGTCCAGTGCGCGCCGTTCTAGAGTGTGCTGGAATTCACGATGTATTGAGCAAGTCGCTCGGTTCATCAAACACAATCAACATCGTTCACGCCACCGTGGCAGCATTGCGACAGCTCGAAGAGCCAGCCGCAGTTGCAGCACGTCGTGGCCTTCCGATTGACCAGGTAGCCCCAGCCGGTTTGCTTCGTCAGCAAGAAGCAAAGGTAGGTGCCTAATGGCAACGCGTCTAAAGGTGACCCAAATTAAGAGTGAAATTGGTGGCAAGCCAAATCACCGTGAGACACTCCGCACCCTCGGGCTTAAGCGCATTGGCGACATCATCGTCAAAGAAGACAGCCCATCGGTTCGCGGCATGGTTCGCACGGTTGCACACCTTGTTACCGTTGAGGAGATCAACTAATGGCTGAAGAGACCAAGCCGGCAGCTTCTAAAGCTGCTGCCGAAAAGAAGCCTGCGGCCGCTAAAGCTGCTGCGCCTAAGGCTGAAACTGCCGCTAAGGCAGCTGCGCCAAAGGCTGCTGCCAAGCCTGCCGCTGAAAAAGCTCCGGCTAAAGCTGCTGCTAAGCCTGCTGCCGAAAAAGCTCCAGCCAAGGCTGCTGCACCAAAGGCTGCCAAAGCTGCAGAGACTGGCGAAAAAGTTCAACTGCTAAAGGTTCACCACTTGCGTCCGGCTGCTGGCTCAAAGAAAGAGCGCACGCGCGTTGGTCGTGGTGAAGGTTCAAAGGGTAAAACCTCTGGCCGTGGAACCAAGGGCACGAAGGCTCGTTACCAGGTTCGTCCGGGCTTCGAAGGCGGTGGTGTTCGTTTAGTAATGCGCACCCCGAAACTGCGTGGCTTCAAGAACCCGTTCCGCGTTGAGTACCAGGTTGTAAACATCGACCGTCTCGCCGAGTTGTATCCAGCCGGTGGCGACGTTACCGTAGCAGATTTGGTAACCAAGGGCGCCGTTCGCGATAACGAGCTTGTAAAAGTGCTTGGCAACGGCGACATCTCGGTTAAGCTAAACGTTAGTGTCGACAAGGTGTCAGCGTCAGCTGCTACCAAGATTGTCGCCGCTGGTGGCTCAGTTAACAACTAGTCATCGACTAGTTCTACCCAGCCTGGAGGCCTAATTGCTAAGCGCCATCGTTCGTGTCTTTCGCACCCGCGATCTACGCAACAAACTTGCCTTTACACTCGCCATCGTTGCGTTGTACCGTTTGGGATCATTCATCCCTGCACCACTGGTCAACTACACCAACGTTCAGCAGTGTCTTGGCCAAACCCAGAACACCAGTGGGCTCTATGAGCTCGTCAACTTGTTCAGCGGTGGCGCTTTGCTGCAGCTTTCGATTTTTGCACTCGGAATCATGCCGTACATCACGTCATCGATTATTGTGCAGTTGCTCAGAGTTGTTATTCCTCGCTTCGAAGCCCTTCACAAAGAGGGTCAGACTGGTCAGGCTACCCTCACCCAGTACACCCGCTATCTAACAATTGCCCTAGCGATTCTGCAGTCGACCACGTTGATTGCGGTTGCTCGCTCAGGCACCCTGTTTGGTTCAAAATGTACTCTGAACATCTTGACCGATAGTTCACCAATTTCGTTGATTCTGATGGTTCTAACCATGACCGCAGGAACCGGCTTGATTATGTGGATGGGTGAGCTCATCACTGAGCACGGCATCGGCAACGGTATGTCGCTTTTGATATTCACCTCAATCGCATCACGATTCCCACTATCACTCGCGTCGATCGCAAACACCAAGAGCTTCGAGACTTTGCTAATCGTTCTCGGTGTCGGTGTTGTGATTGTCGCTCTTGTTATTTTGGTCGAGCAGTCACAACGTAGAATTCCGGTGCAATATGCTAAACGCATGGTTGGTCGCCGCGAATACGGTGGGCAAAGCACCTACATTCCAATCAAGGTCAACATGGCCGGTGTGGTTCCAGTAATTTTTGCATCGAGCTTGCTCTACCTACCTGGCTTGGTCGCTCAGTTTAACCAGCCAGACAAAAACGGAAACGTAGCCCCTTGGGTCTCATTCGTGTCGGAGTATCTAACCCGTGGAGACCACCCTCTCTACATGTTCCTCTATTTCTTGATGATTGTCGGATTCACATTCTTCTATGTCGCAATCACGTTCAATCCCGAAGAGGTGAGCGACAACATCAAGCAATCTGGTGGGTTCATCCCGGGTATTCGCGCAGGGCGCCCAACAACGGAATTCCTCGAGTATGTTTTGAGCCGCATCACTTTCCCAGGAGCAATGTATCTCGGTTTGATCGCCTTGATTCCACTGGTAGCTTTCAGCATCATTGGAGCAAACCAAGACTTTCCATTCGGAGGCACTTCGATCTTGATTATCGTGGGTGTCGGTCTTGAAACTGTGAAGCAGATTAGCGCTCAGATGGAGCAGCGAAACTACGAAGGTCTTCTTCGATGAGCCGGTTTCTCTTGATTGGTGCTCCTGGCGCCGGCAAGGGAACCCAAGCTGAGAGACTTTCTGCGACATTCAGCATTCCCGCAATCTCAACCGGTGACATTTTTCGTTTCAACGTAAAAAATGAAACTGAGCTGGGCAAGCTGGCAAAAGCATTCATGGACCGCGGGGAGTATGTTCCCGACACACTTACGAACGACTTGGTGCGCGATCGCCTCTCGCATGAAGACGCGAAAAACGGGTTTTTGCTCGATGGCTACCCCAGAACGGGCGACCAGGTAAGCGAACTTGACATAATTCTCGAAGGTCAGGGTGCCAAGCTGGATGCAGTGATTCAGCTCACCGCCGACACAAATGAAGTTGTGCGTCGATTGTTAAACCGAGCGATTGAACAGGGCCGCACCGACGATAACGAGACAGTAATCAGACGTCGCCTTGAGCTTTATGAAGAGCAAACCGCGCCCCTAATTAGTGTTTATGCGGCCCGAGGAATCGTGCTCATGATTGATGGTCTCGGAGAAGTAAATCTTGTCACCGAGCGCATCCTCGAGGCCCTCGCAACCCGTGGATTCGAACCAAACCTCTAAATGTCTCGCAGCAAGTTTCAACTAAAATCCAACGAAAACATAATCGCCATGAGGCGCGCGGGTTTGATTACGGCCGCCGCTCTCGAGGCTGTTCGCCAAGCGATTCGACCAGGCATTTCAACTCTTGAGCTAGATTCCATTGCGAATGAGACGATCACCGGCTTAGGTGGCCGCTCAAATTTTCAGTTGGTGCCGGGCTACTTTCACACCATTTGCGCATCAATCAACGATGAGGTCGTCCACGGCATACCTTCATCTGAGCGGGTCTTAAAAGCGGGCGACATCCTTTCGATTGATGCTGGCGCAGAGGTCGATGGCTGGAACGGCGACGCCGCGATTACCATAGTTGTAGCCGGGGGAGACCCGAAAATCACGAGTCGTCGTCAAAAGTTGAGTGACGCCACCGAAAACTCGCTTTGGGCCGGAATCGCCGCTTTGGCAACGGCAACTCGAATCAACGACATTGGTGTCGCAGTTGAAAACGCAGTGAACTCCGCGGGCAAATATGGAATTCTCGAGCACTACGTCGGCCACGGAATCGGTCGTAACATGCATGAAGACCCGCCGGTTTTCAACTATCGCGCCCGCGACACTGGGCCAAAAGTGAAGCCGGGCCTCGTCATCGCGATTGAACCGATGGTCACCGAGGGTAGTGAAGACACAAAAATTCTCGAGGATGACTGGACGGTATCGACCGTTGACGGTTCTGACGCTTCGCACTGGGAACATACCGTTGCTCGCCATGCAACCGGCATTTGGGTTTTAACCGAGCCAGACGGTGGCGTCGCAAAACTTCAAAAATTTGGCATTACACCGGTTCCGCTGAGCGCCTAAGTCGCTGGTTTTTCAGATTTCGATGCTTTGATTCGGGCATCACCTAGCTTGAAGATATATATTGAAAAAACAAATTACCAATTAACGGCGAATTGTCATAGGATTGAGGTTCGGCGTTTCTGCGCGCAACCCCAAAATCGCAAGGTTTTTCGTTTGCGCTCGCGTGTTCCGTCGAACAATTTAGGCAGATAAGTGAGGCTATGGCCAACAAAGACGGTGTCATCGAAATCGAGGGCCAAGTTGTCGAAGCACTACCAAACGCAATGTTTCGTGTAGAGCTGACCAACGGTCACAAGGTTTTGGCACACATTTCAGGAAAAATGCGTCAGCACTACATCAAGATTCTTCCTGAGGACCGCGTCATTGTTGAGTTGAGCACATACGACCTAACCCGTGGTCGCATCATTTATCGCTACAAATAAAGATTTGAACAAACCGGTCTGACAAGAATTTAGACCCTAAGAGAAGTAGTAAAGACATGAAGGTTAACCCAAGCGTCAAAAAGATTTGCGACAAGTGCAAGGTCATTCGTCGTCACGGTCGAGTCATGGTTATCTGCGAGAACCCGCGTCACAAGCAGCGCCAGGGCTAAAGATTTACCCGCTGACCTATGTCGGCACCGCGGTTCGCCGCAAACAACTAAAAAAGGCAACGATCATTCGAGATTGCAAATCGGCTAGCAAAGCGGGGCAATCAAGAGGGCACCTTTGGATGAAGGCCAAAGCCGAGAAATCGGGCATCGTTGCTGCAGACCTTCAAAAAACATCAGGAGAAATCCCATGGCACGTGTTGCCGGAGCAGATATTCCAGACGCCAAGCGCGTCGAAATCGCATTAACCTACATCTACGGCATTGGCCGTACCCGCTCAGTTGAGATTCTAAAGGGCACTGAGATCAACAAAGACATTCGTGTCAAAGACCTAACCGACGACCAGTTGGTTGCGATTCGTGACTTTATCGATGGCAACTTCAAGGTTGAGGGTGACCTGCGTCGCGACGTTGCAGCTGACATTCGCCGCAAGGTTGAAATCGGCAGCTATGAAGGCATCCGTCACCGCAAGGGCCTTCCAGTGCGCGGTCAGCGCACCAAGACCAACGCTCGCACTCGCAAGGGTCCAAAGCGCACAGTAGCCGGCAAGAAGAAAGCAGCTCGCAAGTAGCCCGCGCTACTAGCGACTGTTTATCAGGATTTAGGAGAGAATCATGGCAACACCTAAGGCAAAAGCCGGCTCAGCAGCCCGCAAGCCACGCAAAAAAGACAAAAAGAACATCACTTTTGGTCAGGCTCACATCAAGAGCACGTTTAACAACACCATTGTTTCGATTACCGACTCAACCGGTGCAGTTATCTCGTGGTCTTCATCTGGTGACGTTGGCTACAAGGGTTCACGCAAGTCGACTCCTTTTGCTGCTCAGCTTGCTGCCGAATCAGCAGCTCGTAAGGCTCAAGAGCACGGTCTAAAGAAGGTTGACGTTTTTGTGAAGGGCCCAGGCTCTGGTCGCGAAACCGCCATCCGTTCGCTTCAGGCTGCAGGTCTAGAAGTTGGCACAATCAGCGATGTGACGCCACAGGCTCACAATGGTTGCCGCCCTCCAAAGCGTCGCCGCGTCTAAGTTTTAGAAACTAATCGGATGCCCGCCGAAGCGTAAAGTTCTAGCGGGAATCCAAACCCATTGCATCAAACTGCACAGTGGCCACTGCGCAGCCCAAAACAAATAGGTTTCATATTGCGGTCACCTATGCGAAAGGAATATCCGTGCTAATTGCACAGCGTCCAACCCTTGAAGAAGAAGTTCTGAGCTCAAACCGCTCACGTTTTACCCTGGAGCCGCTAGAGCCAGGCTTTGGTTACACCCTAGGAAACTCACTTCGTCGCACATTGTTGTCGTCGATTCCGGGTGCAGCTGTAACCACAATTCGCATCGATGGCGTTCGGCACGAATTCAGCACCATTGAAGGTGTAACTGAAGACGTAACCGAAATCATTTTGAACCTCAAAGAGCTTGTTGTCTCGTCAGAGCACGACGCACCCGTTGTGGTTCGCTTGCGCAAGTCAGGCGCCGGAGTTGCCACCGCTGCAGACATTGAGACTGTTGCCGGCATCGAGATTCACAACCCTGAGTTGGTAATCTCTCACGTTAATGCAAAAGCAAAATTTGACGTTGAGCTAACTGTTGAGCGTGGCCGCGGCTATGTTCAGGCAACTCAGAACCGTCAAGAGGGAACAGTCGACCTAATCGCGATTGACTCAATCTATTCACCAGTTTTGAAGGTCTCTTATCGCGTTGAGGCAACTCGCGCCGGCGAGTTCACCAACTTCGACAAGCTAATCGTTGACGTTGAGACCAAGCCTTCAATTACTCCACGCGACGCTGTTGCGTCGGCTGGACACACCCTTGTTGAGCTGTTTGGCTTGGCTCGTGAGCTTAACTCAGAAGCTGAAGGAATCGAGATCGGCCCTGCGCCGGTTGAGGCAACCCTTTCACCAGAGTTGGCCATGCCAATCGAAGAGCTTGAGCTCACCGTGCGCAGCTACAACTGCCTAAAGCGTGAGGGCATCAACACCGTTAGCGAACTAATCAACCTAACCGAAGACCAGCTGATGAACATCCGCAACTTCGGCAGCAAGTCGGTTGACGAAGTGCGCGACAAACTAGTTTCACTTGGCCTAAAGTTCAAGGATTCAGTTCCTGGCTTTGACGGCGCATACTTTAGTTCAGCCTTCGACGACGACCTGGCCTAAGCCCCGGTTCGCAGAAAAATATCAGGAGTAAAAAATGCCTACCCCAACTAAGGGACCACGCCTCGGTGGCGGACCAGCTCACGAGCGTCTGCTTCTAAACAACATGGCGACCTCGTTGTTCATGCACAAAAAAATCACCACCACCGAGACCAAGGCCAAGCGCCTTCGTCCAATCGCAGAGCGTTTGGTTACATTCGCAAAGCGCGGAGACCTTCACGCGCGTCGTCGCGTGATGCAGCAGATTCTCGACAAGGGTGTTGTGCACGAGTTGTTTACCAACATCGCACCCCTCGTAGCAGATCGTCAGGGCGGCTACACCCGCATCACCAAGCTTGGTTACCGCAAGGGCGACAACGCTCCGATGGCGCTAATCGAGCTAGTTCTTGAGCCAGTGGATGCAAAGCCAAGCACCGACAAGAAGCGCATCGTCAACACCATCAAGGGTTCAGACGTGGCGCCAGTTGCTGTTGAAGAAGTCATCGCAGACGAGGTTGCCGTTGAAGAGCTAGCCGCCGCAGAGGCACCAGTCGAGTCACCAGCCGAGACTGTTGTTGAAGAAGCGTCTGTTGAAGAGGTTGCGGTTGTTGAAGAAGTTGCAGCCGAAGCACCTGCTGAATCAGTTGTTGAAGAAACAGTTGTTGAAGAAGTTGCGGCTGAGCCTGCAGTTGAAGCTCCAGCTGACGAAGCTGCTGCTGACGAGGCTCAGGCCTAATCAGCTCCATCCAAGCTATGAATCAGTCCGCCACCTTTGAGGATGGCGGGCTGATTCGCTTTAAAGCCCAGCTCAGCTACCACGGCGGCAACTTCAATGGCTGGGCAAAACAGCCGAAAATGCGCACCGTTCACGCTGAGTTCGCTAAGGCTCTGACCACCGTTTTCGGCGCATCAACCGATGATTTTGCTATGCGAGTTGCTGGTCGAACCGACGCGGGCGTTCATGCCCTGGCTCAGGTTTTACACTTCGACGTCTCGCCGGAGCGAATGAAACGCATTGAGCGCGGGCCAGACCTGCTCTCTCGACTAAACTCTCTGCTGCCGGCGGACATCCGAATATATAGCGTGGATGTCGCCCCGCCCGATTTTGACGCCCGTTTTAGCGCGCTGTATCGCCAATATCGCTATCGGGTGAGCGATCACGACAGCCAACGCAATCCGCTCGAAGCCGATTTTACGCTTTGGCATACCCGACCTCTCGATTCGCTGGCGATGCAGGGAGCGGCTTTGCAACTTGTGGGGCTGCACGATTTTGCAACCTTTTGTCGTCCGCGTGACTTTGGGACCACGATTCGTGAACTGCGCGAGGTCAGAGTTGTTCGCACCGAAACCGGCGTAATTGAGATTTGGCTAACTGCCGACGCTTTCTGTCACAACATGGTTCGCGCCATCGTTGGTGCACTGATGGCGGTTGGCGGCGGCACAGCCTCGGCCGACGAGATCGGCACTGTTTTGGCAGCCAAGAGCCGCGAAGACATGTTCAAAGTTGTTGCTCCAAAAGGCCTAACTCTAATGAAAATTGGGTATCCCAGCGACGATTTGTTGGCGGCTCAAGCACTCATCACAAAAGTTCAACGTCAATCGAAAGATGACGAATAGCTGACTTGACCAGCGCGGCATCTACAGGCTAGACTTGACCTTTGGTATTGGCAGTCTTTTGCTGCCGAACACAAATTTGAATCCCGAGAAGTTTGCTATCTTCGTGCGAGGGTTCATTTCAATCCGATACAGAAGTAGAAGGCAAATAAGCGTGCGTACTTATTCACCAAAGGCTCACGAACTGAGCAACCAGTGGGTCATCATTGATGCCACAGACATTGTGCTCGGTCGTCTGGCCACCCACGCCGCAACGCTATTGCGCGGCAAGCACAAGCCAACCTTTGCTCCTCACATGGACAACGGCGACTTTGTAATCATCATCAACGCTGAGAAGGTTGCGTTGACCGGTGCGAAGCTGGCTCAAAAGAAGGCTTATCGCCACTCAGGTTATCCAGGTGGCCTAACAGCAACAACTTATGCCGAGTTGCTCGAGAAGAGCCCAGAGAAGGCAGTCGAAAAAGCAATCCGCGGCATGTTGCCAAAGAACAAGCTTGGCGCTGACCAGATCTCGAAGCTAAAGGTTTATCGCGGTGCTGAGCACCCACACGCTGCACAGCAGCCAAAGCCGTTCATCATTGACCAGGTAGCCCAGTAGTCACTGGCTCACAGAAAAGATTAGAGACTCATCATGGCAAAAGCCACCGAAGCTGCAGTTGCAGTTGAAGAAGTAGTTGTAGCAACCGACAGCTACACCACCGAGACACCTGCTGCCGCAGCAGCTCCAAAGGCAGCTCGCCCAGCACTAACCGTGCCAGGTGCAGGTCTTGGTCGCCGCAAAGAAGCGATCGCTCGCGTGCGCTTGGTGCCAGGCACCGGCAGCATCAAGGTTAACGGTCGCGAACTTGCAGACTATTTTCCTAACAAACTTCACCAACAGCTAATCACCGACCCGTTCACAATTCTTGAACTCAAAGGTAGCTACGACGTTATCGCTCGCATCACGGGCGGTGGCGTTGCAGGCCAGGCTGGCGCTTTGCGTCTGGGCATCGCCCGCGCGCTAAACGAAATTGACCGCGACAACAACCGCGCCGCACTAAAGAAGGCTGGCTTTTTGAAGCGCGACGCACGTGTAATCGAGCGCAAGAAGGCCGGTCTCAAGAAGGCCCGTAAGGCTTCACAGTTCTCGAAGCGTTAAACCTCTAAGGCATCTAGGCCGAAAAGCTTTAGGCTTCAGTTATGACGCGGCTGTTTGGAACTGATGGAGTGCGTGGACTCGCAAACCGTGAAATCACGGTTGAGTCTGCCGTTTCATTGGCCCAGGCGGCCGCTTTCATTTTGGGTGAAGAAACCCGTTTGCGAGGTGACAAACCTCGAGCAGTTATCGGCCGTGACCCACGCATTTCTGGAGAGTTTTTGTCGGCTGCCGTTGCGGCTGGTTTAGCCAGCTCAGGAGTCGATGTTTTTGACGCAGGGGTTTTGCCAACCCCCGCAACCGCTTTTTTGACCGCTGACTTAAACGCAGACTTCGGCGTAATGATTTCAGCATCTCACAACCCAGCCCCCGACAACGGAATCAAGTTTTTTGCTCGTGGCGGCCACAAGCTGCCAGACGCGCTTGAAGACCGCATCGAAGCCGCAATGGGTGGCACGAAGCTCACACCCCTAGGCGCTGGCGTTGGCCACGTTCAAAGATTTGCCGACGCAGAAGACCGCTACTTGGTTCATCTTTTAGGTGCATTGCCAAATCGATTGGATGACCTGACGGTCGTGATCGATTGCGCTCACGGAGCGGCCTCGGCGGTTTCACCTCAAGCTTTCGCCGACGCCGGAGCCAAGGTTATCGTGATTGGCAACGAGCCCGACGGACTCAACATCAACGAGGGCTGCGGTTCGACCCACTTGAGCGCGTTGCAGGCAGCCGTGCTGTTGCACGGCGCCGACGCGGGCATCGCCCACGACGGCGACGCTGACCGCTGCCTCGCGGTTGACCACACGGGCGCAATCATTGATGGCGACCAAATCATGGCTGTGCTTGCACTCTCGGCAAAAGAGCGCGGTCAGCTTGCCCGCAACACTCTCGTGGCGACTGTTATGAGCAACCTCGGGTTGCGGCTGGCTATGCAGGCAGCTGACATCGAGTTGATCGAAACTAAAGTTGGTGACCGTTACGTGCTTGAGGTGATTCGTGAGGGTGGTTATACGTTGGGCGGTGAGCAGTCTGGCCACGTGATTTTCTCGCGTTACGCAACCACTGGCGATGGCATTTTGACCGGTCTCAAGTTGTTGGCTGAGGTTGCACGCACCGGAAAGTCGCTCAACGAGCTCGTGAAGGTTATGAAGGTTTATCCGCAGGTTTTGATTAACGTTCCTGGCGTTGACCGGTCTCGCGCTGATAGTGACGAAGAGCTTCAGAAATGCGTGCGCGAGGCTGAGGCTGAGCTCGCCGGCACTGGGCGCGTTTTGCTTCGGGCTTCAGGAACCGAGCCGCTGGTTCGCGTAATGGTTGAGGCCGCCGATGAGGGCACCGCCCAGTCTTGGGCAGACCGCATCGCTCGGGTTGTTGAGCGTCGACTAGCTCTCTAGATCTTTCGAACCAAAACGCTTTCGACCGCGTGATGCGGCCCTTTGCGCAAAACCAGAGTTGCCCTAGCCCGTGTTGGCAAAATGTTTTCGACCAGGTTCGGCAGGTTGATGGTTTGCCAGATCTCTTTGGCCCGCGCTAGTGCCTGTTCAACGGGCATTTCGGCGTAGCGGTGAAAATATGATTCTGGGTTGGTGAAAGCTGATTCGCGCAACTTATAAAAGCGATTTAAGAACCATTCGGTGATGTTTTCGGTTTCGGCGTCGACGTAGATTTTGATGTCAAAGAAATCACTCAGGGCAACATCTTGGCCAGGGCCGGCCGGTTGCAAAACGTTTAGACCTTCAACAATCAAAACGTCTGGCCGGCGAATTTCAACTTTTGCGCCTGGAACGATGTCATAAATCAGATGTGAATACACCGGCGCAGAAGCAACTTCGACGCCGCTTTTGATGTCGGCGACAAATTTGAGCAGGGCTAAGCGGTCGTAGCTTTCGGGAAACCCTTTGCGTTCCATGAGCCCGCGGCGCTCAAGCTCGGCGTTTGAATGCAAAAACCCGTCGGTGGTAATCAGTTCGACCGAGGGGGTGCCGGGCCAGCGGGTGAGAAGTTCGCGAAGCAATCGCGCCACGGTTGACTTGCCGACGGCAACTGAGCCGGCAACGCCAATGATGAATGGCGTTTGTTTTGCTCGCTCGCCCATGAATGCCGACGTCGCCCGGTGGAGTGCGCCGGCTTCGGCGGCATACAGGTTGAGCAGTCGGCTGAGCGGCAGAAAAACTTCGGCCACTTCGGCAAGGTCGGTTCGGTCGCCAAGCCCGCGAATCTGGTCGATCTCGTTTTGGGTGAGCGGCAAGTCTGTGCTTCTGCCCAGTTCTGCCCAGTCTGCTCGCTTGATTTCGACGAAGGGACTCAGGTCAGCGCTCATAAAACCCAATTCTGCCGTAAATTATTACTTATGTGCGGAATCGTTGGCTATGTGGGCCCAAAGTCAACCTTGGATGTCTTGCTCGGCGGTTTGCGCAGACTCGAATATCGAGGTTATGACAGTGCTGGCGTGAGCATCATTGACCCAGCCGAAGGGCTTTTGACTCGCAAAAAGGCTGGCAAGCTCGACGCACTAATCAGCGAGGTCACCGAACATCCGTTGCCTATCGCCCACATCGGCATTGGGCATACGCGTTGGGCGACCCATGGCGCGCCTACCGACGGCAATGCCCACCCTCACCTTGGTGGCCCGCACCAAAAACTTGCGTTGATTCACAACGGCATTATCGAAAACTTTTCTGAACTCAAAGCCGAACTCACGGTTGCCGGCACGCGTTTTAGCAGTGAGACCGATACTGAGGTTGCGGCGCATTTGATTGCGCGCGAGTTCGAGGCGACAGGTGACCTGTCAGCAGCTTTTGCCAACGTGGTCAATCGCCTGCACGGCGCTTTCACCATTTTGGTGATTCACGAGGATGCCCCCGACGTTGTCCTTGCTGCTCGCCGAAACGCGCCCCTTGTGGTTGGCCTCGGCGACGGCGAAAACTTTTTGGGCAGCGACGTTGCCGCTTTTGTCGAGCACACCAAACGTGCGATCAGCGTTGGTCAAGACCAGATTGTGACGCTTCGTCGTGACTCGGTTGAGATTCACACTTTTGCCGGCGAGCGGGTGGAGCTTGAAGAGTTCACCGTCGACTGGGATGCTTCGGCTGCCAGCAAGGGTGGATGGTCGAGTTTTATGGCCAAAGAAATTGCCGACCAACCTCAGGCGGTTGCCGACACTTTGATGGGCAGGCTCTCGAGCGAGGGTGTCGTTGCGCTCAGCGAGATCGATGGGCTCAGCCGGGCCGACATCCAAGGCCTTGCTCGCATCATTATTGTGGCTTGTGGCACCGCCAGTTATGCCGGCGACATTGCCAAGTATGCAATTGAAAAGTGGGCTCGCGTGCCCGTGCAGGTTGAACTTTCGCACGAGTTTAGATATCGTGACCCAATCATCACGCCAAACACTTTGGTGGTTGCCATTAGTCAATCTGGTGAGACTATGGACACCCTGATGGCCACGCGTTATGCGGCCGAGAGGGGAGCCAAGGTGCTAGCGATCTGCAACACTCAGGGCGCAACTCTTGCTCGCGAGAGCGACGCGGTGATTTATACGCATGCTGGCCCAGAGGTTGCGGTCGCGTCGACCAAGGCGCTTGTCGCGCAAATCACAGCGGGCTATTTGTTGGCACTTTTTATGGCGCAGCAGCGCGAGACTCTTTCTAGCGCCGCCGCCGGCGAACTTGGTCGCGAACTGTTGACGATGCCCGCAAAAGTGAGTGAGGTGTTGGAGCGCCTTGATGCTGTTGCAAAACTCGGCCGTGACATGGCTGACGCAAAGTCAGTACTCTTCCTGGGCCGAAATGTCGGGTTCCCGGTGGCAATGGAGGGTGCGCTCAAACTCAAGGAACTCGCCTACATTCATGCCGAGGGTTTTGCTGCGGGTGAACTCAAGCATGGACCGATTGCGCTGATTGAAACCGGGCAACCGGTAATCGTGATTGTGCCCAGCCCGCGCGACAGCGAAACTTTGCACCCAAAGGTGATTTCTAACATTCAAGAGATTCGCGCTCGCGGCGCTGTGGTGATTGCAATTGCCGAAGACGGTGACGAACTGGTTGGCGAGTTTGCCGAACACGTAATTTTTGTTCCGCAGTCAGAGCCGATGTTTGCACCGATTCTTACGGTGATTCCACTTCAACGTTTTGCGCTCGAACTTTCAACCGCCAAAGGGCTAGACGTTGACCAGCCCCGCAACCTCGCAAAGTCAGTTACTGTCGAATAATGGCAACCCGAATTCTTGGCGTCGGCGTCGACTTGGTTGATATCAACCGATTCGAACGCGCCTTGGCTCGAGCACCACGGTTGGCTCAAAGGCTTTTCACCGAAAACGAAGCCCAAGCTTCAACTCGCACTCTGGCCGGCAGATTTGCTGCCAAAGAAGCGCTCGTCAAAGCTCTAGGCGGTGGCTCGGGCCTCAAGTGGAACGAACTTCAAGTTTCTAAAAACCAAGCCGGCCGCCCAGTGATATTGGCCAGCGGTCAATCAGCTGTGACCATCGCCCAAGCCGGGGTCAAACGCCTGCAACTTTCGATTAGCCACGACGGCGGCATCGCCTGCGCATTTGTAGTGGCCGAGGGCAACGATGACTAGCGCCACCAACAAACAGCCGATGCGCGTGCTAGAAATCAACTTGGATGCCGTCGCCGCCAACTTGGCGACCATGCGTGGCAAAGTAAACGGTGCCAAAGTCATGGGCGTTGTCAAAGCCGACGCCTATGGGCACGGCATGATCGAAGTAGCTCGCCGGCTCGAAGCTGAAAACGTCGACTACCTCGGCGTCGCCGACATCGCCGAAGCTTTGGCGATTCGCGCGGCCGGTGTCACAACCCCGGTTTTGGCTTGGCTGCACGAACCCCACGAAACTTTTGAAGCCGCGCTTGAGGCTCAGGTCGACCTCAGCGTTGCAACCACGGCTCAACTTGAGGCGATTGCCTCAGCGGCCGCTGAACTCGGCAAAACCGCCAAAGTTCACCTCAAGGTCGATACCGGCCTCGGCCGCAACGGCGCGCACCTGCGCGATTGGCCCGAGCTAGTCGCCGACGCCGTTGAGCTCGCGCTGCTAGGGCGCATCCACGTGGTTGCAGTTTTCAGTCACCTTTCGAGCACCTCAACCGAAGACGACCTTGCCCAAATCGAACGTTTCAACGCTGCAGTTGAAACCGCACGCAACTCTGGTCTCCGGTTCGAAATGCGTCACCTGGTCGCCAGCGACGGTGCTCTCAAATATGCTGCGGCACACTTCGAGATGGTGCGAATCGGCGTTGCGCTTTACGGGCTGTCACCGTTTAGCGACCACCGCGGCGCAGAATACGGCTTGGTTCCGGCAATGACGGCCAAGAGTTTCGTCGTTCAGGTGAAGCGCGCCGACAAGGGCGAAGGCGTGAGCTACGGATACCTGCACCGAACCACCGACGAAACCAACCTGGCGCTCGTGCCGATCGGATACGCCGAAGGGCTGCCGCGCAACGCTAGCGGAAAGGCCTTCGTTCAAGTCGCCGGCGTCAGCCACAAAATCGTCTCGCGAATCGCAATGGACCAGTTCGTGCTCGACGTTGGGCAGCAACAGGTTGATGTTGGCGACGAGGTCGTGCTGTTTGGCGATCCATCCAAGGGTCATTTATCGGTGGATGCTTTAGCCGAGGCTGCCGACACCATCAACTATGAAATTGTCACTCGCATGGGTGGTCGGTTTGTTCGCGAATACTTTGGCTCAACTACTGAGGGGGCCGAGCACCCCGCCAGCAAGTTTGAGCCGGGAGTGGCGTTTTGACCGAAGTTGTTTTAGCCAAGTTCGAAGTTCAAACCCCAGAAATCATGCACGAACTCGGGTTGACACTTGCTAAGCAGCTTCGCAGAGGCGACTTGGTTTTGCTAAGTGGCCAAATGGGTGCCGGCAAAACCACATTGAGCCGTGGTGTCGGAGAAGGGCTCAAAGTTTTAGGAACAGTTTCGAGCCCGACGTTTGTGATTGCTCGAACTCACAAAACTCGAGACGGCGTGGCACCTTTAGTGCACGTCGACGCTTATCGTTTGACCAGCCCGGCCGAACTCGACGACCTCGACATTGACTTTGAAAACTCAATCGTTTTGGTTGAGTGGGGTCGCGGGTTCACCGAAGGCCTCGCTGACAGTTTTCTCGATGTTGAAATTATTCGAAGCTCAAACCCACTTAATGACACGCGTGAAGTGTCAATTATTGGCGTGGGCCAACGTTGGCTGGGCGTGACTTTTTGAGCTCGGTAACTTTAGCGATTGACACTTCGTCGGGCACTTCGGTCGCGATTTTGCGCGGCGACGAGGTTCTTGCCGAGGTGAGTTTCGCAAACGCGATGCAACACGTTGAAACCGTGGGCACATCTTTGGCCGACGCTTTGGCTGCCGCCGGCATTTCGGCGCGTCAGGTCAACGCCGTGGTGGTTGGCCGCGGGCCAGCACCCTTCACAGGTTTGCGTGTGGGAATCGCCGCCGGCACGGTTTTTGCACAGGCCATCGACGCAAAGTTATTGGGCGCTGTCAGTCTCGACGCCTTAGCTTGGTCAGCGCTTGAAAACCCTGACCTCGCCTCACGAGTTTCGGCTACGGCACCGCTGCTCATAACCAGCGACGCCCGTCGAAGCGAAGTTTATTGGGCGCTTTACACGGGGCTCTCAAATCACGGATTCCCGATTCGCGTTGATCTACCCGCAGTCGCAAAACCCGCGGCGCTTCAAGAACACCTGATCGACCGCAATGTTGTGCCCGTGCGGCCGGTCATCCACGATGGTTTCAATATCGCGACCGCTCTAGCGCGAGTCGCTCTGGCTCAAATTGCTGCGGGCGAAACGCTTGCCGACACCTCACCGCTTTATTTGCGCGCCCCCGACGCCGTGCTTCCTAAGCCGCACGCTCGATTTGGCAAGGTGGAATATTCCAAGCCGGTCATCGGTGAGGGCGCCGAACCTTCTGGCACGAAAACCGCTGGTGGTGCAAAATGAATCAAGTTGAGGCGGCTGAAATCGGATTTCGCCCAGCGACAGAAGCCGACCTGGCCGCAATCATGGCGATTGAGGTCGAGTGCTTTGGCACCGACGCTTGGAGCGAAGACAACCTTCATCTCGAGCTTGTGGCCGATCACACTTATTACTGGGTGGCTTCACATCAACCCGCCGGTGGCGTCGAACGGGTGGTTGGCTACGCAGGGCTCAGCAAGCTGGGCGGTAACAACCAGAGCGACGTTCAAACCATTGCGGTGTCGCCTGAACTTCGCGGTGTGGGGCTTGGGCGCAAACTCATGAACCTGTTGATTGCGCAGGCCCGTCAACTCGGCTCAACCGAGATGCTTCTCGAGGTGCGCGCCGACAACCCGGTTGCAGCCGCCCTCTATGAGAGCCTCGGTTTTGTGGCGATTGACCGTCGCAAAGCCTATTACCAACCCGACGGCATCGACGCCATCGTGATGCGCGCCGAACTCGAGCCAATCAACCGCGATCCGATTGTGTTGGGAATCGAAAGCTCTTGCGATGAAACCGGCGTGGGCATCGTGCGCGGAACAACCCTGCTCGCCAACGTGATCAGCAGCTCGATGAATGAACACGCGCGCTATGGCGGAGTCGTGCCCGAGATTGCTGCCCGCGCCCACCTCGAGGCTTTGCAGCCGGCGCTTGAATCAGCGCTCGCCGAAGCCGGCTTGACCTTTGCCGACATTGACGCCGTCGCGGTGGCCAACGGGCCAGGTCTTTCAGGCGCGCTCATGGTTGGCGTTGGGGCGGCCAAGGCGCTCGCCGTCGCTCTCGATAAACCGATCTTTGCGGTCAACCATCTAGTTGCTCACGTTGGTGTCGACATTCTTGAGCGCGGTGAACTCAAGACTCCGACCATTGCTCTTTTGGTCAGCGGAGGTCACACGTCGTTGTTGCTAGTTGAAAATCTATTGGATGACGCGAGGCTGCTAGGCGAGACGATTGACGACGCCGCCGGCGAGGCATTTGACAAAATCGCGCGAGTAATGGGCTTGAAATATCCGGGCGGGCCAGAAATTGACCGGGTGGCGGCGGCGGGTGACGCGAAGGCGATACGTTTTCCGCGCGGTTTGACTCTGCCCAAAGACATGGTCAAACATCGTTACGACTTCAGTTTTAGCGGCCTCAAAACGGCGGTGGCCAGAAACATCGAAGTGACCGAAAACGCTCAACAAGCAGCCCTGAGCCACTCTCAAACCGCCGACATCGCCGCCAGTTTTCGCGAGGCGGTGGTCGACGTTTTGGTCAGCAAGGCTGTTGCGGCCTGCCTCGACCACGGTGTCTCAAGATTGCTACTGGGTGGTGGTGTCGTGGCAAACGCGCGTCTGCGCGAAGTGGCCGCCGAACGTTGTGCGGCCGCCGGCATCGAGCTTCGCATTCCGGCTTTCAAACTCTGCACCGACAACGGCGCCATGATTGCGGCGCTTGGCGCGCAGCTGGTAATGGCTGGCAGGCCCGGCTCATTGCTAAACTTCACTGCTGACTCAACTTTGCCGGTGACAACGGTGCAGAGTTGATTTTGGGTTCTTCAGCTTTGCAACAGCACCGCTTCAGGCATTTCGCAAGTCCACCTGCTCAACTAGCAGGGTTCAGCCATTTCACCAACTAACTAGGAGTCACCATGCCAGAAAAGAAAAAATCAAAAGCAGCCGAGGTTGCAACCGCAGATGTTGATAACCCAATCGACATTGAAACCCCAATCGTGCTCGTTGAAAAGACAAACGCAACGCACCTAAACACTTTGGCTGTGGTTTCGATTGCAACTTCAGCTACTGGTTTCGGAGCCGTGGCTGGCATCATCACCGGTCACGTTGCGCTGTCGCAAATTCGCCACACTGCCCAAAAGGGCAAAGGTTTGGCAATCGCGGGTCTTGTTGCCGGATACGCCGGACTCGCTGGCTTCATAGTCATGGGCGCGCTATCAATGGCAGGCCACTGGGCAGAAAATCGTTACGACGGTCACCGGGGCCCGGGCCAAATGATCAATAACGGGCAGGGCCCGCGCCATTTCGACGGCCGGCTTGGCCTAAACCAGGGCGGCCCGATGGGCGAGGGTGGCGCAACCATTGTGCTACCTGACGGTCAAACAGTCACGATTCCAGACAATGGCGGAATCATGGGCGGCAAGGGATTCCCTGACGACTCTGGTCGTGGCCCTGGCGGAATGATGGGCGGCATGGGTTTCCCTGGCGACCAAGGCCCGCAGCCAATGAATCCGATGGCTCCAGACCAGCCGAAAAACTAAGTCAGACTGCTGAGCCCTCAGGCAACTAGGGGTTCAGCAACCAAAACGCGATGGGCGTCGCCAACTCTGGTAACAATCAGAGTGGCGGCGCCTTTGCCTTTAAGCGCCATTTCTTTGCGAAGTTGCTCTGGAACAACGTCGCTGCCGCGCTTCTTGATTTCGAGGGTTCCGATGTTGCGCTCGCGCAGGTAGGCCTTGAGTTTTTTGCGGTCAAACGCCAGGTTGTCGAGAACTCGATAGCCCTTGAGCCAGGGTGAAAATATCGGGGATGCGTTGCCGGGCTCGCTCGTGAGATAGGCGATTTCGTTGGCAAAAATGTGTAGCCCCAAGGTGTTAGCTAACTGACCCAAAAGGTGTGAGCGAATGATTGCGTTGTCGGGTTCATAAACAAACTCACCGAGTTCGCCATAGGGAGCATCCAATCGAGTCGCCGAGTCGCTGGTGATTTCGTGGTGTTTGCCGGCGGCGTCTATAAGCAGTGCTGCGCGCTTAATGTTTGGCCGCGCAGCTGCGCCAAACCATAAACCGAGCTCAACCAAGTCGCCGTTCACAGAAACCCATTGGGCTTCGGCTTCGTCGTCGATGGCTTCGTGCGGATGCCCCGGGCCGAGCTTGATTCCGGCGGCGCGAGGGCCGTCAGCTTTGCCGGCAACGTGTTGCCTGCAGTGCTCGACCACCCAATCGAAGTTCGGTGCGAATTGAGCCGGGTCAAACTTGCGCGAGGCCCGTTCCCCCTTTGGCCCGTTTAGTTCGCGTCGGGCTGGGTCAAAAAATACGGCGTCAAACCCAGCGGTGTCGAGTGTGGTCACATCGGATTGCTCAACAGTGGCGTTGTCAAAAATGTTGAGGTTGTAGGTCGCGACTGCGGCGGTGACTTCGTCTAGGTCATAGGCGGTTACGTCAAGATCAACGCTGGCAAAGGCGAGTGATTCTGTGCCGATGCCGCAACCAAGGTCGCCAACGGTTTTTATGCCGGCGTTCTTAAAGCGCCCGGCGTGAAGCGCCGCCAGCGACAATCGACTTGCTTGTTCGAGCCCAGGTTCGGTGAAAAGCATCCGCTCTGCAAACTCTCCAAACTTGGCGGTGGCGCGTCGGCGCAGTTTGGCTTGCGAAAGCACGGCTGCCACCAGGGCAGGGTCAAAGCCTTCGGCGCGCAGGCCACTCACAAGTTTCACAAGGTCGGTTTTGCTGTCATACTCAACCCGCGCGAGCAGCTGTTGCCCTTCGGGCGACAGCAGGGCTATAAAGTCTTCGCGGTTCACACCTCAAGCATATCGCCGGCTCGAGTTAGCACTCGCCTTGACCGAGTGCTAACGAAGCTTTACACTTGAACACAGGCGCGAAAAACGCGTCCATCCCATTTTTGATAAAAAAGAGGTCATTATGTCGGTTTCAATTAAGCCACTAGAAGATCGCATCGTGGTTCGTCCAGTTGCCGCCGAGCAGGTTACTGCTTC
>JBEGPW010000058.1:0-16364 GCA_041181225.1 Actinomycetota bacterium | reverse complement strand
CGGTGTGGGCTCAACTGGCAAATCTAAATGCTCTAGTCGATTTAGTTCAGAATCAATACGAAATCGGCGAAACCACGATTGATCGAAAAATTGGTCGCGAACACCAGCTGCTAGAAATCGCGGCCACCGCGCCGGCGTTTGCCAAATTAAATCTCGGTTTCATCCATCACCAAAACGACGAGAAACACGATGCGGGTGCCAAACCGAAAGTCGAGCTACAAGATTCTGAAAAGCTTCAACACACCTCGGGTGAAAAAGGCCACTACGCTCAAAATTAGTGAGGCCAAAATAGCCCAACCAAGCGAGTCGATTGACAAGCCGGCGCTGGTGAACCCATCGATTTTCAAGACGCCAAAGTTTAAAAAGCCACTGACCCAGGCAACAGCCAAGAGCAAAGCGCCGTTTATGACAAACGAAATCAGACCAAAAGTCAAAATGTATGCCGGCAAAGCAATGACCTTGATTACCGGCGCAATAACCGAGTTGATGAAGCCAAAAACAAGAGCAACGGCCAAATAGCTAAAAACGACCTGCCAAACTTCGGTTCCACCGTAAGGCGTCAATTTGACTGCGGGAATCAACAGCGTGACCACCCAGAGACCAAAAGCGTTAATAACTGTTGCAACGAGAAATCGAATCATGACTCGATTCTGCCACTAAAGAAGTAAATTGGGTTTTGTGACTTCAGAAGACTTTAAAAGTGCGTCGATGGTTCAAATGCTCTCGGTCGAGGGCGATTTCAGCATTCCCGAGCAATTTGCTGAATACGGTGCTTACATCGAGAAACTTACCAACGAGGACTTTCTAAAGTTCTATCGAGACATGGCGACCATGCGTCGATTTGATGGCGAGGCTACTGCACTTCAACGTCAAGGCCAGCTCGGCCTTTGGGCTCCGGCCGTCGGCCAAGAAGCAGCCCAAATTGGTTCTGGTTATGGCGTTGGTCCAAATGACCACATTTTTCCGAGTTACCGAGAACACGGGGTGGCGATAACTCACGGAATCGACCTAATGTCGATCATCAAAATCATGCGCGGAGTCAACCACGGCGGTTGGAATCCTGACGAAACACGTTTTCACCTTTATGCAATCGTGCTCGGAACCCAAACCCTCCACGCGACCGGGTATGCCATGGGTTTGAATTTCGACGGCAAAGTCGGCACGGGCAACAAAGCCGAAGACCTCGCCGTAATAACTTATTTTGGTGACGGAGCCACGGCCGAAGGCGACGTTAGCGAAGCGCTGCTCTTCGCAGCAATCAACCAAACCCCTCAAGTTTTCTTTTGTCAAAACAACCAGTGGGCTATCTCGTCAAATGTTTCGCGTCAAACCCGAGTGCCGCTCTACCTGCGCGGCACCGGATTTGGAGTGCCGGGGGTGCAGGTAGACGGCAACGATGTGCTCGCATGCTACGCTGTGACCGCAAAACACATGGATGACGCGAGAGCAGGACTCGGCCCAACCATGATTGAGGCGATGACCTATCGCATCGGCGCACACACCACGAGTGACGACCCCACCAAATATCGCGACAACTCAGAAGTTGAGAGCTGGAAAGCGCGCGACCCGCTCTTGAGGTTTGAAAAGTTCTTGCGCAGTCGCGGCGTTGGCCAAGACTTTTTTGACGAATGCGACGCGATTGGCGACAAAATATCGGCTGAGATTCGAGAAGCCACTTTTGCGCTCGCCAGCCCTCCGGTCGAAAACATCTTTCAACACGTTTATTCACAACCACACCCGACGATTGTTGAACAGTATGCCTGGCTCAAAGATTACGAGGCGTCATATGGGGAGGGCGAGAAATAATGAACACCTTTGTTGAAATGTCGATTTCAAAAGCCATTAATGCCGGCCTTGCCAAAGCTATGCGCGAAAACGACAAGGTTTTAGTGTTTGGCGAGGATGTTGCCGAGCTGGGCGGAGTGTTTCGAGTTACCGAGGGTTTGCTGGCTGAATTCGGGCCAAAGCGCATCTTCAACTCGCCGATTGCCGAATCAGGAATCATCGGAACAGCCATTGGGCTTGCGATGCGCGGTTATTCTTCGGTCACTGAGATTCAATTTGATGGCTTCATTTTTCCGGCCTTCAACCAGATCACAACCCAGTTGGCAAAAATCCAAAATCGCTCAGAGGGTTTTCTTAAAATGCCAGTGGTCATTCGCGTGCCTTATGGCGGCGGCATTGGCGCAATCGAGCACCACAGCGAAAGCCCTGAAGCTTATTTTGCGCACACCTCAGGCTTGAGAATCATCACCCCGAGCAACCCAAATGATGCCTATTGGATGATTCAGCAAGCGGTAGCCTCAACCGACCCGGTTATGTTTTTTGAACCAAAACGACGCTACTGGCAAAAAGGCCCGGTGAACCTAGAGACCCCGCCCATCGATATGCATGCGGCGCGAGTTTTGCGTGAGGGCACTAATGCAACTGTGGTTTGCTATGGCCCGATGGTAACTACCGCGTTGCAGGCAGCTGAGGTCGCTGCCGAAGAAGGCATCAGCCTTGAGGTGATTGATTTGCGTTCGATTTCGCCAATCGATTTTGGCGCGATTGTTGAATCGGTAAAAAAGACCGGGCGCCTAGTAGTTGCCCAAGAAGCCAGCAACTTCGTTTCGGTTGGGTCAGAGATCGCCGCCAAGGTGCACGAGCTTGCCTTCTATCATCTAGAAGCCCCTGTTCTTAGGGTCGGAAGTTTCGATGTGCCTTATCCACCAGCAAAACTCGAAGAACAATTCTTGCCCGACGCAGACCGCATTCTTGATGCGGTCGACCGAGTCTTGGCTTATTAGGAGAGGCACACCATGTCACAACTTGCATACTTCAACCTGCCAGACGTAGGCGAAGGGCTTACCGAGGCTGAGATTGTTTCGTGGAAAGTAAAGCCGGGCGATAGTGTTGGGGTCAACCAAGTAATTGTTGAAATCGAAACCGCAAAATCACTCGTTGAGCTTCCCTGCCCATTTGCTGGAGTCGTGAGCGAACTGCTCGCAAAAGAAGGTGACACCGTCGAGGTTGGCAAACCTATCATTAGCGTGACGGTGGTTGGCGCAATCGTTGGCTCGTCTACCGGCAACATCGACGCTGCAGCAGCAGCTTTGGCCGCAGCCGCAGCTCAAACCACCGTTTCTGACACCGCGGGCTCAGTTTCTTCTGATGAAAAACAACCAAACCTCGTTGGATACGGCGCCGGCGGTCACGCCAGCTCACGTCGCCGCGGTCGCACCAGCTCAAACGTCTTGCCGGTGCAAGCCGCAAACAATTCTTCACTGCCAGTTTCTTTAGCAACAACCTCGACGCCGAGCATGTCAAACGACGACGAATCGATTATTGCCAAACCGCCAGTTCGCAAGCTTGCTAAAGACCTAGGCGTAGACCTAGCAAACGTTAAACCAACCGGCACCGCAGGCGAAGTAACTCGTGAAGACGTCATGGCTGCCGCCTCGCAGGCCAGCGTGTTTAGAAACCTGAGCACTCCCGAGGCACCTTCGGCACGCGAGGAGCGCATCCCAGTTAAGGGTGTGCGAAAAGCAATCGCTACCGCAATGGTTCAGTCGGCTTTCACCGCCCCCCACGTCAGCATCTTTGTTGACGTTGATGCCACGCGCACCATGGAATATGTGAAGCGCCTGAAGACTTCAACCGATTTTGCCGGCGTGAAAGTTTCACCGGTTTTGATCATGGCTAAAGCGATGATGTGGGCGGTGCGCCGTAATCCAACAGTTAACTCGACTTGGACCGACGAAGAAATCATCGTGCACCACTTTGTGAACTTTGGTGTGGCTGCGGCAACTCCGCGCGGTCTGATTGTTCCCAACATCAAAGACGCCGACAAAATGTCGATGCTTGAGTTGGCGAAGGCTCTTGAACAGCTGACCTATACCGCTCGCGACGGCAAGACCACTCCGGCCGACATGCGCGACGGAACGATTACTTTGACCAACATCGGCGTTTTTGGCGTTGACACCGGCACCCCGATTTTGAACCCCGGTGAAGTCGGCATTGTGGCGCTCGGCTCGATTCGACCGAAGCCTTGGGTCGTCAACAACGAGATTCAGGTTCGCCAGGTAACCACCATTGGCGCAACTTTTGACCACCGCGTGGTCGACGGCGACGTTGCCTCGCGATTCGTGCAAGACGTCGCTTCGATTATCGAGGAACCCGCGCTGCTGCTTGACTAAATGCTGCCGATAGAGCCAAACAGTCGCTCTATTGACAATGATTCTCATTAGCGTTTAGAATCAAAACATGAGAACAAGGATGCACTCACGCACCACAGCTAGACTTCTTGCGCTCTTCGTTGCTCTTGCCGTGGTTCCTTCGGCCCTTACCGCTTGTTCCCCCGGGGCAGCGCAGCCGACGCCGGCCACCGCAAAACTCAGGATTGTTGCTTCGACCTCGGTCTGGGGCAGCGTCATCGAGGCAATCGGTGGCGATAATGTGCGGGTTAGTTCGATTGTCAGCAACCCGAACCAAGATCCACACTCTTTCGAAGCAAGCGTTCGTGACCAAGCGGCCATCAACAGTGCCGACCTTATTTTTGAGACCGGCAACGGCTATGACAGTTTTATGGACAAACTCGTGACGGCCTCTGGTCAACCTCCGAGCCACGTGGTTGCCCTCGCGCCAAATGACAAAACAGTCAAGCCGCTATATGGTCACACCGTTAGCGACCCACACGTTTGGTATGACTTCGACATCGTTGCCAGGGCGGCAGACGACATTACCGCTCAGCTAAGCCGCGCCGACGACCTCCACGCCGAGAGCTTTGCTGCGGGAAACAAAACTTTTCAGGCGGGGCTCGTTGCCCTCGAAACGCGACTCGACAAAGCGTCTTATCGCTACACCTGCGGAACAGCCCAAATGTCCGACAGCCCTCCCTGCAAGAACCTGGCTCAAACCAGCATTCTGCAGCCCGAGAGCGTTGGACTGCGCCTAATCAAAAAGTTTGTAGTTGATCTGACTCCACAGAGCGCGCGTCAGGCGGTTATGAACGGCAGCGATATTTCGGTGCAAGATATGGCTCTCATGAAGACAATGTTTTTCGGAGAAACAGTGAATGGTTCTCTAGGTTTTGCCGCGAATACGCCCGTGAACTGGCTCGTATTGAACTCGCAGCAGTCTGGAGCACAACTCAATCAGCTGACGTCTTGGGCAAAACAGGCAGTGATGACCAGAATTGTGACCTTTAGTGAAACTTTGCCTAATGACAAGACATTTTTAACTTGGATGGCCGACAATGTTGCCCAAATCGAAGCCATTCGCGACCAAGAGCCGGTGCTGTAGTGAAGCAAGAATCAAAACCAGCACTCAGCATTAGCCGAGCAGAACTTAGCTTCGGCGAAACCACTCTTTGGCAAGACCTAAACCTTGAGGTTTCACCAGGCGAGGTGATTGCCGTGATTGGCTCGAATGGTTCGGGAAAGTCAAGTTTGCTCAAGGCGATTCTCGGGCAAGAGCAACTAACGCACGGCCAAATCAAAGTGGCCGGTCACGGTGTGCGCCGCGGCAGCCGAGACATCGGATACATTCCGCAGCATCGCCCAGCCGAAGGGCAGGTGCCGATTCGCGGGCGCGAGCTGCTGAGGCTTGGGCTCGACGGCCACAAGTTCGGCCTTGCGCTGCCGAATCACAAAAATACTAAACGCGTCGATGAAGTGCTTGCTCGAATGGGAGCATCCGAGTTTTCAAAACAGCCGATCGGCTCGCTGTCGGGTGGGCAGTTGCAGCGCCTTAGGGTGGGCCAGGCAGTAATCGGCAAGCCAGCACTGCTTCTCGCCGATGAACCCTTGACGGCGCTCGATCTCAACCAACAGCAGGTGGTTTGCGAACTGATTGATCAAGAGCGAAAAGCCAATCAGATGGCCGTGCTTTTTGTAACCCACGACGTGAACCCGATTCTCGACATGGTTGATCGCGTGCTTTATTTGGCCAACGGTCGATTCAAAATCGGCACCCCCGATGAAGTGTTGCGAAGCGAAGTTTTGAGTGAGCTTTATGGCACTCAGGTTGACGTGTTGCGAAATCAAGGACGAATCGTTGTGGTTGGAACTCACGATCACGCGCACCACCCCGACGAGGAGTGGATTTAATGTCATTCGTTGATGTCTTGGGGCGCCTATTTAACTTTGCCGACTACGACCAGCTGCTTCCGCTGGTGCAAAACTCGCTGCTGGCCGGCGCACTGCTCGGTTTGCTTGGCGGTTTCGTGGGCATCTTTGTCATCAAGCGTGACCTATCTTTTGCCGTCCACGGCATCAGCGAACTTTCGTTTGCCGGTGCATCGATTGCACTTTTGGCCGGCGTTGACGTCGTCGCCGGGTCTATCGCCGGTTCACTTACCGCAGCTCTGCTGATAGGTGCACTCGGAGCCAAAGCCAAAGATCGAAACTCAATTATTGCTGTGCTCATGCCATTTGGCTTGGGACTCGGTATTTTGGCGCTCTCGATGTATGAAGGCCGGGCCGCCAACAAGTTTGGCCTACTCACCGGTCAAATCGTGGCGGTGGATCAACCTCAGCTCTTGTGGTTGGTTGGAATCAGCGCGGCGGTGTTGGCGGCGCTGGCTGTAATTTGGCGCCCGCTCAGTTTTGCAAGCTTAGATCCAGATGTAGCTGCCGCCAGGGGAGTGCCAACGCGAACACTTTCGATTGGCTTCATGTTGCTGCTGGGTATGTCGGTGGCAGCGAGCGTGCAGGTTGTTGGTGCGCTACTGGTTTTGTCATTACTTGTTACTCCGGCTGCAGCTGCGATTCGAGTGACGTCGTCACCTGCGCTCGCAGTAACCCTAAGCGTGACTTTTGCGGTGGTTTCGGTGGTGGGTGGAATCATCCTTGCGGTTGGTGGCGGCTTGCCGGTGAGCCCCTATGTGACGAGTGTTTCGTTCGTGATTTATTTGGTGTGCCGTTTGATAGAGGTCGCTAGGCGCAAAACCCAGGGGGCTCAATAACATGGCCGAAGTTTTTGACGGTGCGCCAACACCTAAGCGCAACACCTGGCAAAAAGATGCCGTGCGCCATGCCCTCGGCGAAACACTCGGTTTCGTAAGCGCGCAACAACTTCACCTCGTGTTGCGAAACCACGGTTCAACCATCGGCCTCGCGACCGTCTATCGAGCGCTCGCCGACCTCGCTGTTGCCGGCGATGCTGATGTTCTCAACTCGAGCGACGGCGAACTGATCTATCGCGCTTGTGCGACTGGGCACCACCACCACCTGATATGCCGCAAGTGTGGTTCAACCGTTGAAATCGACGCGAGCAAAGTCGAAAACTGGGCTGATGCGGTAGCAACCGAGCATGGATTCGCTGAAACCAGCCACACAATTGAAATTTTTGGAATCTGCGCGGCGTGTCAACAGGGTTTTTAAAGTTCTGACTTGCTTAACGAGGCCAGCCTCGCCTAGACTTGAGCAGTTGAGTGGGTTTTCCACGATCTTCGAGCATCCCAAAATCTTTGGTTTTTTGCTCGCCTAAAAGATTAAGGCAAAAGCCTAAGCTCACAAAGACTTAGTCTCTTTCGACTCAAGTCGATCGAGAAGCAGACATCCATACGGAGGAACAAATGGCAGCCTACTGTCAGGTAACCGAGACCAAGCCACAGTTTGGTCACGCCGTTTCGCACGCCCAAAACAAAACTAAGCGTCGCTTTAACCCAAACATTCAGAAGAAGACCTACTTTGTGCCTTCTCTGAAGCGCAACGTGACACTACAGCTCAGCGCCCGTGGCATCAAAGTTATTGATGTTCGCGGCATTGAAGCAGTGGTAGCCGAAATCCTTGCCCGCGGCGAGAAGATCTAAGGAACCAATAGAAAATGGCTAAAAAAGACAAGGACATCCGTCCGATCATCAAGCTTCGTTCGACTGCCGGCACTGGCTTTACCTATGTGACCAAGAAGAACCGTCGCAACGACCCAGACCGCATCGTCTTGAAGAAATACGACCCAGTAATTCGTCAGCACGTCGAATTCCGCGAGGAGCGCTAACCCCATGGCTAAGAAAAGCAAGATTGCTCGTAACGAGCAGCGCAAAGTAATCGTTGAGCGTTACGCTGAAAAGCGCCTCGCTCTCAAGAAGGCATTGGTTGACCCAACTTCAACCGACGAGCAGCGCGAAGAGGCCCGCTTGGGTCTTCAGAAGCTACCTCGCAACGCCTCGCCAGTGCGTCTTCGCAACCGCGACGCAATCGACGGCCGCCCACGCGGTGTTCTAGCCAAGTTCGGTGTTTCACGTGTTCGCTTTCGCGACATGGCTCACCGTGGCGAGTTGCCAGGCATCACCAAGTCAAGCTGGTAAATCACAAGTTTTAAGCCGAAACCGTCATCCAATCGGATGGCGGTTTTTGCGTTTCTGGGGCAAGCGCCCGATTAAGCTCTTGGTAGCTAAAGTTGCCCAAACTTCAACTTTTGGGCTATTTCATTGAGTTTTAGCGGGCAAAGTGCGCAACACGCCGAAACAAATGGTGTTTAGGCACCTAAATGCTTGTAGGTTGAATTCGACAGACCGTCACAAACGTTTAAGTCCAGGAGGACCCCAAATGTCACTAAACAAGAGCGAACTAGTAGAAGCAGTTGCAAAGCACACTGGCGAATCACAGGCTGCAGTCAACCGCGTTGTTGACGCAATCTTTGAGACCATTGCCAAAGAAGTTGCTGGCGGCGGCAAAGTAACCATTCCAGGTTGGTTGAGCGTTGAGAAGGGCCACCGCGCAGCTCGCACCGGCCGCAACCCACAGACCGGCGCAACCATCCAGATCGCTGCTGCAAACACCGTAAAGGTTTCTGCAGGAAGCAAGCTAAAGGCTGCAGTTAAGTAGTCAAAGGTTTTCAGCAAAAAGGCGGTGACTTCGGTCACCGCCTTTTCGTTTAACTTAGGCTTATAGGGTGACTACCCCCACCCGCGAAACCAGTTTTGTTGCGCCTTCGCGCCAGCTTGCAAAAGCTTTGGTTTTGGCTAGCCTGTTAGCCATTTTTGGGGCTTTTGTGGCACTTCAGATTGGTGGCGCGGCTGAGGCGCCTCTGCTTGGCGACCCGGGTGTTGTCGTGCGCTGGGGTTTGCCATTAATCAAAGCGGCTAGCGATTTTGCTATGGCGGGAGCCATCGGCGGTTTAGTGTTTGCAACATTTGCCTTGCCAGATCGAAGCAAAGTGTTGGGGTGGGCCTTAGATTTCGCTGGCCTGTGTGCCGGGGCATGGACCCTGCTAGCAGCGCTAGGTTTTGTTTTTACCTACCTTGATGTAACCGGCACTGCATTTTCGACCGCAAATGCCTTCGGAAACAGCCTTTGGTTTTTTGCTACCAACATTGAACTCGGAAAATACCTTGGTTTCAACCTCTGTTTCGCGGCGGCGGTTACCATCTTGGCCCTATTGGCGAGAAGCCTCACCGCAACCGCTCTCATAGCGGCCCTCGCGGTTGCTGGTTTAGTTCCACTGGCGCTAACCGGGCACGCCTCGGGAATTCAAGGTCACTCGATGGCAGTCAACGCTTTGGGTCTTCACCTGCTAGGAGCAACCATTTGGGTGGGCGGTTTAGCAGGTTTACTTT
This sequence comes from Actinomycetota bacterium, assembly GCA_041181225.1. GTDB lineage: Bacteria > Actinomycetota > Actinomycetes > Actinomycetales > Microbacteriaceae > Rhodoluna. The sequence continues at coordinate 6,823 of JBEGPW010000058.1, read as the reverse complement.
TTGTAGCCCCTCGCCTCAAGGCAGAAGAGTTGCGCAAGATTGCAAAGCGATATAGCACCCTGGCCTTGGCAGCATTTTTGATTGTTGCGGTTTCTGGTGTCGCTTCGGCTTCGGTCAGAATCGGTAGTTGGCAAAATCTTTTCACCCCATATGGACTGATTGTGGCCCTAAAAGTCATGGTGTTGATCTCATTGGCTGCGTTCGGCGCTTATTATCGCGCTCGGGTTCTAAACGGGTCTTCAAAGAAGTTCGCAGTCTTGACAAAGCTCGCTGTCGCTGAGCTTGGGATTATGGGCCTGGCGTTTGGGCTTGCTACGGCACTAGCGAGAACCGCCCCTCCGTTTGCTCCGGCAGTGTCGACCTACACAACTCCAGCGCAAATCTTGACCGGAGAAACTCTGCCGCCCGAGCTCACGATGGTTCGCTATTTCACCGAATACAAACTCGATTTGATTTGGTCACTCGTTGGGCTTGCGGGAATCATTTTGTATTGGGTTGGCTTCGTGAAGCTTCGTCGCCGCGGTGACGCGTGGTCAGTTGCTCGGCCGATCAGTTGGACTTTCGGCATGCTCACGCTGTTTTACATCACAAGCGGAGCGCTCAATGTTTATGAACCGTTTTTGTTTAGCACCCACATGTTTGCCCACATGCTGCTAACTATGGGTGTGCCCCTGTTCCTAGTACCCGCTGCTCCGATAACCCTGTTGTTGCGCGCTCTTGAAAAACGCTCGGATGACTCGCGCAACCTGCGCGACTGGGCTTTATGGGCGGTGCACACCAAATTTGCTCAATTTGTGTCAAATCCAATAGTTGCCGGAATCAATTTTGCTGTCTCGCTCGTGGTCTTTTACTACACGCCGCTGTTCTCTTGGGCCACCCACGACCATCTGGGACACGAGTGGATGACCATCCACTTTTTGATCACCGGCTATCTTTTTGTGCAAGCGCTAATTGGGGTTGACCCGGGACCGGCAAAGTTGGATTACCCGATTCGATTGATGTTACTAATCGGCACCCTCGCATTTCACGCTTTCTTTGGGTTAGCTCTTATGACCGGCCAGGGCCTACTGCTCGCGGATTGGTTTGGTTCGATGGGTCGCACCTGGGGGCAGTCACCACTTGAAGACCAACAAACCGGCGGAGGCATAGCATGGGGAATCGGTGAGATTCCGGCGGCCGTGCTCACGCTAATCGTTTCGATTCAATGGGCCCGCAGTGACGAACGAGATTCAAAACGCCTCGACCGCAAGAGCGACCGAAGTGGCAACCAAGATTTGCAAGACTACAACGATATGCTTGCTCGTCTAAGCAAACGCGGGGAGCGAAGTTAGATTGCAGCTGGTAAACCTTTCAGACGAACAACAAAAACTCTTTGACTACATTGAAAACAGTGAAGCCAACATTTTCGTCACCGGTCGCGCCGGCACCGGCAAGTCAACTCTGCTAAACCACCTCATTGCCGAGACCAAGAAAAAAGTCGCGGTATGCGCACCTACCGGGGTGGCAGCACTCAACGTTGGCGGAACCACAATTCACAGCCTTTTCGGTTTTCCGTTTGGAGTTTTAGGAACCCAAGACATACGCCGCCACCTCAACTCGCGAGTGCGCGAAGTTCTGAGGGCCATCGACGTCTTGGTGATTGACGAAGTTTCAATGGTCAACGCCGACCTCATGGATGCCATCAGCACGGCGATGGGAATCGCGAAGGGGCGAACTCGTCAACCGTTTGGTGGAGCTCAAGTCGTGATGTTCGGCGACCCATACCAGCTGGCCCCGGTGCCGGGCAGTGCCGTCGAAGAACGAGCACACATGGCCGAGAACTATCAGAGCCACTGGTTTTTTGACGCACACGTTTGGCGCGAAACAGATTTGGAGCGCTTTGAGCTGACCGAGATTTTTCGACAAAGCGACGAAGACTTCAAGGGCATCCTCAACGCGATTCGCGAAGGCAACTGCACCCAAGAGATGCTCGATTATTTGAACCAGCGCGGAAACCGTTTTCCGCCTCACCCAGACGTGATTCGCCTCGCAACCATAAACGCCGCGGTTGATCGAGTCAACAAACACCGCATGGAGCAAATCGCTGAAGCACCTACCGAGTTTCACGCCGTCTTTAGCGACGAAGACCTCAAGCACTTTGGCAAGAGCCTGCCGGCCGAACCCATCTTGAATCTCAAAGTTGGCGCTCAGGTGATGTTCATAAAAAACGATGAAGCCAAGCGCAACTCTGCCGGCGCCATCGAAAGGCGTTGGGTTAACGGCACGATTGGCACAGTTGTGTCTCTGCCAAAAAGCGGCGGGGTAATAGTTGAGGTCGAAGGTGAGCGGCTCGAGGTTGAGCCAGTCACCTGGGAGAAAGTTCGTTATGAGCTCAAGTCAGAATACGACGAAACCCTCGGTCGATTCAAAGACGTTCTTGAGGCAGTTCCGTTGGCAGAGTTCCAGCAGATTCCGCTGCGTTTGGCCTGGGCCGTGACAATTCACAAATCTCAGGGTCAAACCTACGACGAGGTTGTAATCGATCTTGGTCGGGGCGCATTCAGCGCTGGTCAAACATATGTGGCACTCAGTCGAGTGCGTTCACTCGAGGGTCTTTACCTAACTCGAGCAATCACACTAAGCGACATCATGGTTGATGAAAACGTAATGCGTTTTATGGCCGGCGCAAAACAGTGGAGTTCCAGCGCACCCGACGCGATGTTCTAAAGCGCTCCGAGCGGTTAGCTCAAACGAATAGCTAGCGCGGCGTCGCGCCGAGCCACCAGTTGACCGCGTCGGGCCAACGAGCCGCCCAATACTTCTCTTGATGCCCGGTGCCGGCATAAACTCGGGCTTCGAAATCGCGGTCGCGAACCCAGCCTCGCGATTGCAGACGATTGACTGCCTCGTAGTGAAATGGTGGATACGCAGCGTCGAGTTCATTGTTGCCTGTGTCAAGCCAAAGTCGATTATTACAACCTACTGCCGGCATGGCGTCAATCAGCAACTCAACGGCTTTGCTCGAACCAAAAGGCCAGTGAGTCGAAAACGCAAGTCCCGTGCCAAAAATTTGCGGGTTTCGTCCCACTCCATAGATGGTTGCCAAACCTCCCATACTCGACCCGCCGATTGCCGTTCTCGATGGGTGAAGATTAATGTTCAAGCGCTGCGCGATTTCGGGCGCCACTGTGAACGCTAGAAAATCTTGGTATTCATTTGAGAGAGACACCTTTGATTCCAAATTCACGCCCTCTGGAATCATCGAGAATGCGTCGTCAAAAGCTTCAACAATGTTCTGTGGCGCAAGTTCGTTATAGCGACTGGTTCCATCGCCGGTAAAAACGCCGACTACTACCGGCTGAAGTTCGGCGGTTACTAAGCCAGCTTCGAGCGAATCAACGATGCGCCAGTTTTGGCCGTTCCAAGTCTGGTCTCGCGAAACCAGAAGGTTTCCTCCGTCGTGCATCACCAACATCGGAGTGTCGCCGGTCAAGTTTTGAGGCACATAGTAGTCGACACGGTGAGAGCCGAGCGTGATTGAAGATACCCTTGACTCAGGCGAATAATCAGAGTTCGATAGTTTATTCATTTCTAAATCTTTACACGAGCTTTTGAGAAACATAAGAAAGACATCACGCATGAGATCAGTCGGCAGGTTTGTGACTCGCCACAGCAAATGGGTTCTGTTTGGCTTTACCGCAGTGATTTTAGCCAGCACATTTTGGGGTTTCCAATCTTTTGGCGGGCTCAAATCTGGCGGATACGATGACCCAGGTGCTGACTCAGCTCGTGTCGCAAAAGTTATGAAGGCAGAGTTTTCTGAAAACATCGCCGAGCTTATTGTGATTGCTGACTTTAAGGCTGACGTCGAAGACCCGGGGAGCGTCGCAACCGCCGACAAACTTGTCACCTATTTAGAGTCGGTTGACGGCGTTGAAGCAGTGACCTCTTATTACACTGCGACCCCACACCCACCAACGCTTCGGTCTAAAGATGGCAAAGCCGCATACTTTTTTGTTGACCTAACCAATGCCGGAAAAAGCCAAACCACAATCGCGCAAGAGATTATGGACCACTTCGACCCAGCAGTCGCCGGTTCTACGAAATACGAAAACGCAACTTTCCACATCGCCGGTTATGCAGCAGTCTCTTCAGAAATCAACGGCAACATTAGCTCAGGTCTAGCGCTCGCCGAATCGATAGCGATTCCGCTAACTATGATCCTGTTACTGTTTGTTTTTGGTTCATTGGTTGCATCTGGCCTGCCATTCTTGGTTGCTGCCGTTTCGATTTTGGGCAGCTTTTTTGTCATTTGGGTGTCAACTCAGTTCACCGACACTTCGGTCTTTGCTGTCAACCTAGTCACGGGTCTTGGGCTGGGCTTGGGCATTGACTATGCACTGCTCATCGTCAACCGCTACCGCGAAGAACGCGCGCGAGGGCTCGAGGTGACCGAGGCAGTAATCGAAACCGTGGCAACGGCCGGGCGCACAGTATTTTTCAGCGGATTGACTGTTGCTGTCGTAATGCTTTCGTTGGCATTCTTTCCGCAATATTTCTTGCGCTCATTTGCGGTCGGCGGCGTGAGCTCGGTGTTGCTGGCCGTTGCGGGCGCAATCTTTGTGTTGCCGGCGCTTCTGACTTTGCTTGGAGACAAAATCAACAAGGGCAAGGTCTTGAAAGGTGACCTCACCGCAAAAGACCACGGCGCCTGGTCGGCAATCTCACGTTTTGTGATGCGCCGGCCGCTGCCAGTGTTGTTGGTCGTTTTACTGGCTCTCGGCGGTTTAGTGGGTCTTGCTGGTCACGCTAGTTGGGGTCAAGTCGACGACCGCATTCTTGCCAAGTCAAATCGCGTAGTTGTCGCCAGCAATGTGATTCGTGAAAGATTTGAAGGCCGCGAAACCAGCCCGATTGACATCGTCGTCGTTGGTGCAACCGAATCTGAAGTGACCGATTTCGCAATCGCACTTTCAAAACTTGACAACATCAAGCGCGTTCAGAGCACTGCGGGAATCGCTGAAAACGGAAACCTTGACACCGGTTATTCAAGCTATTTTGAAAGCTACAAACAAGGTGAATATCAACACATTCAGGCTATTTCAACGGTTGAGCCTCGAGCGATTGAGGGCACCACAGTTGTGAATGCGATTCGCTCTATGCCCACCGACATTAAGACGGTTTGGGTCGGCGGCAGCGCAGCTTTGTATGCCGACTCGTTGTCGGGAATCAGCAACCAGTTGCCTTGGACTGCCCTGTGGATCATCATCGCAACCCTGATTCTGTTGTTTTTGTTCACCGGGTCATTGATTTTGCCAATCAAGGCAGTGCTGCTCAACATGGTGTCACTCGCGGCAACCATTGGCTTCTTGACCTGGGTGTTCCTTGACGGAAACCTTCAGTGGCTGATTGGCGATTTTAATATCACCGGCACCCTCGACAGTTCGAGCATGGTTCTGGTGGCAGTCATTGCGTTCGGGCTGTCGATGGACTACGAGCTCTTCTTGCTCAGTCGCATCAAAGAGCAACACGACGCCGGCATGAGCACTGTTGATTCAGTGTCGATTGGCCTTCAACGCTCGGGTCGCATCATCACAACCGCCGCATTCGTGTTGGCAGTGAGTTTCGCTGCGTTCGTAATGATTGACGTGAGCATCATGAAGATGTTGGGCCTTGGCGTTGCATTCGCCATTTTGCTAGACGCAACCGTTGTTCGTGCGCTGCTTGTGCCCGCGCTGATGAGATTGTTTGGCGAACTGAACTGGTGGGCTCCAAAATGGATGAAGCGCATCTATGACAAGCTCGGCCTTGGCCACTAAAACCGCTAAGTGTTTAGTGACCGACCTCGCCTAGATCCAGCCGAGGCGAGTTCGAACGGTGGCAATCTGACTTAGTTCGCGGTTGCCAATCTTGGCGCCACAAACTTCTACTGCAATCTCAAGCAGCGATTGGGCGCATGATTCAAGCGGCATTTGTTGCGCATTCTCGATTCGTTCTGCAATAACCGGGTACTGCTTTTCGAAGCGGCGATAACGATTGAAATTGTCTGGCAGATTCTCAGAACCCGCGACAGGCAAAACGTTTAGTCGAACCAAGCCTAAAAGGTTGTTTATCGCCCAGCTTCGAATGTGTTGGCCGGCAATAAGAACTTCGCCTCGACGAGCGCGACCAACGCCAATCAAAAGTTGACACAAAAATAGCTCGAACTCTTTAGTTTGAAGAGGGGGTTTGCCAACTGAGCGGCCCTCGATAGCCTCCATGCGCTGTTGAAGGCTGCACTTGTCGATTGCTACCGCAAACGAAAAAGCAGAGACGGTGTCGAGTTCAGAGTCTTCGAAGACTGCAAACTCGAGCACTTGGCCGTCTTGATAAACAACTTTTAGGCCGTGGTCTGTCTCGCGCACGCCGATTTCGATTTCTGAAAATCGAGGAAGCCAATCAAGGTTTTGCCTGAGCGACTCTGCAAAACCCTCGACAGCAATCACAAAGAAATCGTGGTCGCTCCACTCGTCGGCACGACTCGTGTCTGCGGCCGAACCCAAAAACACTAGACCGACAACTTCGTCTCGAGCGTCAAGATTCACTCTCAGCGATTCAGAGTAGGCCAAAAACTTTTCCAGTCTAAAAGCCTGAGAATCAGAAGTCATCGTGAATCCTTTTCGTCAGTTTGTTCTTGCGCATGCAATTCTGATTTGATGCGGTTGGCTAGTTTGCTCAGCAGGCTAATGTAGGTGCGCAGCTCATCCGTGTTAAAAACGTCGAACAGCTCAGCAAATCGCGCTTCGTGCTGGGGCAACAACCGGTTAGCTTTTTCAACAGCGCGTTCAGTGGGCAAAATGTGCAC
>JBEGPW010000057.1:0-19246 GCA_041181225.1 Actinomycetota bacterium | reverse complement strand
ATAGCTACCCAACCTGCTGGATTTATAGCGTGGATGGCACCTTCGGCGCCTCACCCGAGCTGTTAGTGAGGGTTTCGCACGGGCAGGTTTCGGCTCGAGTTTTAGCCGGAACCGCGGGTCGCGGCACCGACCCGGGCATCGACCAGGCGATTGCTTCGGCGCTGGTGGGCTCGGCAAAAAACTTGGCCGAACACGAGTTTGCGGTGAACTCACTGGTCGACGCGCTCGAACCATTTTGCAGTCAGGTCGATGCCGACTCGACACCTTTTAGTTTGGCTCTGCCTAATCTTTGGCACCTCGCAAGTGATGTGCACGGTGTTCTAAAGTCCGGAGTTTCGTCGCTCGACCTAGCGGCCGCCCTTCACCCAACAGCTGCTGTTGCAGGAACCCCGCGAAAGCTCGCAGTCGATTTCATTGCGCGAGTCGAAGGTGTCGATCGCGGTCGCTATGCCGCGCCGGTCGGCTATGTTTCAGCCGACGGCGACGGCGCGTGGGCGATCGCGCTTCGTGGCGCCCAACTGGTTTCTCATGATGACGGCCGCAAGTCGTTGCGAGCTTTCGCTGGTTGCGGCTTGGTGGTGGGTTCTTCGGCGGCAGCCGAGTTGGCTGAAACTAGCCTCAAGTTTGCCCCGATTCGCGACGCACTCAGCTAAGAGGTCTAGCGGCGAAGGTCGATCTCGATGATTACCCGGCCGCCGGTCGCGAGCGCCGAACGAAGCTCGTCGAGCGAAATCACCAAAACGTGTTGCCAGCCATAGGCCTGCGCGAGACTCCAAATGTCGACTTTTTGCGGGGTGCGAAATAGCCGATCGAAATCGGTTGGCTCAAGCTGCGACGCCATTTCAAGCGATTCAAAAATAGAGCCGCCGCCATCGTTGACGACGACTAGCTGAAGGTCGTTGGTAGCGCCGCCAAGGGCGTCGCCGGCAAGTGACCCGGCGTCGTGCAACAGTGTTAGGTCGCCGAGTAAAACTCGCGTTGTGCCTTCGGCGTTGTGAAGCGAGATGCCGTTTGCGGTCGCAATGGTGCCGTCGATGCCTGCAAGCCCTCGATTCGCAAAGATTCGAATCGGTTTGGCCGGGGCCATCGCATCGGCCTCGCGAATCATGCGGCTCGCGCCCAAAAGTAGGTCATCTTCGGCTGTGGTAGCCGCCCATACTTCACGCACGATGTTTGCGCGGTTGAGCTCGTCGATGGCGGCGTCAAAAGTCACCGCGGCATCAAGTGCTCGCCATTTTTCGAGCCAGTCAAACGGCACTTCGTCGTCAAAAACGAGTTCGTCAACCTGCTGGCTGGCTCGGCGTGACACATCAAAGAAACCCATGGCCGCGTTACGCACCACGATAACCTCGACGTCTTCGCGCTTCAAGAGCGCGATTGCTGCGCGACCGAGAGTTGGTTTGCCAAACACGACTGCGCGTTTGACCTCTGCGACCAAAGCTGGTTGCTCAGCTAGCAGGTTGCGATAGTGAATGATTGCGTTTGCACCAAAGCGAGCGCCCGAAGACGGTTCAGCCAACAGGGGCAGGCCATAGCTTTCGGCGAACTCAACCGCGCCTTCGCCAGCGCCAGCGCCGGCCACCACGACGGTAGGCAGCGCAGCGGTCAAAACAGCAAACTTTGGTGTTTGGCCCTCGCGCGCCGAAAGCGCAACCGAGAAGTTAAGCTCGGCGGCGTTGGGTGTCGGGCCCGAAAGTGGCTCTCGAAAGCAAACGTTGAGCTGCACTGGCCCGGGGCGCAAAAGCTCGTCGGTGGCCAGGCTTTCTGAGGGGCGCGTCCATCCGAGTGAAATTGAAACGGCACGTGCTGCTAAGTCGCTGGTGACTTGCAGGCCAGCCAAAGTAGTGTCGGCTTCGGTTGGCGCGGGCACGTCAACGCACTCACGCACGGCGTCGCCAAAAATACCCACCTGGTTTGTGGTCTGGTTTGAGCCAACGCCGCGAAGCTCAGCCGGTCGGTCGGCGGTGAGCAAAATCATGGGCACACCAGAGTGCGAGGCTTCTAAGACGGCCGGATGAAGGTTTGCCACTGCAGTGCCCGAGGTGGTGATTACGATTGACGGCTCGCCAGAACCGAGTGCGCTGCCGAGAGCATTAAAGCCGAGCGAGCGTTCGTCGAGGTGAACGTGCAGGTCAATCAATCCGGCGGCCGCGAGTTGGCCAGCGGCAATGGCTAGAGCTTGTGACCTTGCCCCGGGCGCTAAAAAGACCTGGCGCACCCCAAGTTTGGCAAAGCTGGCCATCAACTGGGCGGCAACAACTTGAGCGGGGCTGGTGCTGGCTGCCGAATCATTTGGCAAAGAACTCGTCACTCGGTTTTGCCCGTTCCGTCGCCTTCTTGGGTTTCTTCTGAAGGTTTTGGTTTTGGCCCAGTTTGATCTTTTGGTTCGCTTCTAAGGCGACGATCAAGTTCTCGCAAAAACTCAGGGTCATCGTCGGGCGCAATCGGGCCGGTGCGCGGTTTTGGGGTTTGGCTGCGAAAGCGAAATTCCGAGCTGCCGCTCGAACCCACTGAACCACCCGAAAGTGGCCTACCGAACACTAAATAGACGATTGCGCCGACGACCGGAAAAAACACGATGACCAACAGCCAAGCCCACTTTGGCAGGTTTCGGACTTGAGCTGGTTCGGCACTTGCCGCAAAAACCAGCACAAAAACAAAAAATACAACCGCAACAATTTCGGCCAAGATGAGCATTCGCATGTTTTAACTCTATGCCAGTGAAACTTAGACTGAGAGTATGAAAAACCCTTGGGCGAACTACCTGTTTATGAGAATCGGTCTTTTTATTGGCATTCTCGTGATTTTTCTTTTGTTTCGCATCGACCAGTTTCTAGCTGCAATTTTGGCTGCGGTTCTATCGATGGCCATTTCACTACTGTTTTTCAACCGCCAACGCAACGCACTTTCTAACGCGATCTATAACCGAATCGAAAAACGCAAAAAGTCTGGTGAGCCCGACGCCGACAGCGATCACGAAAACGACCTGCTCGACAAATCGGGTCAATAACCAGCTTTAGCCAAAGTTGATGGTGGCGAGACCCCATCCGAGTAGAAGGCCATAGGCCAAAGCTGCAAAGCTCGTCAGTTTTAGAACCAAAATCAGTTCTTTCGGTGTCTTGGCCGTGACCACAATCAGCGTCGCTGCAACCACCAAGAAAATGCTCGCGAATGCAAAGAATGTTGCCGGGTAAACCGTAACCTGCATAAACAGAATCGCCAGAGGCGCCCAAATCATGGCCAAGAACAGTGCCGTTGCGGCACGGCGACCGATTTTGACTGCCAAAGTTTTTTTGCCAACGTGTTTGTCTAGGTCGAGGTCGCGAATGTTGTTGACCATGAGAACCGCAGAGGCGAAAAGTCCAGCCGCGATGCCGCCGAAAAGTTCTGGGCCGTTGACTTCACGAACTTGAATGTATGACGTGCCGATTGTGGCAACCAAGCCAAAGAACACGAAAACCGCAACTTCGCCTAGGCCGGCGTAACCATAGGGACGCTTGCCTCCGGTGTAAAACCAGGCAGCCAAGATTGCGGCCGCGCCGACAGCTAACAACCACCAGATTGCGGTGAGCAAGACGATTGCCAAACCGGCCAGCCCCGCTAGCCCAAAGAACGAAAAGGCCGCAAACTTGACGGCTTGTGGTCGCACCGACTTAGAGCCGGTTAGGCGAAGTGGGCCAACGCGTTTGGCGTCGGTTCCGCGAATTCCATCGCTGTAGTCATTTGCAAAGTTGACACCGATTTGCAAAAACAAGGCCACGGCGAGCGCCAAGAGGTCTAGCCCGAGGTTTGCCGCTTGAGCTGCCGATGCAGCACCGGCACCAATCGCAACCGGAGCAATCGCCAAGGGCAAAGTGCGCAGGCGAGCGCCTTCGATCCAGAGTTTTAGGGTGTTTTTCTTTTTCGACATAGGTTCAAGGCTAAAGCAAAGTTTGCAGCGTGAGGTAGTCGGGCTTGCCGGTGTCTAGTTTTGGCAAGGCCGCAACCCGCAAAACTCTAACCGGCTTAGCTGCCGAGCCCAACAGTGACAAAACTTCGCCCGCTAAATAGTCGGCGACCTCTGGGCTGCCGACATAAAAGACCACGGCGCGCTGACCCCATTCGGCGTCTGAAACTGCGAGCGCGGCAGCCTCAACAACGCCGGCCACGCCAAGGGCGGCATGCTCGAGCGAATCGAGCGAAACTTTGAGCCCACCAGAAATCAAGACGCGGTCGGCGCGGCCCAAGACCCGCAGGCGACCCTCGGCGTCGAATTCGCCGAGATCGTTGGTGACAAACGGATGACTTAAGTCGTTGGCAAGAACGGGGCCATCCAAGCTGATTCGACCCTCGGCGGTCAGCGCAACGTGCACGCCTTCGAGCGGCTGGCCATCATAAACACACCCGCCCGCGGTTTCGGTGCTGCCATAAGTGACCACAAGGTTCACGCCCTGCGAGCGAAGTTCGTCGAGCATCGTCGGGTCAGCAGCCTGACCGCCCACCAGAATCGCGGTGAACTGCTTCAAAGCAAACAGAACGGACGGATCAGTCTTGGCAGCCTGGGCCAGGCGAAATAGCTGAGTTGGAACCAGTGAGGTGAACTTGTGCTCGTGAGTTAGCAACAGGCTCGCGCGCACGAACGCTTCGGCTGTGAAAGGCAGTGTGGTGTTCATGAGAACCGGCTGGGTGCCGGCAACGATTGAGCGAATCAAAACGTTGGTGCCTGCAATGTAGTTTGCGGGCAGCGCGAGCAGCCACTGGCCACTAGCACCTAAAGCCTTGGCACTCGAGTTTGCGCTGGCCAGCAGGGCCTCGCGTGAAAGTGAGATTTGCTTGGGAACGCCGGTGGTTCCCGAGCTCTCAACAATCAGAGCGACGTTGTTGGCAACCTCGTCGGGAAGGTCATAGGTTTTGGGCAGCGCGTCGCCGACCACCGCGGGTTTCACAAAAAGAGCGAGCTTGCCGTCGAGCACCTCGATCAAGGCATTCAGAACGCCGAAGGTGTCGTTGGCGGTTAGTTGTTTTAGAACTGCCATGGGTAGGGCGACCAGTCGGGCTCGCGACGCTCAAGAAATGAGTCACGACCCTCAACGGCTTCGTTGGTTCCGTAAGCCAAACGGGTGGCTTCGCCCGCGAACAGTTGTTGGCCGACCATGCCGTCATCAACCGCGTTCATGGCATATTTGAGCATGCGAATCGAAGTCGGTGACTTGCGCAGAATCTCGGTTGCCCACTCAACGCCTTTGGCTTCGAGCTCGGCGTGAGGAACCACGGCGTTGACAACACCCATCTCATAGGCGCGCTGGGCGTCATAAACCTGACCCAAAAAGAAAATCTCGCGAGCAAACTTTTGACCAACCTGCTTGGCCAAATAGGCACTGCCATAGCCCGCATCAAAACTGCCAACATCGGCGTCAGTTTGTTTGAACCGCGCGTGTTCGGCGCTTGCCAAACTCAAGTCGGCAATCACGTTGAGCGAGTGCCCGCCACCGGCAGCCCAACCAGGCACCAGAGCGATCACAACTTTTGGCATAAACCTAATCAGGCGCTGAACCTCAAGAATGTGCAGGCGTCCGCTGCGCGCTTGGTCGACCGCCGGTTTATTTGAGCCACTGTCGCTTGAGTCGGCTGCGTCGTCACCCTCATATTTATAGCCATCGCGGCCGCGCACGCGCTGGTCGCCGCCCGAGCTGAACGCCCATCCGCCATCTTTCGCCGAGGGGCCATTACCGGTTAGCAAAACTACGCCAACGCGCGAATCTTCGCCAGCGTGGCGAAGTGCGCCAACCAGCTCATCGACGGTCTTTGGGCGAAAAGCGTTACGAACCTCAGGGCGGTCAAAAGCTATGCGAACCACGCCCAAGGTGTTGTGCTTGTGATAGGTAATGTCGGTGAGTTCGCTAAAGCCCGGCACCTCATGCCAGATGCTCGCGTCAAACAACTCAGAAACTTGGTTTGCCATGCTTCTAGACTAAACCCGTGACCATAACTCTCAACTCGCTGCTTGAAACCGCACAGGTGATTTCTTTGCCGTTGAAGCAAAAGTTTCGTGGCGTAACCCACCGTGAGATGTTGATTTTTGAAGGTGAAAACGGATTTGCCGAGTGGTCGCCGTTTTTAGAATACGAAGCCGAAGAAGCAGCGGTTTGGTTGCGCGCGGCAGTTGAATGGGCGTTTGGCGATTTGCCTCAGCCGCAGCGTGAATATGTTGAGGTAAACGCGACTTTGCCGGCGGTTGCCCCGCAAAACGTGGCAAGCTCGCTGGAACCGTTTGGCGCTTTTGAAACCGTCAAGATCAAAGTAGCCGAGCCCGGCCAAGACCTAAACGCCGACCTTGAGCGCATCTGGCAGGTTCGGCGGCTTCACCCCAACGCAAAGTTGCGCTTGGACGCAAACGGCGGATGGTCAGTTGAACAGGCCGTTGCGATTGCGGGCGCGATGGTCGAAAACGGGGTGCAGCTCGACTACCTCGAACAGCCCTGCGCAACGATCGCAGAGCTCGCCGAACTAAGGGTGATTTTGAAACGCAATAGTTTTCTGGTGAAAGTGGCAGCCGATGAATCGGTGCGAAAAGTCACCGACCCTCAAGCCGTTGTGATGGCCGGCGCTGCTGACGTTCTGGTGTTGAAGGCTGCGCCGCTCGGCGGTGTCACTCGCGCGATGCAGATTGCAGCCGAATCAGGTTTGGCCTGCGCGGTGAGCAGCGCCCTCGAGTCAAGCGTTGGCCTAGCGATGGGTCTTCACCTGGCCGCGTGTTTGCCCGACTTTGGTCTGGCGGCGGGGCTGGGAACAGCGGCGCTTTTGGCAGCCGACGTTACCGAAAATCCACTGTTGCCGGTTGGTGGCGAGTTGGTGGTGCGCCGCGTTCACCCAAGCCCGCGGTTGCTCGCAGATCATGCCGCGTCGCCAGAGCGCCGTGCCTGGTGGCTCGACCGCCTAGCGGCAGCGCATGCCCTGCTCTAGGGCTTTACTTTAGGCCGCTGTAAACGTGCAACCCTTTGAAGAAAAGGTTGACGATGGTGAAGTTAAAGATGATCGCGCTGAAACCGATCACCGCTAGCCAAGCCGAGCGCTTTCCGCTCCAGCCGCGAGTTGCGTTGGCGTGCAGGTAACCCGCATAAATCGTCCAGATGATGAAGGTCCAAACCTCTTTGGTGTCCCATCCCCAATAGCGGTGCCAGGCTCGCTCGGCCCAGATTGCGCCGGCGATGAGGGTGAAGGTCCACAAAATAAAACCGATGATGTTGAAGCGATAGGCCAACTTTTCGAGCTTGGCCATGTCGGGAAACAACGCCAAGATTCGGCGGGTCAACGCTAAGCCGCGAAGCTTGCTCGTCTCAACTAGTTTTGACCCCTTCATCAAATAGGCAATCGAAGCCGCCGAAGCGATGTTGAAGAACCCGGTTGCCAAGATCGCCACGGTTACGTGAATCACTAGCCAATAGCTCTGAAGCGCTGGCATCAACGACTTCACTTCGACATAAAAAACCGTCGTCGCGATTCCGAGAACCAAAAGCACAAAGCCCGAAAGGAACACGGCCAAAATTCGAATGTCGCGAACAAAGAACCACGAAACCAAATAGATGGCGACCACCAAGAAAGTTCCCGTGATCGAGAACTCATACATGTTTGCCCAGGGCACACGCGAAGCAGCTACACCTCGCAAAATCACGCCGGTGCCGTGAAAAACCGCAGCAAAAACCAACAAAAAGAACGCCCCACGCTCAATTTTTGATGCACCGCGTCGAACTTTCTTGAGTGTGCTCGAAGCCTGCGAAAGGTGCCAAACATAAGCCAAGAACGCAACTGTGTAGAGCGCCATTGCAAAATAGATGAAATAGAGCGAAACCTGTGAAAGGTCATCGTTGAGCGCGACTGTGGTTTGAGTGCGCAGGCTGCTAATCATCTTTATCTTTCTTCTTTTTCTTTGAACTTAGTTCTGTTGCAATTTCTTGCACGATTCGGTTTAGCGCGGGGTCGTCGCCGCGAGCCAAAGCGGCAACTTCGAATCCGTCGTCAACCCGCTTTACCCAAACGCGACGCCTGGGCACCAAGAGTGACAAAACTAAACCTGCCAGTGACAACAGCGCAAACAGCAAAACCCATCCCTGCCCGGGGTTGTAGCTAATGTCGAGCGAGGCGAAGCGCTTGAGGTCGGTGAACGCCACGCATCCCATGTTGTTTGGAAGATTCTCGGCGTTACCTTTGACCAAAAGTTGAATCGGTTTGACGCCGGTTTTGCCACCGCTGAGCTGTTTGAGGCCGTGGGTTGCCAAAGAAAATACGTTGGATGGAATGCCCGAGTCGAGCCCGAGGTCACCAACATAGACATTTAGTGTGAGCAGGCTGCTCTGCGGGCTGAGGGCTGCGGGATAAACCGAGGTCAGAGCGCCAGTCGGCAATTTGCCCGCGGTCGGATAAAAGAACGAGAGCACTCCGTATTGGTTCGGTTTGGCGTCTGGCAACTTGATAACGCCCAACGAGGTGTAGTTCGAATCTTGAGGAAGGTATGGCACGGCGCCCTGATAAGAGAATGGCCCCTCAATTACCCTTACTCCGCCGTCCAAGTTTTTGCAGGGCTGGTCGCTAAAAGCCAAAACCGGTGCATAACCGTTACCGGTCAAATAGACCTTGGCGTCTGGCATTTCGAGTGGCTCGTTTACGCGAATCAACGCCGGTTTTGCTGCAGCGGTCGGTGCGTTCTTAGTTGAAACCGTAGCCCGAAAATCGATAGGGGTTCCGGCGTTGGCCTTGTGATTGACGTTATTGTCAAAAGCAATCTCAAACTTGTTTAGGGTCATGCTAAACGGAGGCAGGTTTCCCTCGTTGAAAAACGCACCCGGTGAAAACGAGTCATAGCCAGCGAGGTTGTTTACAAAAGTGTCGCCCTCGACCAAAAGCCGCTGGCCGCTATAGCTGTAGGCGCCGCCAAAACCAACCGAAACCAAAACGCCAATCAGTGAAACGTGAAAAATCAAGTTGCCGGTCTCGCGCAGGTAACCGCGTTCGGCGCTAACCGAATCGCCGTCAACGATCACACGATAGCGCTCACGTTTTAGCAATTTGGCGGCGTTCTCAACCACCTCTGAGCGAACCGACTTCTTGGCGTCTACCAGCTGATAAGCCGGCATGCGAGCCAAAACCCGAGGCGTGGCCGGCGGCTCGCTAGCCATTGCTTTGGCGTGAACGATGGAGCGAGGCACCACGCAACCGATGAGCGAAACGAACAGCAAAATATAGATTGAACTGAACCAAACCGACGAATAAACGTCAAACAGCTGCAAACCGTCTAAGACTTTAGCCAGTTCGGGGTTCTGCGAAAAGTAACTCGTGACGCCGTTGGGGTCAGCGCTTCGCTGAGGATAAACCGAACCCGGAATCGCGGCCGCTGCAAGCAACAACAGCAAAATCAGTGCGGTGCGCATCGAAGTGAGCAAACGCCAAATCCACCGCAACCAACCCACCAAACCCAACTCGGGTGAGTTCACTGCTGAATCATCTAGCTCGTTAGAAACATGGTCAGACGGCCGGGATGAATCCATAAAGCACCTCCTGCAACCACGAAGTAAAAACGTTCCACAAACCGGTTGCCAGCAACACTCCGAGCACCATCAAAAGTGCACCGCCCGCCAAGTTAAACGCGCGCAGGTTTCGCTTGACAAAAGCCACCGAACGAGTCGCCACGCTAAACCCAGCGGCAATCGCAATAAACGGCAAGCCCAGACCAACGGCATAGCAAACTGCCAACAGGGCGCCGCGCGAGCTCGACTGCGACTCGGCAGCCAAAGTCAAAACCGTGCTCAAAGTTGGGCCGATGCAGGGCGTCCATCCGAGCCCAAAAACCACGCCTAACAGCGGTGCACCCCAAAGCCCATAGCGCGGTTTGAAACTCAACTTGGCGGTGCGCTGCAACCAACCGATTTCGCCGACCATAACCAAACCCATAACAAAAACCAAAATTCCCAAAATCACTTGGATGACAGTCTTGGCAGCCCCAGTGAACAGCAAACCGAGGCTGCCCGCAAAAGCCCCCAGGCTCACAAACACCAGCGAGAAACCGGCCACAAACAAAACGCTGCCCAGAACGATGCGGCTTCGGCTTGGCGTTTGGTCTGGCGATGAGACAACGCTCGCACGATTGCCGCCGCGGCCGGCCATGCCCGAGACATAACCGAGATAACCCGGAACGAGCGGCAAAACACAAGGCGAAAGAAACGAAACCAAGCCGGCGAGCAGGGCTAAAGGCATCGCTGCAAGCAGCGAACCGTTGAGCACGACTTCAGCAGGATTCATCTAGTTGGCCACGGTAACGATCAGCGAGTGTAGCGTTGACTCGTCGGCGCGACCCAAAATGCGAGCCGAAACTTTGCCGGCTTTGTCGATCACCAAGGTGGTGGGAACAGCCTGAGGGGTCACAATGCCGGTGAATGCAAGCGCCACCGAGCCGCTGTTGTTGTCGATGATCGAGGGGTATGAGATTTTGAAGTTTCGCTCAAAGGCATTCGCGGTGGCTGCCGAGTCGCGAACGTTCACGCCAACAAACTGAACTTTGCCGTCAAACTCTTTTGCGAGCTTCGCCAGCAACGGCGCCTCGGCTCGGCACGGTGCGCAGCCGGCATACCAAAAGTTCATAACGATGGGCACGCCGGTGAGGTTTGCGCTGCTGAGCTGACCACCAAGGTCGCTCTCGCCAGCCCACTCAACCGGCCCGGGGCGCTGGGTCTTAAACTCAGTCACCGTGCCGTCGCCCGCAATATAGTTTTTGTTGTCGCCGCTTCTAAACTGGGCAGCCAAACCGTCGTTGCTCGCACAACCGGCAAGCGTGAGGGCGGCCGCGGCCAACGCAAAAGCGGTTAGAACGCGGCGAGCGCTGCCAAAAACTATAGCCATCTAAACTGCACCCACATCAATCGATGAACCCAAAAGACTCGAAGCCGGCTCACGGTATTCAACCTCGACAAACTTGCCAGCAATCTTTTCAAAACTCGTAATGCTTGATAGCGCGCAAAGGCGATTTTTTGGGTTGTGAAAAAGCGGGCTCCCGGCAATCGCGAGGTGCGTAACCCAAATCGGCATCTGATGGCTAACAATGACAGCATCACCCGATTCGGTGGTCTGCCAAGAATCTTCGAGCGCCGCGAGCATGCGCTCTTGAACTGAAACAAACGACTCACCCCAACTTGGGCGAAACGGGTTGCGAAGCTGCCACAAATAACTCGGATGCCTCAAGACATTCGAGGCTGTTAGGCGTTTGCCTTCAAAAAAGTTGTGCGGCTCAATAACGCGCTCATCAACGATGGGCTCGAGGCCAAAGAGCTCCTGAACCGCAAGCGATGATTCAAGGGTGCGCTGCAGCGGCGAAACCCGCAAACTCGTGACCGGTCGGCCTTGAGCTAGCAGGTCTTCGGCGGCCATCCGAGCCATAATTTGCCCGCGCACCGAAAGCCCAAAGTTAGGCAAACGGCCATACAAAATGCCATCGGGGTTGTGCACTTCACCGTGACGAATCAGATGGATGCGCGTTGCAGTCATTTGCTCAGTTCTTTAGAGACGCTTGAGAGTTCATTCGACGCGCTAAAGCGCCGTTTACAAGCTTACCCTTGGCTAAACTTGAGTCTTAGAGCGTTCGGCAAGCCTTAAGGCTGGCGCCGACACCAAATGAAAGCTAGGAATCATGAGAGACCGCAAACTCGTAAGCCAACTGTCGGCGATGCCCGACGGCCCTGTGATTTTGGGTGGCTGGGTTGAAAAACTGCGCGACCAAAAGCGCATTCAGTTTGTGATTTTGCGAGACGAATCTGGCGACGTTCAGGTCACCTACCCGCGTCGCGAAGAAGAAGACGCTCTAGCCGACAAAGTTTCAAGCCTCACCAACGGTTCATTCGTTTGGGTTACCGGTCGTTTGGTTCACGACGAGCGGGTAAAACTTGGCGGTCTTGAGATTCAGCTCGACGACATCGAGATCATCACATTGGCCGACCCAGAGACCCCGATTGCCGACGACACCAGCATCGACAAGCGCATGGACTGGCGCTTCTTAGACCTTCGCCGCCCAGAGATGAACCTGGTTTTCAAGATTCAAACCACCATCGAAGCAGCCTGGCGCAAATATTGGGTCGAAAACGGCTTCGTTGAGATTCACTCGCCTAAGCTCATGGCCTCGCCATCTGAGTCAAACGCCGAGCTCTTCAAGCTCGAATATTTCGAAGGCCACGCCTACCTAGCTCAGAGCCCACAGTTCTATAAGCAAATGGCCATGATGTCGGGCCTCGGCCGCATTTTTGAAATCGGCCCAGTGTTTCGCGCCGACCCGTCATTTACCTCGCGTCACGCCACCGAGTTCGTCTCGGTTGACATCGAGGTCTCGTGGATCGACTCGCACGAAGATATCATGGCGATTCAAGAGCAGTTGCTGCACGCAGCACTGAGTGCCGTCAAAGAGAAGCACGGCGCTGAAATCTTGGCTCGTTTTGAAGTTGACGTAATCGTGCCGAGACTGCCGTTCCCGCGCATTCCGCTTCACGAAGCCGTTGAAATCGTCGCTGCTCGCGGCCACGAAATCGTTCGCGGTGGCGACATGGACCCTGAGGGTGAGCGCCAAATCGCAGCTCACGTTTCCGAAACCTACGGCCACGAGTTTGTATTCATCACCGACTACCCGGCAACCGTTCGCCCTTTCTATCACATGCGCTCAGAGACCGACCCAACACTGACCAAGAGCTACGACCTGATTTGGCGCGGAACCGAAATCACCACCGGCGCCCAGCGTGAACACCGACTTGACGTGCTCATCGAACAGGTAAAACAAAAAGGTCTCGAACCAGAAGGCCTTCAGACCTACCTCGACTTCTTCAAATACGGCGCCCCAGCGCACGGTGGTTTCGGAATGGGATTGCTTCGCGTGTTGATGCTTCTGTTGCACCAGCCAAACATTCGCGAGGTTGGGTTCTTGTTCCGCGGACCAAACCGCCTCGAGCCATAAGCTGCCTTTAGCCCGAATGTCTGAAATCGTCTCGCACCACCAGGCCTTCAACCACGGGGTTTCGGCGAGCCAGCATGCTGCCTACAGCGCTCAGCACGACAATATCGGTCGAGCGCTCGGTGACCTGCTAGCAAACGGAGCTGAAATCAGCGACCCGGTGGTTCAAGAGTGGATCGGCAAGCACTACGCGTTTGTAAAACAGTTTTGGGTGCCGAATCGCATCGCCTACAAATCTTTGGCGTTGACCTACGTGATGGACCCAGCCTTCAAAGCGACCTACGAGGCCTACCAACCGGGGCTTGCGGTGTTCGTGCAAAAAGCCATCAACATTTGGGCCGACAAAAACCTTATTTAGGCTCAGGCAAACCGTCTAATGCCTGCCTCAGGTGGTGGGCGTCAATGCGCCAATAGTTATGCACCCTGCCGTTGATTAGCAACACCGGAATCTCTTCGGAATATCGGGCCATCAGCTCGGGGTCATCCAAGATGTTTTTGAAGCCTAAAGCCACAGGGATGCCCGGCCGCTCAGCCTCAAACTCGGCTAAAACGCGAGTTACGACAGCCTCGGCTTCTTCACACAGGTGGCAGCCGGGTTTTACTATTAGCGTTAGCTCGTTGGTGTGGGTCACGAGCCAATGCTAGCGAAGCATTAACATTGAACAGTGCCCGTGAATGAAGTCTTGTCGCTTAAGAGCCGTTCGGCGCCCAAAAAAATTGAGGCGGCTTTCTTTGACGTCGACAACACCATCTTGCGCGGCTCAAGCAGTTTTTTGTTTGGCAAGTGCGCTTATGAAAACAAGTTTTTCACCCGCAGAGACGTTTGGAGCTTTGCTTGGCACCAGATGCGCTTCATTGCCAACGGTGAAAACAACAACACTTTAGAGAGCATCAAAGACCGCGCACTGGCTTTGGTGGCCGGCCACAAAACCCAAGACCTGATGGCTCTCACCGATAAGGTCTATGACGACCACATCAAACCAAAGCTTTGGCCAGAGACTGTGCGCCTGGCAAAAATGCATGTTGCCGAAGGGCGCGAGGTTTGGCTGGTCACCGCTACCCCACAAGAAATCGCTGACGTTATTGCCAAGCGACTTGGGCTAACCGGTGCACTCGGAACCGTTCTAGAAACCCAAGACGGTCTGCTCACCGGCAACCTGATTGGCAAGGCGCTTCACGGAAAAGCTAAGCGCAAGGCGGTTCGTGCTTTGGCAAAAGAGCGCAACATCAGCCTGCGTCGAAGCTATGCCTACAGCGACTCACACAACGACCTGCCGATGCTCACACTCGTTCGTCACCCGGTTGCCGTGAACCCAGACAAGATTCTTGCGGTGCACGCAAAGGCAGCCGGATGGCGCATCCTCGATTTCAAAAAACGCGAACTGCGCGCCAACAAGTTTCTAAACCACTAAAAAATCTAGGCAAAAGAAAAACCCCGCTCACAGGCGGGGCTTTTGCTTTAAGTCTTAAGACTATTTCTTGTTGCGACGCTGGTGGCGTGTCTTGCGAAGCAGCTTGCGGTGCTTCTTCTTAGACATGCGCTTGCGGCGCTTTTTAATAACTGAACCCACAGGGACCTCACAGAAAGATTTCGTCGCACGAAAGAACTTCGACAACTTTGGTTATCTGACAATCCTAGCCTATGCTCGGCTCATGACCCAAAAACAGGTTTATTCGGTTATCGCCGACCACAAAGGTTTTGAGGTTCGTCGATATGCCTCTTGCGTTTTAGTTCAGGTGCGCCAGCGCGGCGAGTTTATGGCTGCCGGCAATCGAGCCTTTGGCTCGCTCATCGGCTACATCAGCGGAGCAAACGACAAAAGACAAAAGATTGCCATGACCGCCCCGGTGATTCAAGAGCCTCTCGGAACCGACGAACACGTGATCAGTTTTGTGATGCCAGCCGATTTCAGTCTGGGCGATACTCCCCTGCCGCTCGCGAGCATTTTAGAAATTAAACCTGTGGATGAACACCTCACGGCTGCTCGAGCCTTTAGAGGTTCTTGGAGTTGGGAGCGTTTTGAGGCCGAGGGTGCTGCGCTTTTGAAGTCTGTTGCTGAGGCCGGTTTAAAGACAACAGGAAAGTTGTATTGGTCTAGGTTTGACCCACCGTATGTGCCGGGGTTTTTGAGGCACAACGAAGTGCTGATTGACCTAGTCTGACACTTTTTACTAGTCTGACACTTTGTTACTAGTCAGACTCTGGGCCCTGGTTTTTGAATCGGCTTTTTGCTGCGACAAGCCCTTCGTGAAGCTTGGCTTTGGCTGCGGCAGCCGCGTCACGAGCCGACTTATCAGCCTGAAAACGAGCATCGGCCAAACGTCGACCCAGCTCACGCCCCAACTTGTCTTCGTCGATCTTGTCGACAACCTGCTGGTTTAGCTGATCTCCGAGCCAATCGACCGAACCAGCAACCCATGATCCAAGTTGCTCGCCGGCTTCACCCATCTTGACTGCGAGGGTCGATTCGATAGCGTTAACGACCGCTTTGGCAGTAACCGTTGAGTCGGTTTTCGCCGAGGAGCCAGAGCCGCCAATAGCGGCATCCAAGCTGTTTATAAAAGTCAGAACTTCAGTCAGCGGAGCAACGTTGAGCGAGTATTTGCGGGTTTGGCCCGAGGCCTCGGCACTCACTAGGCTCAGGTCGCGCAAAGTTTTGAGGTGTTTTGAGACAGTTGGCTGACCTTCGCCGGTCAGGGCCACAAGCTCAGAAACTGTTAGTCCAGGCTTGGAAGCCAAGGCCCCCAAAATCTGGCGACGAGTTGCGTCTGAAATCGCATTGAAGATATCGCTCATGCCAATAGGTTACTGCTTGCCAGACGCTATTTCTTTGGAACGAGCCAAGGCGGCTGAGGTTGCAGTTTTAAAAATCGCTTGGATGTCAGCTTTTTCGAACTCAGCTATTGCGCGCTCAGTGGTGCCGTTTGGGCTGGTGACCTGGCGACGCAAAGCTTCTGGAGACTTATCGCTCGCCTCGAGCAGCAGGCTAGCGCCCAAGAACGTTTCGTTGACCATGAGGCTTGCTTGTTCCGCCGAGAAGCCTTGGCTCTGCGCAGCAAGCGTGAGCTGCTCAATGAGATAAAACACATAGGCTGGGCCGCTGCCGCTGATCGTGCCGAGGGCGTCAATTTGGCTTTCGGCAACCGTTAGTGTTTGACCCACTGTTTCAAAAAGCGAGGTTGCGGTAGCTAGGTCTTCTTGCGATGCGCGGCTGCCAGCGGCAACTCCGGTCACGGCTCGGCCAACAATCGCGGGAGTGTTCGGCATCGCACGAACCACTGCAACGTCGTCTGGGGCGGCCGCCTCCATCGCGGCAGTCGTGATGCCGGCGGCCACGCTGATAACGAGAGCGTTGTCGTCTAGATTGTCGGCAACATCTTCAAGGGTTGAAACCACATAGGCGGGCTTCACTGCAATCAAAACCACATCGGCCCCGGCGACGGCCATTTGGTTAGCATCATCGCCGTTTTCAAGCGCAAAAGTGAGAATGCCAAACTCTTCGGCTAGCGCATCTGCGCTCTCGTCACTTTTTGTGGTAGCCGTGATGTGTTTTGGGTCAAACCCTGATTTTATGAGGCCAGCCAGGATTGCCTTGCCCATTGATCCGGTGCCAAGTATTGCAAGTCGTTGAATGTTCACAAGGCAAGTCTATGGCTCACTCTTTGAACCGGTCTTTGTCGCTTGCGCCGTGTAGTTTTGAGAGAAACCGTTGCTTCTTGGAGGACCATGGCCAGCGCCAAAAACAAAAATGACTTCGCTTGCACCGAATGTGGTTGGAGCACCGTCAAATGGTCTGGCCGCTGTGGCGAATGCCAAGCCTGGGGAACAGTTCAGCCGGTTGGCGCGGCGGTTGGCGTTGCCGCTAAGCGAGTGGCTGCCGCGACAATACCTGAGTCATCAGCCGCCAAGTCGATTGTTGAGGTGAGCACCCTCCAGGCAAAGAGCCGCTCAACCGGAGTCGGCGAGTTTGACCGCGTGTTAGGCGGTGGCTTGGTTGCCGGGGCCGTGGTTTTGCTTTCGGGCGAGCCCGGCGTTGGCAAGTCGACCCTGCTGCTTTCAGTGGCGGCCAAGGCCGCTGCTTCGGGCCTCAAAGTGCTCTATGTGAGCGGCGAAGAATCTGTTGGCCAAATCAAGTTGCGCGCCGAACGCACCGGCGGGCTTGAGCCACTGCTGTTTTTGGCTGCCGAAACCGATTTGGCGAGCGTGCTCGGCCAAATCGACCACGTGGCCCCTGACCTTCTAATCGTCGACTCGGTTCAGACTGTGGCCTCCGCCGAGATTGACGGGGCCGCCGGAATGCCCAGCCAGATTCGCGAGGTCGCGAGTAACATCATCAAAGTTGCAAAGGAGCGCTCGATGCCGGCTTTGCTCGTGGGCCACGTGACTAAAGACGGAACCATTGCCGGCCCGAGAGTTTTGGAACACCTGGTTGACGTGGTTTGCCACTTTGAAGGTGATCGTCAAACTTCGCTTCGGTTTATCAGATGTCAAAAAAATCGTTTTGGCCCAACCGATGAGGTTGGCTGTTTCGAAATGACCGGCGAGGGAATCGCCGAAGTTCCAGACCCGAGTGGTTTGTTTCTGAGCCGCGGGGATACCCCGGTTTCAGGAACCTGCGTGACCGTGACCATTGAGGGCCGACGCCCAATGATCGCCGAGGTTCAAGCTCTCGTTGTGAAGTCTTCGGCGCCTCAGCCAAGACGAGTCGTGAACGGTGTTGACGCGTCACGCGTCTCGATGCTGCTTGCCGTGCTCGAGCGACGCGCTGGCCTGCGCCTTAGCGAACACGAGGTTTATGTGTCAACCGTGGGCGGCGTGCGCCTGAGCGAGCCAGCAGCCGACCTAGCCATTGCATTGGCAATCGCCTCGGCGATGCAAGACAAACCAATCGCTCACAACCTCGCAGCTTTTGGCGAAATCAGCCTCGCCGGCGAAATTCGCGCGGTCACTGGGGCAAAGATTCGTCAGGCCGAAGCCGACAGGTTGGGCTTTGCTCGCTCTATCGACAGCACAGTCGGCAATGTTCGAGCAGCGCTGGCTCTCGGCCTCAACTGGTAATGCGCCTAAACCCTTTTTAGCGGAGTATGAACGCGCCCTTGGCTGGGTCGCTGAGCACGCCGGCAACTGAAACGTTTAGGTGAAAAGTTGCTCCGCCGGCAGGCACAGCGGCCTGGCCTGAGGCTGCGTTGCAGCCGTCAACCGAAGATCTAACGCGATCCCACACCGTTGGCTGGCTCGAGATTTTTTGGCCAGCGGTCAAAACCATGGTTTTGTCTAGGGTTGCGCTGCGGTCGCAATCACGTGAGGTCCAATAGGTGTCAGCACCACTAGAAACCGTGAAAAACTGTTCAGCGCTGCCCACGTTAAAGCTGCAGTCAACTTCGCCGGTGTTGGTCAGCGTGAAGCCAAAATAAGGCTTCTCGCTCGAGCCAAAACTTGCTCGGCTTTCTTTTAGGCCCGAGTCAGTAATCACTGGAGTCACAACAATGGCTCCGGGAGCACAGTGTTCGCCAGAGCCAGCAGTTGAGGCCGGATTGAGGCTGTTTGTCGCGCCAGGCTTTGCACCAGTTTGGTTTAAGCCGTTTGCAATCGCTACGACACCCCAAATAGCAGCGACCAGCAAAACCACCATGGCAAAACAGCCGATTTGGCGGCGACGATAAACCGATTTCGGCAGCGGCCGACGAGATTGATTTTGATTGGTCACACCGCTATTAAAGCAGTCGACCTAAAGAAGCCTGAGCATTCGCGTGTTGCCGAGCGTGTTTTGTTTCACGCGGGCTAGGTCAAGAAACTCTGCGATTCCCTCATCGCTAGAGCGAAGCATCTCTTCAAAAGTTGCTTCGTCAACCGGTGCGTCAGCGATGGGTTCAAAGCCGTGCCTGCCAAAGAATTCGGTCTCAAAAGTGAGGCAAAAGATGCGCTTGATTCCCAACTCGGCGGCGCGAGCAACCAAGGCATCTAAAACTAAATGCCCGATTCCCTTTGCCTGCAGGTTGGTGTCAATCACAACGCTGCGAACCTCGGCGAGGTCTTGCCACATTACGTGCAGCGCCCCACAACCCACCACGCTGTCATCAGCATCAACTGCGACCAACATCTCTTGAACCTGCTCATACATTTCAACTTTTTCGCGACCGAGCAACACGCCACGCGCAACCCAGGGCTCACGCAAAGCGTGAACGGCGGGGATGTCGGTAGCTCGGGCAGGCCTAACTCGATAAGTCATAAAGCAATGCTAGCGAAGGGGTTGCAGCGCAAGTGATCACGCGCGGGCGAAGCAGCGC
>JBEGPW010000056.1:0-21940 GCA_041181225.1 Actinomycetota bacterium | reverse complement strand
GCGATTTCTAGCAGCTGGTGTTCGCGACCAATTTTTCGATCAATCGTGGTTTCGCCGATTTCGTATTGATTCTGAACTAAATCGACTAGAGCATTTAGATTTGCCAGTTGAGCCCACACCGCGGTAAGCCCTGCAACTATTGCAACGCCCATCTCAGGGTTTGCTACCGCCCAAACTACTAGGCCGGCGTCGTTGAAAATGATGTCGGCAATGTGATTGTTTGAAAGACCGATTGCCGCTGCCATTTTCGAGCTGTGATTGCCCCAAAGCGCCATTTGAGCAACTGTGATTTGGTCTCTAACCCGGGTTAACTCGACCAGATTGGCGTGAATTGCAACGCCACCGTTGTTTGTCACTATGTTCATTAGAAGTGAAGCCCTAACTGCATCGCCAAATCGCTCAACGAAAGCACCCGACCACCAGCCGAGGCATAGCCTCCAACACCCAAGGCGCTACCCATGCCGCTCGCAAGACCTCCGGCAGCCCCAGCCACACCTGGCGCGATGATCCCCTTTAGGCTTGCCGCGGCAAGCAAAGAAGACAAGATAACAAGTTCAATTTCAAGAAGGTCGATTCGATGAGTGAATGCGTTGGCGGCCGGGCCCGACCATTGTGTTGGGTTCGGTTTAGCTGCCCTAAGAGCAGCCAGAGAGGCTTGTAGATTGCCGATTAGTTCATTCATTTGACCAGTCTGCGAAAAAGTCGCCGGCAAGTCATTGGCTGAACGCAAATCGGTGCAATATCCTCGCGCGCCTAGACCTGCTAGCAGCTAAACGTTAATAGCGCTGGCAGAATAGAACCGTGAGCAATCTTTCAGTTCAACCATTAAGCCCCCTCGACGGCCGCTATCGCGCGGCTGTGTCTGACCTAGGTCTGCATCTTTCTGAAGCCGGCCTAAATCGAGCCAGAGTTTCAGTCGAGGTTGAGTGGCTAATACACCTGGCTAATCGTGGCCTCTTAGGAACATCGCGCCCGATCGACGAAGTCGAGGGTTCTGCGCTGCGTGCTCTGGTGACAGATTTCTCAGACACCGATGTGGCTAAACTCGCTGCATTCGAGGCCACCACCAAGCATGATGTGAAAGCAGTCGAGTATTTCATCCGCGAAAAATTGACTGGGATGAATCGCCCAGACCTTCTCGAACTCACCCACTTCGCGTGCACCAGTGAAGACATCAATAACCTCTCTTATGCAATCACTGTGCGCGACGCCGTGCAGGAGGTTTGGTTGCCACGCGTTGAAGTGTTGATGACTAAGTTGCGCGGGCTTTCGGCCAAATATTCAGAGGTTGCGATGTTGGCTCGAACTCACGGTCAGCCTGCGACACCAACCACTATGGGCAAAGAACTCGCGGTGTTTGTGCACCGACTTCAGAGACAACTCGACCGAATCGCCAAGACTGAATATTTGGGCAAGTTCAGTGGAGCAACTGGAACTTTCTCGGCCCATGTTGTTGCGGCTCCAGCTGTTGATTGGCTCACTGAGTCAGAAGTTTTTGTTTCGGGTCTTGGCCTGACCTGGAATCCACTCACCACGCAAATCGAATCTCACGACTGGCAAGCCGAGCTTTATTCTGCGGTCGCTCATTTCAATAGGATTCTTCACAACTTTTGCACCGACGTGTGGACTTACATTTCGCTCAACTATTTCAAGCAGATTCCGCAGGCTGGAGCGACTGGTTCATCGACCATGCCACACAAAGTGAATCCGATTCGCTTTGAAAACGCTGAGTCAAATCTTGAGCTTTCGAACGCAATTCTTGACAGCCTCGCAGCAACACTAGTCACGTCGAGAATGCAGCGAGACTTGACCGACTCAAGCTCACAGCGCAACATTGGTTTGGGATTTGGCCATTCGCTACTGGCGATTGACAACGTCACTCGCGGTCTTGACGAACTTGAGCTTTCTCAGGCCGTGCTGTTTAGCGATTTGTCTGAAAACCTTGAGGTTTTGGGTGAGGCGATTCAAACAGTAATTCGCGCTGAAGTTGCCGCTGGCCGCAGCAACATAGCCAACCCGTATGAATTGCTTAAAGAGCTCACCCGTGGAAAGCGCATTGGTGTTGACGATTTAAAGGTGTTCATCAACCAACTCGAGATAGGCCAAGAAGCCAAAGACCGGTTGTTGGTTCTGACACCGCACAACTATGTTGGTCTCGCCTCGCAGATCGCCGCTCGCGTGCAGCGCTAGGCCTTTACTTTAGAGCCGGCTGGTCCGGATCGCGAGGGTCGTCTTTGACGGTCAAAATAAGAGTCGCGATGCTCACGATGGCCACCACAAAGGTTAATCCCGCCCAGATTAGTGCTCCTTGAAATCTGGCGATTTGATCTGCCGGACGCACGCCATAAAAAACAATCACTCCGACCAAAGCTGCCGAGATTGCCGACAGCAGCAAAATTGTGCGAACCGAAGTGGGGTTGCTTTTATTTTTAGCCATGTTTAAACCCTAATCGGCTTTCTTTGGCGAGGCCGCCCAAATTCCGAGGTGTACGGCAGTGATAGAAAGGTAAGCACCAAAAAACCCGAGAATGTTCACTGGCTGAGGCTCAATGACCGCCAATACGATGCTAATAACAAGTGCGAGCGCGGATGCGATGAGGTGTTCTCGTGATTCGGGGCGATTGGCCCTAACTCGATAAGCCAAATAGCCCTCGATTGCCGAGGTCAGCGTGAGGTGAAGCAACAACAGCAACTGAAGTGCAGCCAGTTGAAAACTTGGCGCAGCACCCAAAGAGATTAGAGCTGCAACGCCACCAACAAAAGCGAGGATGGCCTGCGGCGCAAAGTTCATCGCCAGCCGAGGCTTGGTGCGAAGCACGCCCAAAACAGACGTTCCTATTGCCAACACCATTGCGTAGGAGCCGAATAGCGCCAAGCCTAAGGTGGCGTTATCTGGTCTGGTAAACGTTGTGACTAAAGCAATTACCAGGGCAATGCCGGCTCGATAGCCAAGAAGGTTTCGCACGCTCTATCGTTTCATATTTGTAAAACGAGAGTACTGCCCTTGAAACGCAACGGCGATTGTGCCGGTTGGTCCGTTTCTTTGTTTAGCCATGATCAGGTCAGCTTCGCCAGCGCGTGGATGCTCTTTTTCTCCAAGGTCTGGGCGATGCAGCAAAATCACTACGTCGGCATCTTGTTCGAGGGAACCCGACTCGCGAAGCTGCGAAATGTCTGGTTTCTTGTCTTTTGACTCTTCTGATTTGCGGTTGAGCTGTGAGATTGCTACCAGGGGAACATTTAGCTCTTTTGCCAGCAGCTTGAGAGCTCGAGAGAACTCAGAAACCTCTTGTTGGCGCGACTCAACTTTTTTGCCCGAGGTGAGCAGTTGAAGGTAGTCGATGACAATCATCTGAAGGCCGACGCGTTGAGCCAAACGGCGAGCTTTGGCACGAATCTCAACGAGTGTGAGGTTTGGGCTGTCGTCGATGTAAAGCGGAGCATCGTTGATTTGGCTGCGCACGCTTGCGATGCGAGCCCAGTCCGAGTCACTCAGAGTGCCCTTTCGCATTGATTGCAGGGGAATTTGGGTTTCTGCCGACAGCATTCTCATGGCGATTTCAGCGCGACCCATTTCGAGCGAGAAGAAAATCACCGGCTTGTTTTTGCGAAGCGCGGCGTTGCGAGCAAAGTCGAGCGCGAGCGTCGATTTTCCGACGGCTGGGCGAGCTGCCACGATGATTAATTGACCAGGATGAAGGCCGTGCGTCATTTCGTCTAGCTCAATGAAACCGGTTGGCACGCCAACTAGATCGCCGCCGCGCATCTTGGCGGCTTCCATCTCTTTCATGGCCGCTTCGATTGAGTCGTTGAGAATCACATATTCTTCACCGCGGGTTGCTGCCGAGACTTGATAGACGTCGGCTTGTGCCCGATTTACTAGGTCGTCAACTTCACCTTCGTTGGCATACCCAGACTGGGCGATGCGGGTGCCCACCTCAACCAGCCGGCGCAGAGTGGCTTTTTCTTGCACGATTTTGGCATAAAACTCTACGTTGGCAGCCGTTGGCACAATCGAGGTCAGGGTGTGCAGATAATCTGCGCCGCCAGCCCTGGTTATTGAGGCGGTTTTCAGCAGTTCGTCGCTTACTGTGATTACGTCGGTGGGCTCGCCACGACCATAGAGCGTAATGATTGCCTCAAAAATGGTCTCGTGTTTTGGGGCGTAAAAATCACCGGCCCTGATGAAGTCAAAAATAGCTGCGACCGCGTCTTGAGAGAGCAGCATCGCGCCGATTGTGCTTTGCTCTGCCAATAAATCGTTGGGCAACACTCGGCTAGCCGTGAGTGCCTCGGGAGCCTCAAATGCCATGTTTTTCTCCAATGCCTAGTTGCCTCTGTTATAGCTTCTGCTTACCCCAAAATAAGAACAAACCAGCCTGTGCACAAAGCTGTGTATAAGCCCAAAGACACGCACTAATAACTTGTTCAAAACTGTGGATAACCCTGTGGATGAATTGTTAGTGACAGGTCTAGTTAGCAGTGTTTGTAAGTGTTTCAGACTTGTGCACAAGATAAATCCCTAACCCTAAACCTTCAGCTGAAGGTTGTGGATAAGTATCGCATCCGTTGGGTTGCAGGTTTTGTGTGAAGTTTGCCGTTCGGCAAAGAAAAAAGGGCAAAGAGCCGAAGCCCTCTGCCCTTTTGGCAAATCTAACTACTTAGCAGCAACAACCTGGAGGTTAATCACTGCGCTTAGGTCGCCGTGAAGGCGAACCGAGGCCTGGTGTGAACCAGTGATGCGAATCGGTGCAACGAAAGAAACTTTGCGCTTGTCAATTTCGCCAAAGCCGGCAGCTGCAACAGCTTTAGCGACATCGGCGGTCTTGACTGCACCAAACAAGCGACCACCGGCGCCGGCCTTGATGGCCAACTTGATGGTTGCTGATTCGATAGCGGTTTTGAGTGCAACTGCTTCTTCGGCGGTAGCCAAAGCGCGTGCTTCGCGGCCAGCGCGAATTGAAGCAACCTGCTTCTCGCCGCCCTTGCTCCAAAGCACAGCAAAGCCGCGAGGCAAAAGGTAGTTGCGGGCGTAGCCGTTTTTAACTTCAACAACATCGCCAGCAGAGCCTAGCCCTGAAACTTCGTTGGTAAGAATGAGTTTCGACATGGGTTTGCTCCTTAGCGGCCAGCGCCTGCGTAAGGAAGCAATGCAACCTCACGAGCGTTTTTGATAGCACGAGCAATCAGGCGTTGTTCCTGAACAGAAACACCGGTGATGCGGCGTGAACGGATCTTGTGTTTGTCGGTCAAGAAACGGCGCAGGGTAGCGACATCCTTGTAATCAATCACGCCAACTTTGATTGCCTTTACAGGCGCAAGTTTGGCGTTCTTTGCGTTGCGGTTTGGCTTGCGACGGGTGTCGGTTTTAGCAGCCATAAGAATCTCCTAAATAATCTCTAAAACTTTAGAATGGGGTGTCGTCGGCGCCGGCTGATGAGTTGCCTGGGTTTGCCCAAGCGTCATTAGCGGCGGCGGCAGGTGCAGATGCGGCAGGGGCATCCCAAGGGCTTGAAGCAGCACCAGCGCCTCCAACTTCACGCGGCTTGCGTGAAACCGAAGCGGTTGCGTAACGCAACGATGGGCCGATTTCTTCAATCTCGAGCTCGAGCGAAGCGCGAGCTTCACCCTGAGCGGTCTGATAAGCCGAAGGAGCCTTCAAGCGACCGGTGACCAGAACGCGGGTGCCTTTGGTGAGCGTCTGAGCGACGTTCTCGGCAACCTCGCGCCAGGCAGTGCAGCGAACCCATACGGTTTCGCCATCTTCCCAGGCGTTGGTCTGACGGTTCATCTGGCGAGGGGTTGAGCCAACGCGAACGCTGACAACCGCAACTCCACCCTGTGTGTAACGTAGTTCAGGATCATCGGCAAGGTTGCCAACAATCGTTACTGTTACTTCTCCGGCCATTTTGACTACTCGCTTACCTTGGCAGCTTTAGCTGGTGCTTTAGCAGCTGGCTCTTCGTCGGCTGCTTTTTCAGCAGCGCTAACTTCAGGCACCTCTACCGGTGTGATGTTGATGACAGCTTCGTCGGCGCGCAACACTTTGGTGCGCAAGACAGCTTCTGAGATCTTTAGCTGGCGATCAAGCTCGACGATTTCGGCAGGCGCAGCTGTCAAGTTGATGACGGCATAAATGCCTTCGGTCTTCTTGGCGATTTCATATGCGAAACGACGGCGACCCCAAATGTCAACTTTGTCAACGGTGCCTCCACCGTTGCGAATGACATTGAGGAATTTGTCGAGACTTGGAGCGACTGTTCGCTCCTCAACCGTTGGGTCGAGGATAACCATTAGCTCGTACTGATGCATGACTAACCCACCTCCTTTGGACTAGAACGGCCACAGTATTTCTGTGACAGGAGGGTATGGCATCTTGTTGGCACTGAAACGACCAGTTAGTCGTCAGCGCGCAACTTTTCAAGACTACCTTGCTTGCCACCATTGAAGCAAGCGCTTTTTGGCTTCGGTTTCGCCCAAAATTCCCTCGGATGACCGCAACTCGCTGAGAAAAGCTAGCGAAAGGCTCATGGCCCATTTTTCGGAGTTTCCGATGGTCGCTGAGATTTGTTCGCCTACGAGCTCGGGTTGGCGGTCTTGCCACCATGAAAGTAGCCTTGCGGTTGCTTCGCTTTTGCCGATTGAACCTTCTTCAAGGCGCAGTTCGAGCAGAAACCTGCTCGCTGCTCCAACCACCGGGCATGGTGGAATTCCAAGAATTTCACCGATTTCTTCGCCATTTAAGTCTGGGCGAATCGCCGCTAACTCTTCTTTTTCGCCAATTTCGGCAATTCGGGCCTCAAGGTCGTCATAGGCGTGAGAGAGCCGGTCGGCCTTGCGTTGGTTGCGGGTGGTGACGTCGGCGCGAGTTAGCGCGTGCAGTCGGTGCAGCTGTTCGCCAGCGTCGCGAACGTAGCGGCGCACCGCAGAGTCTGTCCACGCTTGGTCGGTGTAGCCAAAAAAGCGCAGGTGCAATTCAATAAGGTGCGACACCGCTTTGATGGTGTCGTTGTCGAAGCGAAGGGCCTGCATTCGCTTTTTTGTGATTCGCGCGCCGACCAGGTCGTGGTTATAAAACGAAACTGCGCCGCCCGGTTCAAAGTGTCGCGTCGCCGGCTTGCCCACGTCGTGCATCAAGGCCGCCAGTCGCAATACGATGTCTCCCTCAAGACCATAGTCACGCTCATAATCGATTGCCTGCTCAACGACAGTCAAAGTGTGTTCATAAACGTCTTTATGGTGGTGGTGTTCGTCGGTCTCGAGTTTAAGTGCTGGCAGCTCAGGCAACACTTCGGCAGCCAAGCCGCTGTCAACTAAGGCTTCAAGCCCAAGCCTCGGGTGGCGCCCGAGCAAAAGCTTGCTCAGCTCGACCTGAACTCTCTCGGCCGAGATGATCGAGATGCGGTCGGTCATGGCTTTCATGGCCGCAAAAGTGGTTTCTTCGATCTGAAACCCCAGCTGCGAAGCAAAACGAGCGGCCCGCATCATGCGCAGCGGATCGTCACTGAAAGAAATTTCTGGCGCAATCGGGGTGCGCAGAATGCCATCCACGATATCTTTCAACCCATTTGTTGGGTCGACGAACACTTTTTGAGGCAGACGAAGCGCCATTGCGTTTACGGTGAAGTCACGACGCGTCAGATCGACCTCGAGGCTGTCGCCAAAGGCAACAATTGGTTTACGCGAGTCAGGCTCATAGGCGTCTGCTCGATAAGTTGTGATTTCAACGGTGACTTCGCCAAACTTTGCACCGATGGTTCCGAACTCTCTACCGATATCCCAAAGTCCATCAGTCTGACCTTTGAGAAGTTTTAGAGTTTGGTCGGGTAGAGCGTTTGTGGTGAAATCGAGGTCAAACGACTCTCGGCCAAGAAACGCATCGCGAACTGGCCCACCCACCAAAGCGAGTTCATACCCGGCGTCAGCAAACCTATTACCCAGCCTTACAAACAGGTCTGAGTCGGTGGTTTGCTCGAGGTTTCTCAGAGCTTCGGCGAGGTTTGGCATCGCATTTAGTGTGCCACAGCTGGCAAAGTCTCGCAGATAAACTCTGACAGCGTAAAGTTTTCTTTATGTCACAAACCACACCAAGGCGAAACTTGACGCGGGTCGAAGAAACTTCGGCCGGCGGTTTTGTATTAGCTTCGGATGGTTCGGCGCGCGTTGCGCTAATCGGTCGCCAGACCAGATCCGGACGCATTGATTGGTGCGTGCCCAAGGGGCATCCGGAAAACACAGAAACTTATGCTGAGGCCGCGATTCGAGAAATTGCCGAAGAAACCGGGCTCGAAGCCGAAATCATCGAGCTCTTGGGTGACATTCACTACGAGTTCACGGCGGGCGACAAGCTGATTTCTAAAACTGTTGTGCACTATTTGATGCGTCAAACCGGCGGCTTTCTCACTGTCGAAAACGACCCACAGCGCGAGGCTGTAGAAGCTGCCTGGTATCAGATAGATGACCTTTCAACAGTTTTGTCTCACGAAAACGAAAGACGCATGGCCAGGGGAGTTCAAGAGTGGGTTCAAAGAAACTTATGAGCCCGCGCTTCGGATTTTGGCGAAGGTTGGCGGTGGGGTCGGTGGCAGCTCTGCTGGCTCTAGGATCGTTTTTTATGGCGAAGAGCGCTTCAGCAGCTAGCCCCGAGGCTTTTACAAGCTCCTCGACTTCGGCTCGCGGGCAGGTAACCCAGGATTTTCAAGCCGGTCAGTATCACGCTAAGAAAAAGAAGAAGCGCTACAAAGCCACAATCGCCAACCCCGACTCGCTGCCTCAACCCCTAATAGCCGTGATTCCTGGGTCAGCAATCAACCTGCTTTCTCGATCTTCGAATGTTCCAATCGCAATTAAGAACGGCTATGCATCGCCAGTTAGGGTCAGGGTGGTTGTGCAGCCCAGCAACCTAAAAGTCTTGATTCTGGGGGCCGTCGAGGTTTTAGTACCGGCCAACACCACCGTAACCGCGCAGGTTCCGGTCACTGCAATTGGTGACGGAGACGTAGTATTGCGCACTTCGCTTGAGACTTTCTCGGGCATGCATTTAACGGCCCCGGTAGACATTCAGATGAAAGTTATTTTGGGTGTCGAAGATGCTGTGGTTTATGGTTTCGTTGGATTCGTAGTTTTGCTGGGTGCAATCGGCTCTGTCAGAACTGTCAGAAAGAACCGTCGCAGCAATGCACAACCTGATTTAGCTGATTCTCAAATCGACGACGAGCCAAAATCGTGAGTGTCGCACGCCACTCGATGATCATGGCCAGTGGCACCATTTTGTCGCGAATCTTGGGGTTCTTGCGCGTTGTGGTTTTGGCTGGAGTAATCGGAGTCACGACTAACGCTGCTGACGCCTTTGGTGTAGCAAACCAACTGCCCAATAATGTTTACGCAATCATTGTCGGTGGCGTTCTAAACGCAGTTCTCGTGCCCCAGATTGTTCGGGCCAAAATCCATCCAGACGGCGGCAAGGGTTACATCGACCGACTCTTGACACTAGCTATTTTGGTATTCGGCGGTGTTGCACTCCTGGCCACGATTGCGGCACCCCTGATGGTTCACATTTATACTCACGGATGGAGTGATCAGCAGCTAGCCCTCGCAACAGCCTTTGCCTATTGGTGTCTGCCGCAGTTGTTCTTTTATGGCCTCTACTCGATGCTCGGTGAGGTGCTAAATGCAAGGAGTGCGTTTGGCCCGTATATGTGGGCTCCAGTCGTAAACAACATAGTTTCGATTGGTGGACTCGTAGTTTACATTTGGCTCTTTGGGACCGACCCAACCGGCAAGCAAAACATCACTGACTGGTCCCAGAATCAGATATCGGTCTTGGCTGTTTCGGCCACCCTAGGTGTGGCGGCGCAGGCGCTCATTCTCTTTTTCAGTTGGCGCCGAATCGGTCTGCACTACACACCAAACTTCAAATTTCGCGGCTTTGGCCTGAGGCCAGCGATGAAGGCCGCAAGTTGGACGCTGGGAATGGTCTTGGTAACCCAGGTTGGTGGTTTGGTGCAAACGGCCGTCGCATCGATAACCGTTTCTCAGCGAGCAAGCAACCAGGTTGGGGTGGCTTCAATCGCTGCAATGTCAATCGCTTGGCTGATTTTCATGCTGCCCCACTCGATTGCCACCGTTTCGATTGCCACGGCTTATTTCACCAAAATCAGCACGCACGCTCAAGAGGGGCGAATCGACTTAGTCAGGGCCGATTTGGCAACCGGGCTTCGCATCATCTCGGTGATTAGCGTTTTGTCTAGTGCTGTTTTGTTGGTTTTGGCTTTTCCGGTATCGCGAGTGTTCGTGGGCGAATACGAGGGGATGCTTGCCTTGGGATACGTCGTGATGGCTTTTGTGGTCGGACTTTTGCCGTTTAGTTTTGTCTTCATGATGCAAAAAGCATTCTTTGCTTTAGAAGACACCAAGTCGCCTTTTTGGTTTACGGTCGGCCAAACTGCGATCTATATCGTGGGCGCTCTCATTTTGGGTCAAACAGTGCACATTGAATGGCTAGTGGTCGGGTTGGCATTGCTGATGAGTGTCACTCTCGTGGTGCAGGCGCGAGTTGCATATGTTTTGCTCGGTCGCCGAATCGGCTCGCTAAAGGATTTTGGGGTGATTTCGCTCAACTTGCGCGCTATCACGGCCGGTCTGTTTGCAGCCGGGGCGGGCATCTTTGTTTTGAACCTCTTCGGGGGCATCCATGAACACAGTTTCGCCATTGACACCGTCATCAGCTCACTTTTTGCCTGCACCGTCGTAGCGACTGTCATGGCTGGGGTTTACTTTGTCGGCCTCGCTATTTTGAGAGTTAGTGAGGCCCAGTCGGCCTTTCAAACCATTAGGGGAATACTGCGGCGCTAAAATTGGCTGACTATAGCAGCCTCTTTTAGGAGTTTTTGTGCGCGAAGTAATCATTATCGGTTCAGGGCCTGCCGGCTACACGGCTGCCATTTATTGCGCTAGAGCCGGTCTCAAGCCGCTTTTGATTGCAAGCTCGGTCGAAGCCGGTGGCGAACTTATGAAAACCACTGAGGTCGAAAACTTTCCAGGGTTCCCCGAAGGTCTGCAGGGCCCAGAGCTGATGGCCAACCTTCAGGCGCAAGCCGAACGCTTCGGAACCGAAGTTTTGCTCGACGACGTAATTGAAGTTGAGCTGAGTGGCGACATCAAGATTCTAAAAACCGGCGGCGGCGAGACGTTTGAGGCCAAAACTGTGATTTTAAGCACAGGCGCTGCTTATCGCGAGCTTGGTTTGCCTCGCGAAAAGGAGCTCAGCGGGCACGGAGTCTCTTGGTGTGCGACCTGTGACGGGTTCTTCTTTAGAGAACGCACCATCGCAGTGGTTGGTGGCGGAGACTCGGCGATGGAAGAAGCCACTTTCTTGACTCGTTTCGCTTCTAAGGTTTACCTAATTCACCGCCGCGACAGTTTCAAAGCCTCAAAAATCATGGTTGAGCGTGCTTTGAACAATCCAAAAATCGAAGTTGTCTACAACAGCGAAGTCGCTGAACTGCTAGGAGACCCCAAGCTCACCGGTGTCACGCTGCGAAACACGGTCGACGGCTCGACCTCAAACCTTGACTTGGATGGGCTGTTCATCGCTATCGGAAACGATCCGCGCGTTTGGTTGGTCGATGGCCAAGTTGAGCTCACTCCCGAGAAGTTCATCAAAGTGGACGGCCGCAGCTCGAGAACCAACATCCCAGGTGTATTTGCAGCCGGCGATGTAATCGACCCAACCTATCGCCAAGCGATCACCGCGGCCGGTTCAGGTTGTGTAGCAGCGTTGGATGCCGAACATTACCTGCAATCACACTAAGTTTTCATTTAGAAACTAAAACCTAAGGAGAAATCGAAATGGCAGCAAAGAACGTAACCACAGCATCTTTTCAAGCAGACGTGCTGAATAACCCAAAGCCAGTCCTGGTTGATTTTTGGGCTGAATGGTGTGGCCCCTGCCGCCAGGTTGCGCCGGTTCTAGACGCGATTGCCGCCGAGTACTCCGACAAGATCGAAATCGTCAAGGTGAATGTCGACGAGGAGCCCGCCCTGGCTCAGAAGTATGGCATCGTTTCGATTCCTGCCCTTCAGGTATTTCAGGGTGGCGAGCTGGTCAAGCAAATGATTGGCGCAAAGCCAAAGCCGGTTTTGGTTGCAGAGCTGGGCGAGTTTTTAAACTAACGGCTTAGTTTCACGTGAAACCACATCTTTTTTAAGGGTGTGGTTTTCTCTTTGACGTGCATGAAGCCCTTGTTTTTACTAGGCTTGAATGAAATGTGCGATGGCCGAAACAACGGCTTTTGCTTTGCTTGGGAGCAAGAATGCCGAAAGATCAGAAACAGCAGCAGGGATTGAACCTCGACCAGTGGTTAGATTCGTATGCCGACCGCGCAAATTCGCTGTCGGTTTCTGAGGTTCGCGCGCTCTTCGCAGTCGTGAGCCGCCCAGAAGTTGTGTCCCTAGCTGGCGGAATGCCCTATGTTTCGGCCTTGCCAAAAGAGCTCTTGAGTCGCAGTTATGAAACTCTCATGTCAAGCCGCGGCGATGCTGCCCTGCAATACGGCAGTGGGCAGGGCGACCCAGTCTTGCGGGATCAAATTCGTGAGTTGATGGCCCTTGAGGGAATCAGCAGCAGCGTCGAGGATCTCATCATCACTACCGGGTCTCAACATGGACTTGATTTGCTTTCAGGGCTCTTTTTAGACGCCGGTGACGTGGTTTTGGCAGAAGCTCCAAGCTATGTGGGTGCCATCGGAATCTTTAGACACTACCAAGCTCACATTGAACACGTTTTCACCGATGACGACGGGATGTCCCCCGAAGCCCTGCAAGAGAGCATCAATAACCTGGTCGCGCAGGGACGCAAAATCAAGTTCCTGTATTTGGTGCCAAACTTTGGAAACCCGTCTGGCGTTACCCTGAGCGAGTCTCGACGCCACCAAATCCTAGAGATATGCCGCCGGCACCACATTTTAGTTGTAGAAGACAACCCTTACGGTCTGCTTTACTTCGACGAAAAACCGCCACTGGCCCTGCGTTCCTATAACGAAGATGGCGTGATCTATTTAGGAAGTTTCTCTAAGATTTTGGCCCCAGGCTTCAGAGTTGGCTATGTTCTGGCTCCGCCAGCCATTCGCGACAAGATGGTTTTGGCAAACGAATCCGCTCTGCTTTGCCCAAGCTCATTTAGCCAAATGATGATTAGCGAATACCTCGCCACCGCAGACTGGAAAAAGCAGATTGACACTTTCAGAGGCGTTTATCGCGAGCGTCGAGACGCAGCCCTGCAGGCGCTGGGTGAATACCTTCCTGATGTGCGCACAACGCATCCGAGGGGTGGATTTTATTTGTGGCTGACCCTGCCAAATGGCATAGATTCGAAAGCCATGTTGCCCTTGGCGGTCAAAGAACTTGTGGCCTACACTCCAGGAACGGCGTTTTTTGGAGACGGCGGCGGCCACGGAAACCTGCGAATCAGTTTTAGCTACCCGACCCCAGATAGCATCAAGCTAGGCATCAAGCGATTATCAACCGTAATCAACCTGCAGACCGAACTTCTTGAGACATTTGGGCCAAAAGGGGCATAACCATGACTGTTGAGCAGAACACTCCTGAGAAACTCGTGATTCAAGTCTTGGCTGGTGGAATATCGCACGAGCGTGACATTTCGCTCAAGTCAGCTCGCCGCGTCGCTGACGCTCTGACAGAGCAGGGCGCAACCGTGATTATCAGAGAACCAGACGCCCACCTACTGGAATACATCTACACCGATCGCCCAGATGTGATTTGGCCGGTCCTCCATGGTGCAAGCGGCGAAGACGGCGCGCTCCGTGAAGTCTTGGCACTTGGCGGAATTCCATTCATCGGTGCGGCAGCCGACGCAGCACGGTTGGCTTGGGACAAAACAACCGCTAAAACTCTTGTCTCCCGAGTGGGCATCCAGACTCCACCTTCGGTTACTTTGCCCAAATCGGCGTTTAAAGAGCTAAGCGCCGATGCTGTCCTCGACCTCGTCTCACGTTCTTTGGTTCTTCCGCTAATCGTGAAACCCGCTCGCAGTGGCTCGGCTCAGGGCGTAACTGTGATTCGAAAATTCGAAGACCTCTCTCACGCCATGATTGACGCCTATGTTTATTGCGATGTCGCCATTATCGAGCGTTTTATCGAGGGCGTTGAGCTCGCCGTTTCAGTGATTGACCTCGGAGCCGGAGCCATCGCTTTGCCAGCCGTTGAGATTGAGCCCGTTGCGGGTGATTTTGGTTTCGAAGAGAGATACACCGCCGGCGAGACGAACTACTTCGTTCCCGCTCGACTAAACGCGGCGATGTCTGAGGCCGCTGCAAAGGCTGCGATTGCAGTTCATGAGCTTCTCGGCCTTCGGCACATGTCTCGAATCGACATGATTGTCGACGACAATCAGTCGATTTGGTTCTTGGAGGCTAACGTTCAACCCGGTTTGACTGACACCTCGCTGTTGCCGCTCGCCATTTTGGCCACGAAGCAAAGCCTTGGCGAAACCTATTATTCGATTGCCGTGGCCGCCCACCAAGGCCGCGGATAACCTTAGCTACCTCGGCAAGCTCTCCATTATCAACAATCACTCGTTGCCGCAGATTAGCGCCAATGGTGACTCCCGAATGTTTTACTTGGCTTCGCCAGCCTCGGATTGTCCCATTTCGGCAAGAATTCGCCTCAGGTCAACCAGGTTGGCGAAATCTATGACGATTTGTCCTTTGCTTTTTGCCAACTGAATCTTCACCGGTGTGTTCAGTGCGTCAGAGAGCGTAGCTGCCATCGTGACAAACATGTCCTGGCGTCCGCCAGGTTTCACGGTTACTTTTTTTCCCTTGGATGGTTTGTCAATCGCCACAAGCTCTTCGAGAGCACGCACCGACAATCCTTCGTTTACGGCTTTATTGGCGAAATACTCCATGCGGTCTTCAGAGACACTTAGCACAGCTCTAGCGTGGCCGGCCGACAAAACACCCGCTGCGACCCTCCGCTGCACTGTGACGGGCAGTTTGAGAAGTCTTATGGTGTTTGTGATCAGCGGGCGAGAGCGTCCGATTCGAGTTGCGAGTTCATCCTGGGTGATTCCGAAATCTTCAAGCAGCTGCTGATAGGCACTGGCTTCTTCGAGAGGATTCAGTTGGCTGCGGTGAAGGTTTTCAAGCAGCGC
Organism: Actinomycetota bacterium; assembly: GCA_041181225.1. Classification (GTDB taxonomy): domain Bacteria; phylum Actinomycetota; class Actinomycetes; order Actinomycetales; family Microbacteriaceae; genus Rhodoluna. The sequence goes on along the minus strand of JBEGPW010000056.1, from coordinate 6,768 downwards.
ATCGCGAAGCATGTTTTCGTCGGCGGTTTCACGAATCACGGCCGGAATGTTTTCTAGCCCAGCCTCTTTTGAAGCTCGTAGGCGGCGTTCTCCCATGATCAACTCGTAGGTCGGTTTACCATCTAGTTCACCAAGTGAACGAACGACGATTGGCTGCAGCACGCCAATCTCGCGAATTGAGTGAACCAGCTCAGCAAAGGCCTCTGGTTCAAACACCGAACGTGGTTGCTTCGCGTTTGGAACTATCGAGTCGAGTGCAAGGTGAGCAAATCTGGCCCCAGGAACCTCAACCAACCGTGAGGCGTCACCGGCCGGTGCGACATCTGAACTGTTGAAGAACGCATCAGCCGGACGTTCACCCGGAGCTGTCGAAGTTGGAATGAGTGCGCCAATGCCTCGGCCGAGTCCACCCTTTTTTTCTGCCATTTCTATGCTCCCTTATTTGCTAGTTCGACTGCGGCCTCAAGATAGGCGATCGCGCCAGAAGAGCTCTTGTCGTAGGTCATGATGGTTTGTTCGTAACTCGGTGCTTCAGAAACTCGCACCGACCGAGGAATGATTGCACTCAGCACCTCTTTGGCGAAGTGTTTGCGCACCTCGTCAGCTACCTGTGTTGCTAAACGGGTTCGAGAGTCAAACATCGTCAGCAAAATGGTGCTCACCACAAGTTTCGGATTCAACTGCTGTTTGATCATGTCGACAGTCTTTAGAAGTTGAGTCAAACCTTCGAGCGCGTAATACTCGCACTGAATCGGAATCAAAACTTCACGCGCGGCTACAAAAGCGTTGATTGTCAGCAAGCCCAAGCTCGGAGGACAATCGATAAAAACATAGTCGGGTCGTCGTTCCTCAGGTAGCGATTCTAAAAATTCCCACAGGGTAGTTCGCAACCTAAAACGGCGTTCGTCGTCTGAAAAGTTCGTGAAAAGTTCGGTCTCTGCCCCGGCAAGATCGATGCTGGCCGGAAGACAATATAGATTTTTTATTGTGGAACATCTCTGAATGGCTTGGGTCATTGGCAACTTATTGATGAGAACCTCGTATGCCCCCGGTACGCCACTGTGATGTTCTACGCCCAAAGCCGTCGAAGCATTCCCCTGCGGGTCAAGATCAATAACTAAAACTGAAAGACCCTTTAGGGCAAGAGCTGCTGCTAGGTTGACCGCAGTCGTAGTTTTTCCGACCCCACCTTTTTGATTAGAAACTGTAAAGACTCTGGTGTGTTTAGGTTTTTTTACCTGGGTCTCGTTTGCACGCCTAAGTCTGTGAGTGTTATCAGCTATTTCTTGCGCCAACGGAGTATCTGAGTCGTTGAGGTCGGAATGTTTCACGTGAAACCTTTTCAGATAAATGGTGACATTGGGGGCGTCGAGCGGTACTGCTCCCCTGCTTAGACAAGCCTAACGACTACAACACGTGTTGGCTCGCTCAAAGCATCCATACCCGTGTAAACAATCTCAAAACTCTTGAGTCTTAGCTTTTTGGAAAGAGTTTTCGACTCGTCGATTTCGGCTTGCGCACGCTCACCCTTGAGGGCTATCAGCCTGCCTCCTGGGCGAATCAAGTCGACCGTCATCCTGAGCAATTTTGGAAGAGCCGAGACGGCCCTAGCTGTGACCACATCAAAATCGCCTCGCCCAACTTCCTCGGCCCGGGCGCGAAGAACATCGACATTCTCTAAACCAAGCTCTACAACTTGTTTCTGGAGCCAATTGGCTCGCCGCTCCATGGGCTCAATCAAAACAAAATGAACGTCTGGGCGAGCAATAGCCATCGGGATACCCGGCAGGCCGGCGCCAGAACCCACGTCGGCAACAGTCTCTCCGGGTTCTAAGAGCTCGGCGACAACAGCCGAGTTGAGGATGTGCCGAGACCAAAGCTTTGGTAACTCTCGAGGCCCAAGCAAACCCAACTGATCGCTATCGTCGACCAAGGCCGCGGCATAATCGACCGCTTTAGAGAGATTGGAGCCAAATATCTGAACAGCCGTTTCTGGTATTGACTCGGGCAAATAGTCGTCCACGAGGGCTCCTAATGTTTCACGTGAAACATTAGGCCTGAGGTTTGACCACTATGTGACGTTCGCGGCCTTCGCCCTCAGACTCAGAGACGAGTCCGGAGTTCGAAACTAGATCGTGAATTATCTTGCGCTCGTATGAAGACATTGGCTTGAGGGCGAACTTCTCACCCGACGCTGTTACCTTATCGATAGCCCGTTGAGCAACCTTTGAAAGTTCGTCGACTCGAGCCTGCCTTGAGCCTCCCACATCGAGAATCAGACGGCTGAAAGAATTGGTCTTCGCTTGCACTGCCAGGCGTGTGAGCTCCTGAAGAGCTTCGACGGTTTCTGGTTCAGAGATCACTCTGAGGTTGCTGTTGGTCCCGGCTGTCACCTCAAGATAAGCCCTGCCGCCGCGAACATCGATGTCGATGTCTCCGTCCAAGTCAAAGATGTCTAACAACTCTTCAAGGTAATCTGCGGCGATCTCGCCCTCTTCTTCTAGAGCCTTCGCAGATTTGCTTGACGCGACTCCATCGCTGTCGGTCGAGTCATCCGCAGCTGAATCCTCGGCACCTTCATCGACGACGAGAATCGAGTCTCCGCTGGTGTCAGCGGCCTCAAAAACTTCTGTGGTCTCGACAGCTTGTAGCTCATCCGGTGATTCGGTTTGGGCGGCGGCCTTTGTTGGTTTTGTCATGATTCAATCCTCGTTCGGGTGTTGTTTAGCAGGTCTTGTTTAGTGGGTGTTGTTTAGCGAGTCTTCTTGGCGCGGGTCTTTGAAACCGGTTGCGCGCGCTGTTGTTTTTGTGGTTCAGGAAGTTCTGCGATTTCTTCGACGGTCAGCGGCTTGCCTTTTTTTGCTAGACGCACCTCGCGAGCTTTGTGTGCCTCAGAGCCCGGTGTTGGCATATTGCGAATCACAATGAACTGCTGAGCCATGGTCCAGAAGTTCGAAGCTAGCCAGTACCACATCACACCCAACGGGAAAGCGAAAGACGACACGGCAAAAATCAGCGGAAAAACATAGAGCATGATTTTCTGGGTTTGGGCGTATTGACTATTCATCGCGGCCGGGTTCTGATTTTTGGCCATGATCTGGCGCTGGGTTATGAACTGCGATGCGGTCATCAAGACAATCATGATTCCAGCCAATACTTGCGCGTTGGTGTTACCAGTGAAGTTATCTGAAAGCTTTGCGCCAAACAGGCTGGCGTTTGCAAACATGGTGGCCAACTCTTTTGTGAGGAGCCCGACTCCAGGTGCAGATTTTTGGGCCTCGTTCAAAACCACGAACAGACCGCCGAAGATTGGCATCTGCAAAAGCAAAGGCATGCACGAGCTAAGCGGGTTTGCTTTGTATTTCTTGTAAAGCTCCATTTGCTCGGCAGCAAATTTCTGACGGCTTTCAGGGTCAGTCTTGCCCTTATATTTCTTTTGCAACACCTGAAGATCTGGCTGCATCACCAACATGTTTCGCTGACTCTTGATTTGCTTTACAAACACCGGAATCATCGCCGAACGAACGACAACCACTAGCCCGATGATTGATAGAACCCAGGTGATGCCCGCCTCGGCAGGAAAACCCAACGTCGCGAAAAGCGAATGGAACGCAACCAAGATTGCCTCGATTGCCCATTTAATGGGCCATAAAATATCTGGCATTAGATACCTTTCCTGTAATTCGGTTCTGCAAAGCCGAGTCGATTGACTCGAAACCAAGTGTTGCGTTCCAGCACATTATCCAGCCCACCCTTTGAGAGCGGATTGCACCGGATGATTCGCCAGAGCGCCAATAATGAGCCAACAACTAAACCCCGTTGCTGCACCTGGCCGAGACCGTAGGCCGAGCAACTGGGATGGTATCGACACACGTCTCCATAAAGCGGAGAAATAAATTTTCGATATGCCAACAGAAATAAAATACCCGCATTCCTGGGCACTAGAGCGAGGCTCGCGAGTGCGGTCATTTCGTGGCCCTCGCCTCTAACTGGCGAAAAGCCCCGAACAGTTCGGTCTCCACTTGCTTTGAATCGATCAAAGCCGAACCGGGCAGGCATCGGACGGCGAACCAAAAGGTTGACCCGGGCGATCTGGTTTGGAGCAGGGCGAGAGACTGCGCTCTTAGTTTGCGCTTGACCGAGTTCCGCTTCACTGCTCCGCCAACGGCCTTAGACACGACGAAGCCAAAACGGGATGACCCGAGGGTTGCATCCCGTTTATAAAAAAACACGAAGTTCGTTGTCGTCAATCGTTCGCCACTGTTCATAACCATTCGAAACTCTGATGAGCTAAGAATGCGATTGGCGCGAGCCAGCATTGGTCGCGAATAGAACTTGGCTAGGCTGACAGCTCTGTGCGGCCCTTGCGGCGACGTGCTGCAAGAATCGCTCGGCCGGCGCGAGTTGACATGCGAAGGCGAAAACCGTGGGTCTTTGCGCGACGACGGTTGTTTGGCTGAAAAGTACGCTTGGTCATGGTTGATCACTCCAAAAAAGTTTTATAAGAACTCAGGTATTCCCGACCATAACTTTCTTAGCCGGCGTGCTTTGCAGTTCTTGTGCAGAGCAACCTGATAAATCTACGCCCTTAATGGGTATCAGGTCAAGTTCCGTGTTAAAAAACACCGCAGCACGCGTCGCAAAAAGTCGCTCACCAGGAACGCAATCAAGGGTCTTTAGCTGCGACACACCTGCAAAATTTGCAATTCCCGATCGAGTTTCGGTTGAATCGATGTCTAACTGTTTTGCACAGGCAAACCCATGCGAACACTAAAGTTATCCACAAGCTATCAACAGGTGCATAACTTGTGTAAAACTAGAAAAAACCCAGACGAATGAAGGCAGACAATGAGTGGTGAAATCGCGGTTCAGCAACTGTGGCAATCGCTCGCTGCCAGAGCAACCAACGACGATCGCATGTCGCCGTCGATTGCCGCATACCTCACCCTGGTTGAACCAAAGGGCATCATTGAGCAAACCCTTTACTTAGAGGTTCCCAACGAATACACCCGCAACATGATTGACACGCGGCTACGAGTCATAATCATCGACCACATGCAAAGTCACGCCGAGTTTTCTGGGCCAACAAACTTCGCCACCGTAGTCAACCCAGACATTCAATCGAGCATCGCAGCCAACCTGATAGAGCCAATGCCTGAGCCTGAACCCGCGCCCTCACCGCAGCAAAGTCTCGGCTTTGAGGTCGGGCAAGCCTCAAGATCAAGAGTTGCCGACGGCTTCGACACACGACTAAACCCCAAATACACCTTCGACAACTTCGTTACCGGTGGCTCAAACCGCTTCGCACACGCCGCGGCCTTCGCGGTTGCCGAATCACCAGCCAAGGCTTACAACCCTCTTTTTATCTATGGTTCCTCTGGTCTGGGAAAGACACACCTTCTTCACGCCATCGGACACTACGCAATGACTCTGTATCCAAGAATCAAAGTGCGCTATGTCTCAAGCGAAGAGTTCACCAACGACTTCATCCACTCGATTCAAAACAACACCCAGAAAGAATTCCAAGCAAGATATCGCGAGATCGACATTCTTCTGATTGACGACATCCAATTTTTACAAGGTAAAGATCAAACGCAAGAGGCTTTCTTTCAAACCTTCAATGCCCTTCACGAACACAACAAGCAGCTGGTAATCACAAGCGATAAACAACCGAGCGACCTAAACGGCTTTGAAGTTCGAATGGTTTCCAGATTTGAGTGGGGTCTCAAGACCGACATCCAGGCACCAGAGCTCGAAACCCGCATCGCTATCTTGCGAAAGAAGGCTGAAAACGAGAAGGTCGTCATCAGCCAAGACATTCTCGAATACATGGCCGCCCGCGTTGCGTCTAATGTGCGCGAGCTCGAAGGAACCCTAATTCGCGTTATCGCGTATGCAAACCTAAATCGGCAGCCCGTTGACATGGCCACCGCTCAGACTGTTTTAAAAGACCTCGTTCCGCTGGGAGAATCAAAAGCGACATCGCCGGCCGAAATCGTAGAGGCGGTCTGTCGCTACTACCAGCTCACCAAAGACGACATTGCCGGGTCCTCACGAGTGAAGGCCGTAGCTATGGCGCGCCAGATCGCCATGTATCTCTGCCGTGAGATGACAGACCTGTCCTTGCCAAAAATCGGTGAGCTTTTCGGCCGCGATCACACGACAGTCATGTATGCGCACAAAAAAGTTGTTGAAATGATGAAAGAACGCCATTACGTTTACAACCACGTTTCAGAAGTAATTGAGCGCATCAAAAAATAAATAATAAATTTTTAGCCTGTTGACAAACCTGTTGATAAGTGTGGGTAAGTACCCCGAATCATATGCATAAACGGCCCAGATGTGCGGTTTTCAAAGACGCTCTAAACAGGCATAAGAGTTATACACAATGTTATGCACAGCTGTGTAAACAACTCACATCGATGTAGTTCCCATACAAAGAATGGCTATGCGTAACTTATCCACAATTTCCACAGCCCCTATTACTTTGATTAAAGAAATATGTTCTTATTTAGCACCCACAAATCTCGGCCAAATAAATAGCAGCCGATCGAGACTAAACGGTTCAAAACTCTGAAATAAATGTCGCTTTTTTATGCCATCATTAAGACCCATTCAACAGACAGGCAAAACTTTGAAGTTTCAAGTAAACAAAGATGTTCTAAACGATGCCGTTTCATTTGCGGTTCGCCTGCTGGCCCAAAGACCTACTGTTGCAATCCACGGCGGCATTCGCATAGATGCCGACGCTAACTCGCTGCTTTTCTC
>JBEGPW010000055.1:0-18009 GCA_041181225.1 Actinomycetota bacterium | reverse complement strand
CTTGCGTTCTTGGTTGCCGAGCAGCTTAGTAACGCTAAGAAATAGTTAGCCGACCCGAAATCCTCAGTGCCTGCCGTTCACCTCAGTAGCTGCTGATGATTACCGTATCGCCAACATAAAGGGTGGCGCCTGAATTTTTTGACGCGGATGTCACTTTGGCAATGCCGTAGTTTGACTGCAGCTGATTGGTGCTCACGACTGGCTTGAGCCCGGCGTCGGTGAGCAACTTTTGGGCTGCCGCAATGGTCTCGCCCACAACTATTGGCATCAACACGGTGTCGGGCCCTTTTGAAACCACAAGTTCAACGGCTGAGCCGGCCCCCACAAGTTTGCTGCTGGGCACCAGTGAAATTACGTTTCCTTTGGCAACCGTGTTGCTGAACTCAGTGGTTATCACGGGTGTTGCTAGGCCGGCTGCGGTCAGAAGCGTTGTGGCGACATCCTTAGATAAACCGGCGACGGCGGGGATCGGTCCGAGTGAAATCTTGAGGTCGATTTTGCTGTTTTCTGCGATTTTTTCGTTTGGCTTGCCGACTTCGGTGAATCCGTTGAAATCAAAAACTTTTGTGGCTTCACTGTTGTTGAACCAAGAGTCGACTTTGCCGAGGGTGAAACCACCGGTTGCAATTTTTGCGGTCGCAGATATCAGATCTAGGCCATAGAGCTCGGGCGCTGAAACCATTTTTGGCCCGGTCGAAACAAATATTTTTAGACTGACGCCGTGCATGGCGAGCGTGCCGGCGGGTGGGTCGGTGCGAGTTACTTTGTTTTTTGCGACCTCGCTTGAGTTTTCATTTAGAACTTCGACAGCGCCACCGATTGGTGTGAGAATCATTTGGGCTTCACTGAGGCTTTGGCCTTTTACATCGGGCACGCTATTTAGGGCTCCGGGGCCAGCCGAGAAATACCAACCGGTTGCAGCGCCTAAGACAATCACAGCAGCTGTCAGGCCTAGCCAAACCCAACCGCGACGGCGCTCGTTGGCTCGAAGTTTCGACCAAAAGTCTTGGTCGTCGTTACGATCTTGACCTTGGTCGTCGAGGTCATCAAAGTCGCTGGGCAAAACTTGGGTTTCGTTAGCACCGCCAAAACCGTTGCTGCTCAGCCCGCCGGTGCCGAACTCGTCGTCGCTGAAGCCACCGAAAGCCAGGGTGGCGTCATTAGAGTCGGGCTGCCATTCGGCGGCTGGTGTCGGTTCGACTTGATAGTCGGCGTCTTCGACGAAACCATCTTCACCAAACAGCAGGGCATCGTCTGGCAAAACCGAGGTCGGTGCCAGGTTTCGCGGAACTTTTGCGGTGAGTGCCTGTTGAATGCGGCGCAGTTCGCTCTGAGCTCGAACCACAACTTTGTGAAGCTCCTCGGCGTTTTTGGGGCGATAGTGGGCTTCGCGGGTTGTTGCCCACAACACAATCTCGTCGAGCAGCGGATTAATTTCGGGGTTCAGCGTCGAAGGCGCGCTAACTCGCTCGTTGGCGTGCTGATAAGCCACCTGAACCGCTTGTTCGCCCTCAAAAGGTTGACGACCGGTGAGCATTTCAAACATCATGATGCCGATGGCATACACGTCGCTTCGCGCATCGGCTTGGCCTCGAGTCACCAGCTCTGGCGAGAGGTAGGCCACCGTGCCAATCAGGTTTCCTGTGGTGGTGTTGTTTTCAATTTCGCGCGCCAAGCCGAAGTCGCCGAGTTTGATGCGGCCGTCGTCGGCCAAAAATACGTTTTCGGGTTTGATGTCGCGGTGCAAAATGCCAGCTTTGTGAGCGGCCGCTAACCCGGCGAGCACACCTTCGACCAACTCAAGGGTTTGCTCTGAGTCAAACACGCCGAAGTCGTCGAGTGCTTGCCGCAGGGTGATGCCGGCGATGTACTCCATTGCCAAATAAACCAGTGTGCCTTCGTGGCCTTGGTCAAAAACATTAATTAGATTCGGGTGATTCAGCCCGGCGGCGATTTTTGCCTCGCGAGTGAACTTCGCCACAAAACTTGCATTATTGGCCAGGTGCGGGTGAATCACTTTGAGGGCTATTTGGCGGTCTAATCTGAGGTCGGTTGCCAGATAAACGCTGGCCATTCCGCCTTGGGCAATCAGTGAGTCAACACGATAGCGCTGGCTGACGGTTTGACCGACGATTTGGCTCATTTTGACTCAATCTGATTGAAGGCAGTTGAAAGTTAAATTTGTGTCACTACCTAGTTAAATATCGTGCCACAGCCAAGGGTTGATTTCGTTTAGGTGTTGAAGTGTGGCAATCTTGAGTTGTGACCGATTCTTTTGCCAATGTTTCAGCTTGGCTAACTGTTCCTGATGCGGCCGACCTATTGGGCGAACCAATGGGCAGGATTCGCAGACTCATCGAAGACCACACTCTGATTGGCGTGAAACGCGATGGCGTTTTGCAGATTCCGGCCGACTGCATTCAAAATGGTGAACCTCTGCCAAGCATCCGCGGCACGATTTTGGTTTTGCTCGACTCTGGCTTCACCACTGAGGGTGCAATCGAGTGGCTTTACACTGATGAACCTACTTTGGGTAAAACTCCGATGGCTGCTTTGATTGATGGCCAAAAAACTCAGATTCGCCGTTTGGCTCAGGCCCTCGCCCTTTAGCTCTGGCGGTTGATGACTCGCTCGGCCAGCAGCTTCAGGTTTGCTTTTGCAGTGTCGTCGATTGCAAGGTCGGCTAGCGCCAACAAACTTTCGTCGGCTAACTCGTTGATCATTCGTTCGCTCTTTTCGAGAGCGCCAGAGTCAATAATTGTCTGTTGCAAAAATGCGATTTGATTGGCGTCGAGCTCACGGCTGGTTAGCAGTTCGTCAAAAATGCGACCGGCTGAGGCGGTAAGGGTTTCTCGAGTTAGCCCAACCAGCACTGTGCGCTTGCCTTCGCGAAGGTCGTCGCCAGCGGGTTTGCCGGTAACTTCTGGGTCACCAAAAACTCCGAGCACGTCGTCTCGCAGTTGAAAGGCGAGACCAAGGGGAATGCCGAAGCTTGAGAAGCCACGGCGCAGGGCGGGGCTCGCGCCTGCAAAAGCTGCGCCGATCAAAAGTGGCGCTTCGAGGCTGTATTTAGCTGTTTTGTAAAGCATTACTCGGTTTGCGCGGGCAACCGCTTCGCTGACCGGGCGAGAAAGCGCCGCGTTTTCTTCGACCACATCTAAGAACTGGCCGGCCATAACTTCGACGCGCATTCGACTGAACTCTTCTCGGCAGGCGGCTGTGATTTCGTCGTTGGGCGAGAGCAGCAGGGCCTGGCCAAAGATTTCACTGCTCCAAGAGAGCATTAGGTCACCAACCAAAACCGAGCCTGCCACGCCGAAACGCTCGGCTGAACCAGCCCAGTTTTGTTCGCGGTGCCAGGTTTCAAATCGTTTGTGAACTGAAGGTGCACCGCGGCGAGTGTCTGACTGGTCGAGTAGGTCGTCGTGAACTAGAGCGGCGGCGTGAAACATTTCGAGAGCTGTGGTGATTGCGATTATTGCGTCGGCTGATAGCTTGCGCTGAGATTCGGTTTGTTGGTGGTCGGCCGTTGGCAGCGAAGCCATCCAAGCCCAGTAGGCAAACATAGCTCTAAATCTTTTGCCACCGGCCATTAGCGATTTGGCAAAGTCGATCATTGGGGTTAGGTCGGGCGAAATGGCTTCAAATTCGCCGCGGCGGTCTTGGCAAAAGTCGTCAAGTTGAGTTTGCACAAGCTGAAGAAGAGTCTTTGGTTCGGTCACCGTTATAGCCTAATCTGCCTGCGGCGGTTAGAATCTAGATTCTAGATATGCTGAATTTGAGTGGGCATGGCTATCGGCGCAAGAGGAGGCCTCATGGCACTTTCTGAACACGAACAAAGAATGTTTGAAGAACTCGAGAGAGAGTTGCGCGGCGAGGCTAGCGAGCAGTTTGGTTCGGCTCGCGGGGGCCGCTGGCTGCTCGGGCTTTTTATTTTTGCGGTCGGTTTGGCTGGGCTGGTTGTCGCTGTGGCGACTCAACTCACTGTTTTTGGCGCCGTTGGTTTCGTTGCGATGCTTGCCGGGTTGTTAGTTGCACTGGGCAGTAACTCGGGCGGCCAGCGTTTCGACGTTGGTTCTAAGCCTGCAGGCGCGGGCCCGTCGGGCTCTACTAAATCGGCTAAATCGCCTCGGGCTGATCGTTCTGGCAGTTTCTTTGAAGACCGCTGGAATCGCCGCCAGGGCAACTAGCGCGACACGCGAGGGCCGGTTGCCCTAAATCTAAGCGGTCAATTTTCTTTTCTTAAACCCACCCTTGGGGGGTGGGTTTTTTGCTGTCTGGCCGCTTTTTGCCTCAATTCATGGCGGTTTTGCCACTTTTCTGGATTTTTCCTCCACTTAAAAATCTCTTGTTTTTTATTGACTTTTTCTAAAAGAATTGTGCAGAATTAGGAATAATTTCACATTGTGTGGAGCAAAGTGGAGTAAAGTGGAGCGAAACGGCTAGGTGCCGATTTTCAGAGTTGAGAGAGGTGTTGCGATGTTGCTAGGCACTCACACACCCAAGCTCGACGAAAAAGGTCGCCTGATTTTGCCAGCCAAGTTTCGCGAAGTGCTTGACGGGGGAGTCGTCATCACACGTGGTCAAGAAAAATGTCTTGTGATTTTTAGCAGCAGCGAATTCGACGCAGTTCTAAAGTCAGCTTCGGCTGCACCTCTAACCAATAAAGACTCTCGCGACTACGCTCGCGTTCTCATGTCAGGCGCTAACGCCGAGACTCCCGATAAACAGGGTCGCATCACTTTGCCGCAGCACCTGCGCGCGTATGCCTCGCTCGAAAAAGACCTAGTCGTAATCGGCGTTGGAAACCGCGCTGAAATCTGGAACGCCGCTTCTTGGAGCGAATACCTAGCAACACAAGAAGAGAAGTTCGCAAATCTTGACGAGGAGGTGACCCCAGGGGTGCTCTAGGCACCAGAGGATTCTGACTTTAGACCTTCAGCCACCTGTTGTGACGACCTTCCCCTTCGCCAGAGCGGGTGGATGAGGATCTAAAGCCAGAAATCAAAACGGGAACCAAATGTCAAAATCCATCGAAGAACTTCACAAGCCAGTAGCTCTCGAGCGAACCCTTGAGATTCTTGGTGAAGCCCTCGGCGAAACCGGGGCCGGCAAAGTTTTGGTCGACTGCACTCTAGGTCTCGGCGGTCACAGCGAAGCTTTTCTAGAGCGATTCAATGAACTCACTCTCATCGGCATCGACCGAGACCCAAATGCTCTCGACCTCGCGGGCAAACGCCTCGCCCGTTTCGGCAATCGCGCAAGACTCGTTCACGCCGTCTATGACGAAATCTCCGAAGTCGTTGAAGAGCAAGGGTTCAAAGGCGTTGACGCTATTTTGCTAGACCTCGGCGTCTCTTCAATGCAGCTCGACCAAGCCGACCGTGGTTTTGCCTACAGCTACGAAGCGCCGCTTGACATGCGCATGGACGCAACCACCGGAGCAACCGCCGCCGAAGTTGTGAACACCTATTCAGAAATCAAATTGGCTCGAATCTTCAAAGATTTCGGCGAAGAACGTTACGCCAAACCGGTTGCGCGAGCAATCGTTGAGGCGCGCAAAACTGAGCCGTTTGCGACGAGCACCAAACTTGCTGCGCTGATTGCCAAAGTGATTCCGTTCATCCCAGGAAAATCAAGCGGTCACCCCGCCAAGCGAGTTTTTCAAGCCTTGCGAATCGAGGTTAACCGCGAGCTAGAAGTTTTGATCAACACCATGCCGGCCGCAATCGAGTCTCTAAACCTCGACGGTCGAATTTTGGTTCTGGCCTATCACTCGCTCGAAGACCGCATCGTCAAACAGGCAATCATGGGTTCCGCAACCTCGTCGGCTCCAATCGGTTTGCCCGAACTTCCTGAGCACGCACCAACACTAAAACTGGTCGTCAAAGGCGCCGAAATGGCAACCGATCAAGAAATCGCTGAAAACCCTCGGGCTGCCTCAGTGCGGCTGCGCGCCGCCCAAAAGATTCGAGTGGCCGCATGAGCCTAGCTGTTCAAACCACTTCACCACGTCGTCGCCCGGCCACGGCGCAACCTTCGATTCGTCTCGTTGCCACCCCAAACATCAGCCGTCGGGTTCTCGGCAAAGCCACGAAGCAGGCAGTCGGAGTTTTGAGCGGCGGAGTCATCTTGATTACGCTTGCTGGGTTGGTTTTAAACATCATGCTTTCGCAAGGGGTTTATCAGCTCTCGGGCATCAAAGCGCAGATGCGCGATCTAACCACCAACAACCAAATCTTGGATGAACAGGTTCGCTCACTCAGCTCTGACCAAAACTTAGCCAACGCGGCTTCGCACCTCGGAATGGTTACCAACGCCAACCCGGTTTACCTTCGTCTAACCGACGGCAAAGTAATCGGAAGGCCGCAGGTCGCGACCGCCAACAGTGGCGTAAGAATTGGAAAAAATGTCGTACCAAACGCCGCTCTGGTTTCGGTTACAACTAAGGCCGCGCTTGAAGCCTCGACCGTGGCAGCCAATCTAGCTTCGCAAGCAGCGAAAACCGCGGCCGCCGCTTCACAGGCAGCCTCGTTGCACCCGGTCTTAAAAACCAAAGGTTCCGCCTCTGGCAAAGCCGCGACATCGGCTGAAACAACCGATGTCGTTGCCTCAAAAACTGGTGCTACAGCGATAGTTTTGGCATCAAGCGGAATTCCAATTTCGCCAACCCACTAGTCGATTTAGGTAGGGCAAGTGCGCAACAATTCGCCCGGCGACCGCAGACTAGGTCGGCTCATGATTGTCATATTTATTGTTGCTGTAATGTGTGTCGTCCGTTTGGTGCAATATCAAGTTTTTGAAGCCCCAAGCATCAATGCGTTGTCTTTTGATAAACGCTCGGTTCACCACACCATTCGCGCAATTCGCGGTGACATAATCGACGCCAACGGAGTAGTTTTAGCCACCACGGTGATTCGCTATGACGTAAACGCCGCGCCAGACATTGTTTCGCCGGTCACCCGTGTTGTCGACGGGCAAACCATCACTCGCACTCCAGCTGACATCGCCGCAGAGCTGGCCCCAATTCTTAACATGAAGCCAGCCCAAATTTTGGCCAAAATCACCGGAACCACTAAGTATTCCAACATCAAAAAGAAGGTGAGTGCCACCGATTGGCGTCGCATTGAAAAACTTGACATCCCATGGATATTTTCTGACAAGGTTCAAGTGCGGGTTTATCCGAATGGAGCTATCGCAGGAAACCTGATTGGATTCTTGGGCAACGACGGAACCCCGCTGGCTGGCTTAGAGCGCACCATGAACGAATGTTTGGCAGGTGTCGACGGCGAAGAAACCTATGAGAGCGGTGGCGACGGAATCAAGATTCCGATGAGCACGGTAACCACCCGCAAAGCCCGCAACGGTTCGACAGTGGTTTTGACGATTCACAACGATTTGCAATATGCTGCCCAGCAAATCATGACGAACTACGTGAAAGCCGAGCGAGCCGACTGGGGCAGTGCCGTTGTGGTTGAAGCTAAAACCGGCAAGATTTTGACGGCCGCGGAATACCCTTCGGTTGACCCCAACGTTTTTTTCAAGAGCAAACCCGAAGACCGTGGTTCAAGGATTTTTCAGGCTACCTTTGAACCAGGTTCGACCATGAAAACCGTCGCCGCGGCTACCGCCATTGACGTTGGCGAGGCAACACCCTCAACACAGATTCGAGCGCCACAAACTCTATTTTTGCCGTGGGGCGACACAATTAGTGACTCACACCAACACCTAACGCAAAAGTTAACGCTCACGGGTGTTTTGCGTGAATCGTCAAACACTGGAATCGTCGAAATCGTGAAAAGCGTTTCTTCAAAGACCCGCTATGACTATTTGAAAAAATTTGGAGTCGGTTCACCCACCGCGGTTGGTTTTGAAGGTGAATCCGGTGGCATCATGAGTTCGTCTGCCAAGTGGGACAAACTCACAAACCTGGTGACTATTTTTGGCCAGGGGCTGGCCGTAACCCCGATTCAAACCGCCTATTTTTATCAAACCATAGCCAACGGAGGAACCCGCCTGCCCGCCCAGCTTGTGGCCGGGTGTCAAAGCAGCGACCACAAACTCGTTGCCCCAGCACTGCCGTCGCCAACCCAGGTTGTCAGCCCCGAAACTGCTCGCAGCACAGTAGACATGCTAGAAAAAGTCGTGGAACAGGGTGGCATCGGACGCACTGCCGGAATTCGCGGTTGGCGCATCGGCGGCAAATCAGGAACCGCGCAGTTGCGAGAGGGCAAGGGTTACGGCAACCTCTACGCGATTTCATTTATCGGAATGGCGCCGGCCGAAGACCCGCAGTATGTTCTGGCGGTAACGATCTATAAGCCACGAACCGTCAGCAACTCGATTGGTGCGACCCCACCTTTCAAAGAGATCATGAATCAGATTCTCAGAACATTCAGCGTGCCTTTTTCTAAAGGCAAATCAGCGAATATTCCAACCGAGTGGTAAGTCTGCAGGTCAACCATGTCAACTAGTGATGAAATTGCTGTTATGAAAGAGCAGATACCTCCGATTTTGCGCCCCGACCACGTTGTGCCGGTGCAACTGCAAGATTTGGCAAACAGATTTGCGCTCATAGAGTCGGTAAAACTAGGCACGACTTTTGAACAGGTATCCCGGGTTCAGCTGACCGGCATCAGCATGAACACCAGCGATTTGCGCTCGGGCGACCTATTTGTTGCGATGCCCGGGTTGAAAACCCACGGCGCCAGGTTTGTGGCCAAAGCTCTGCAGTCTGGCGCGGTTGCGGTTGTTACCGACGGCGCAGGTGAACTCGAGCTGCTCGACTCTGTCGCGGGCGACGAACAACTTTCGGCATCGCTTGCCGGCATCCCAGTTTTATTGCTCGAACACCCGCGAACTCGCCTGGGCGACTTAGCGGCGTTTGTTTATGGCAACCTGGGCGATAAAATGCCCAAGCTTTTTGCAACCACAGGCACCAACGGAAAAACCTCAACGACCTACCTGCTCGAGGGCATTCTGCGCCAACTCGGCGAAACCACAGGCCTAACGTCTACGGCCGAACGCCACATCGCCGGCGAAGTGATTGTTAGCCGCTTGACCACGCCAGAGTCGACCGAAATGCAAGCTTTAGTCGGTCGCATGCGCGAGCGAAACGTCACGGCGATAGCCATCGAAGTTTCTGCGCAGGCTCTAAGTCAGCTTCGTGTTGACGGGCTTCACTTTGATGTTGCTGGTTTTACCAACCTCAGCCACGATCACCTCGATGATTACGCAGATCTGCCGAGCTACCTTGAGGCTAAAGCCGAGCTCTTCACGCCGCACCGGGCAAAACGGGGTGTGGTCTGCATCGACACTGACTTTGGCGCAAGATTGGCCGAGACCAGCAAAATCAAGGTGGTCACCATTGCCTCGAAACCTGAGCTAATCGAACAGGCCGATTATTCGGTTGTAGTTCTCGAAGAAACCCCGAAACAAACTTCATTTAAGTTCACTAACAAGGATGGCGCAACGCTAACCTCAAGTGTTCCGCTGCTGGGAGCCCACATGGTTGCCAACGCCGGGCTCGCCATCGCAATGCTGCTAGAAGCTGGTTTTGGCTTTGACCGCATCGCCGAAGCCTTGGCCGGGGGCATCATCGCTTATTTGCCAGGTCGCACCGAGAGTATTTCTGGTGAGACCGGGCCGCAGGTTTATGTTGACTTTGGTCACAGCCCCGACGCTTTTTTGAACACCCTGGCAGCTGTTCGCAAAGTCACCAAAGGCAAACTCATTTTTGTGTTTGGGGCCGATGGCGACCGTGACGCGTCAAAGCGGCCAGCCATGGCCAGAGTTGGCGCCGAAGGCAGCGACATTTTGGTAATCACCGACCACCACCCGCGTTTTGAAGACCCCGCTTCGATTCGCGAGGCGCTGGTTAGGTCGGCGCTTGAAGCTCGGCCAGAACTTCAAGTTCTCAATATTTCACCGCCCGAGGCTGCGATTCGCAAGGCTGTATCGCTCGCGAGCGAAGGCGACGCAATCTTGTGGTGTGGCCCGGGGCACCAAGACTATCGAGACATTCAAGGGGTTCGCACCCCTTACTCGGCTAGGCATGAAGCCCGCGCAGCGCTAAAAGAACATGGTTGGTCATGATTAGGTTGACTCTGGCCGAAGTAGCCGAAGCTGTGGGTGGTCAGCTAATTTCACCAAACGGCGACGCGAGCGACTCACTTGAGGTGACCGCCTCGGTTGAAACCGATTCGCGCCTGATTGAAACCGGCTCGCTGTTTTTTGCGAAACCCGGCGAAGTCACCGATGGTCACCTTTTTGTTGGGCGGGCAGCCGAGTCAGGCGCAGTTGCTTCAGTGGTTGAACACCTCGTGCCGACGGTTTTCGACCACCCACAAATTATTGTTGACGACGTCGTGGCCGCGCTGGGCAAATTGGCTGCGGCGGTTTTGGCCAGAGTGCGCTCGGTTGGCAATCTCAAGGTGATTGGTGTCACCGGTTCAAACGGAAAAACCACCACCAAAAACCTTTTACGCTCGATTTTGAGCCAGGTTGGCCCGACGGTTGCACCAATCGAAAGCTACAACAATGAGGTTGGGGCTCCGATTTCGATTCTCAAAATCGACTTTGAAACTCGGTTTTTGGTGGCCGAGCTTGGTGCTGGCGGGGTTGGAAGCATCAGATATCTCGCCGAAATGATTCAGCCCGACATCGGGGTGCTGCTAAAAGTGGGGCTTGCTCACGTTGGAGAATTCGGCAGCATCGAAACGACCGCAAAAATTAAGGGCGAGCTTTTAGACGTTTTGGCTGAGCAGGCCGCTGCCGGCCACAGCAGTCAACTGGTCGCCAATCTTGACGACAGCTATGTGCGCGAGCAGGTCAGCAAGCATCCCAACTTAAATGTCACCTGGTTTGGCACCAACCCCGACTCTGACTATCGTTCACTGCGACCCGAGATTTCATTAGAGGCAACCTCGTTTGGTTTGGTTTGGCCTCAAACTGCTGGTGAATCGACCGACAATAGTCAGACCGTAACACTTCAGATTCTTGGCGAACACCATGTAATGAACGCACTCGCCGCAATTGCGGTAGCCGACCTGCTCGAGGTGCCCCGACCCGACATCATTGAAGCCGTTCAAGCCCTCGGTCTGGCTGAGCGCTGGCGAATGCAGGTTTTGAAACGCGGCGATGGCGTGACAATCATCAACGACGCCTATAACGCAAGCCCCGACAGCATGAAGGCGGCCCTGCAAACTTTGGCTCAACTGGGCCGGGCCGGTCACCGCACCATCGCAGTGCTCGGAGAAATGGCCGAGCTCGGCCAGTTTTCTCGTGCCGAACACGACGCGATTGGCCGGCTGGTGGTTCGCTACAACATTGATCAACTCGTTGTGGTTGGTCAGGGTGCAAGGTTGATTCATATGGGGGCGAGTCTAGAGGGCTCCTATGATGGCGAATCGAAGTTTTTTGAAAGCGCCTCCGAGGCTTTGGCATATCTTCGTGGAATGCTATCTGAAGGTGACATCGTGTTGGTTAAGTCTTCAAAGTCTGCCAACCTGCGCCATTTAGGTGACGATCTTTTGGAGGTTTCGGCGTGAGAGCAATAATGGTCGCCGGCGCAATCGGCCTCGTCTTCACACTTTTTGCAACGCCCGGGTTTATCTGGCTGTTTCGCAAATGGCGCTGGGGACAGTTCATTCGCGACGACGGACCTCAAACCCACCACACCAAACGTGGCACTCCAACAATGGGCGGCATAGTAATTATTTTGGCTTCGGTGTCAGGATATTTTGGAGCAAAACTTTTTAATGGCGAAGTTCCCACTGCCTCGGCGCTTTTGGTCTTGTTTATGATGGTGGGGCTCGGGCTGGTTGGATTCGCCGATGACTTTATCAAAACTCACAAGCAACGCAGCCTCGGTCTAACCGGTTGGGCAAAAATGGGCGGTCAAGCCGTCGTGTCGATAGTTTTTACCTGGATGGCCCTCAGCCTTCCTGACGCCAACGGAATCAACCCGGCATCTTCGCGAATCTCGCTGTTTCGTGACCTGCCAATCAACTTGTTTTTTGCTGAGAACTGGGCCATTTGGGGGCCGATTCTCGGAATCGTTTTGGTGCAGATTTGGTTTTACATTCTCACCTCGGCGGCGTCGAACGGCGTAAACATTGCTGACGGGCTCGACGGTTTGGCAGCTGGATCAGCAATCATGGCGATTGGTGCTTTTGCTGTGATTGGGTTTTGGAAATTCAACCAGAGCTGCTTCAATCCAGGTCACCTTTCGGGCTGCTACAACACCCGTGACCCGCTCGACTTGGCCGTTGTTGCCGCAGCCATCGTTGGCGCGCTGATTGGCTTTTTGTGGTGGAACACAGCGCCCGCGCATTTATACATGGGTGACACCGGGTCGCTGGGTCTTGGCGGAGCGTTAGCGGCGCTTGCAATTACCTCTCGCACCGAACTCTTGCTTCTGCCAATCGGCGGACTCTTTGTGATTGTCACCGGCTCGGTGATTTTGCAGCGAATCTATTTCAAAGTTACCGGCGGCAAACGCATCTTTTTGATGAGCCCGCTGCACCACCATTTTGAACTCAAAGGCTGGGCAGAAGTCACGGTTGTGGTTCGTTTTTGGATCATCTCAGGCATCTGTGTGCTCGTGGGCGTCGGCCTCTTTTATGCTGAATGGCTCAAGCGTTAGAAATAATGAACGAAGCCGACTCGTCAAACGACGCCACTAAAAACTTGAATAACCTGATCAGCTGGCATGCCGACTGGCGTGGGCTTCGAGTCGTGGTTGTGGGTCTTGGGGTGACCGGGTTTTCGGTGGCCGACACTCTGGCCGAACTCGGAGCCGACATCTTGGTCGTGGCTGAAAAAGCCGAAGCCGACCAAGTGGATATTCTTGACGTAATCGGAGTTTCACACAGCATTGGCGCACACATTTCGGCCGCCAATTTTGACTCGGTCGCAGGATCACGTGAAATCCTCGAGGCCTTCGGCCCTCAAGTGCTTATTGTTTCTCCCGGCGTTGCGCCTGCCTCGCCGATTTTGAAATGGGCGCAACTCAACGCCGTTTCGGTGTGGGTCGACATTGAGTTGGCCTGGCGCCTTCGAGACAAAACTGACAAAATCGCCGACTGGATCTTGGTCACCGGAACCAACGGCAAAACCACAGTCACTCAACTGACCGAGTCGATGCTTATCGCCGGTGGTTTGCGGGCAGCCTCTGGCGGCAACATTGGCACGCCGATGCTCGACCTGATGCGCGACCCACTCGGGTACGACGCCGTGGTGGTTGAGCTGTCGAGCTTTCAGCTGCATTACCTTTCTGGGGCTGCTGCGCCCGCCCAGAATGAACCGGCTCAAGTGCCCCATTTGATCGACGCTGGGCAGATTGTGCCGCTCGCCAGCGTTTGCCTCAACCTTGCCGATGATCACCTCGACTGGCACGGCAACTTCGAGGCCTATGAGGCGGCGAAGGCCAAAGTTTATGACAACACAGTCGTCGCCTGTGTCTATAACGTGCAAGACGGCAGCACCGAGAAAATGGTCGAAAACGCCGATGTAACCGACGGGGCAAGGGCTATTGGTTTCAGCATCGGCGCGCCGGGGCTCAGTCAGATCGGCTATGTCGAAGACATTTTGGCCGACCGAGCCTATCTTAACGACCGCAAAAACACCGCCCTTGAAATCGCCACCATCGAAGACCTCGAGAACATCGGTGTCATCACCCCTCACCTGCTGGCCAATGTTGCCGCAGCAACCGCACTGGCTCGGGCCGCCGGGGTTGAACCCTTTGCGATTCGCGAAGCAATCCGAAACTTCAAACTTGACGCGCACCGCATCGAGTTGGTTGGCGAGTGGGGCGGCATCCGCTGGTTTGATGATTCAAAAGCGACCAACCCACACGCTGCCGCGGCTTCGCTGGCAAGTTTCGAGAGTGTGGTTTGGGTTTTCGGGGGTCTGCTAAAGGGTGTTGATGTGACGTCACTAATTAAGCGGTTCAAGGCAAAGCTTCGTGCTGCCGTTGTGATTGGCCTCGACCAGCAACCGGTTCTTGATGCGTTGGCAAAAGCAGCGCCCGAACTGCCAGTTGTTGCAGTGCCCGCGGGTGCCGAAAAATCTGCGGATGACGCCAATCGAGTGATGCTCGCCGCAGCCGAAGCGGCCAAAGCTTGGGCAGTCGAGGGCGACGTGGTTTTGCTTGCTCCAACCGCCGCTTCAATGGACCAATTCGTTGACTATGCCGACCGTGGCAGGGCATTTGCTGACGCTGCACGCCAGGTGAACCGCTAATGGCAAAAGTGAAAGTCGCTGCCAAAGACGCAAAGCGGCGCATGAATTTGCCGAGAGCAATCAACTATATGTTTGGCCACCAGTCGCTCAACTTTTACATGCTGCTCGGCACGACTCTGTTCATTGTGGTTTACGGGATGGTCATGGTGCTTTCGAGCTCTTCGGTTGAGTCACTGACCGCTACGAGTAACCCATACGCGGTTTTTCTCAAACAGCTTGGCTTTGGGCTGGCTGGGTTAGCAGGAATGCTGGCTTTTTCGATTTTGCCGGTGTGGCGCCTAAAAGCAATTTCAAAGACTCTGTTTCTGGGCGCAATTTTGCTACAACTTTTGGTCTTGTTAACCCCGTTGGGCGTTTCAATTGCCGGCAACCGAAACTGGCTAGATCTCGGAATTATTAGGCTTCAACCGTCTGAGTTCATAAAGCTTGGGTTGATCTTGTTCCTTGCAAAAAGATTTTGGGTTAGGCAAGACGAGATTTATGACAAAAGACGCTACCTATATCACGGGGTGCTTTTTATAGCGCTCAGCGTTGGCGTGGTTATTTTAGGTAAAGACCTGGGAACCTCAATAATCATTTTGCTCATTTCAGTGGGAATGATCTATTTGAGCGGGGTGAGCATCAAACACATGCGACAACTCGTAGTTGCTGTGCTGCTGTTTATAGTTGTATTCGCCGCTCAAGGGGCCTCGAGGTCGGGCCGCATTTCGGCTTGGCTGAGCGGGGGCACCGATGACTCGTCAATCTACACTTGGCAATCGCAACACGGCATTTGGGCGCTGGCCGCTGGCGGCTGGTTTGGCTCTGGGTTGGGCAATTCTGAACTCAAGTGGTCGTGGATTCCCGAGGTTGACAACGATTACATTTTTGCGATCATCGGCGAAGAAACCGGTTTGGTTGGAGCAACCCTGGTGATTGGTCTCTTCGTGTTTCTAGTTCTTAGAATGCGAATTCTTTTTTTGAAAACCGACGACGCTTTTATTAAGAACGTAACCGCGGGAGTGATGGTGTGGATTGGTTTTCAAGCCCTCATCAACATCGCGGTGGTGGTGCAGTGGTTGCCAGTTCTCGGTGTTCCGTTGCCGTTGATATCGGCGGGTGGTTCTTCGTTGATCAGCGCCATGTTGGCTATTGGGGTTCTTTTGTCTTTTGAGCGTGAGATTCTGCAACAGGAGCTTGCCTCTAACCGGGGCCGAGCCCCAAACGCGCGCGAGCTTCGGGGTGTGAATCGATGACTAGGTTCTTATTGGCCGGCGGTGGCACTGGCGGCCACGTGAACCCGATGCTGGCGCTGGCTGACGCGATCACGCACGACAACTTTGAAAATCGAGTGTGGGCTTTGGGAACCGTTGAAGGGCTAGAGGCGCGTTTAGTTCCGGAGCGGGGTTACGAGCTACTCACAATCGAACGATTGCCTTTTCCGCGGCGCCTTAACGGTTATGCTCTGGGTTTTGCTCGAAGGTTTTTGGGGGCTGTAAAACAGGTTGAGGCTTACCTTAGAGAACACCAAATCGACGTTGTGGTCGGTTTCGGGGGATACGCGAGCGCGCCGGCATATCTGGCGGCCAGACGGCTCAACATTCCGGTTGTGGTTCACGAAGCCAACGCGCTACCAGGTTTGGCAAACCGCTGGGCTTCGAGTTTTGCGGCCGCGACCGGAGTTGCCTTTAGCAACACTCGACTTCGCAAAACATCTTTTGTCGGAATGCCGTTGCGTCATGAAATCGAAATTCTGGCTAATCACCCAATCACAGCCGAACAGCGAGCCACAGCTCGTCAAAACTTTGGTTTGCAGGCTGACGCGCCAACACTTTTGGTTACCGGCGGCTCACTTGGCGCAAGAAGCATCAACGAGACTGTTGAAGCGTCGCGCGGCGTGCTTTCGGCGGCTGGCATCCAAGTTATTCACATTGTTGGCGACAGGTCGCCACTCGAGCCGGTCGCGACCAAAGATTTTGTTCGCCTGGCCTATTGCAATCAGATGGAACTCGCGATTGCGGCCGCTGACTTTGCAGTTGCAAGAGCAGGTGCTTCAACGGTAAGTGAGTTTGCCGCGATCGGTTTGCCTGCCTGCTATGTTCCCTACCCGGTAGGAAACGGTGAGCAGAAGCACAACGTGGTCGACTTGGTAAGTGCAGGTGGCTCACTGGTCGTTGCCGACGCTGACTTCACCACAGACTATGTTTCTCAGGTATTGATTCCAACCATTTCAAACACCAGGGAGCTTTCAAAAATGGCTTCGGTCGCCAAATCTGTGGGCGTTTCAGACGGCTCGCGGCGACTGCTCGACCTCGTGAAGCAAGTTCTTAGCCGCGTGTCGTAATCTAACTAAGAGTCAGCAAAAGGACCAAATGATTAAGCCAGATTTTTCTCAACCAGTGCCTGCCGACCTAGGCAAGGTGCATTTCATTGGCATCGGCGGGTCGGGCATGAGCGGAATCGCCCGAATTTTGCTCGGCATGGGCCACGCGGTTACCGGTAGTGACCTTCGTGACACGTCAAATG
The DNA here is from genome assembly GCA_041181225.1 of Actinomycetota bacterium. Classification (GTDB taxonomy): domain Bacteria; phylum Actinomycetota; class Actinomycetes; order Actinomycetales; family Microbacteriaceae; genus Rhodoluna. Next base: position 1,260 of record JBEGPW010000055.1, on the reverse strand, counting down.
TTGCAGCGTTGCGAGAGCTTGGCGCTGAAATTTTTATTGGTCACGACGCATCTCATTTGGGAAACCCTGACACGGTGGTGGTAACTTCGGCCCTTTGGCCAACCAACCCAGAATATCTGCTTGCAAAAGAGCGCGGCATTCCGGTGATTCACCGCTCACAGGCGCTGGCCTATTTGACGACCAAGAAGCGCCTGATTGCCGTTGCGGGCGCTCATGGAAAAACCACTAGCACCGGCATGGTGGTCACGGCGTTGCAAGGGCTCGGCGATGATCCGAGCTTTGTCAACGGGGGAGTGATTGCCTCGCTCGGCTCGAGCTCGGGCAGCGGAGCATCTGAACTGTTTGTTATTGAGGCCGACGAATCAGATGGCTCTTTTTTGCACTACAACACAGCGATTGCGTTGATCACCAACGTTGATGCTGACCATCTAGACCACTACGGCAGCATTGAGGCTTTCGACGCCGAGTTTGCCAAGTTTGCCAACGGGGCTCACGAGTTTGTGGCAATCAATTCAGACGATGCCGGAGCGGTTAGGGTCACCAAGCTGCTCGAAGGCAAACGGGTGATTCGATTTGGAGAAGCCCTTGACGCTGAGCTTCGGCTGCACTCGGTTGACGCGAGTGGCGCACAGGTTTCGTTTGCCGTTGATTTTGCGGGCAAGACCCTAAGAGCCACTTTGCAGGTGCCCGGTTACCATAACGCCATCAACGCCACGGGCGCGCTCGCGGTTCTAACCGGCCTCGGTTATGACGCCGCCGAGGCCTTAGCTGTGATTGCGCGTTTTGGGGGCACCGAGCGTCGTTTTGAGCTTCACGGCGAGCGTCGGGGAGTGAAAGTTTATGACGACTTCGCCCACCACCCAACCGAAGTTTCGGCAGCTTTGGCTGGTGCCCGTGCAGTAGTGGGCAGCCACAAGCTCATCACCGTGTTTCAACCTCATCTTTACAGTCGAACTCGTTTGATGGCTAAAGAGTTTGCCGCCGCGTTGGCCGCAAGCGACGAGGTCGTCGTTCTCGACATTTATGCCGCCCGCGAAGACCCAGAGCCGGGGGTAACGGGTGCGCTGGTTTCTAACGCCTTTGCTAACCAAGGGCAGGTTCACTACGTTGAAAACTGGGATGACGCGCCAGCTGTGGCAGCCTCACTCGCCGGCGAGGGCGACTTTATCGTGACCATGGGCTGCGGTGACGTTTACCGAATGGTGCCTTCGTTGCTGAAGGCTCTAGAGGCGTAACTCTTGAAACGCCCCGCCTCAAGAA
>JBEGPW010000054.1:0-7038 GCA_041181225.1 Actinomycetota bacterium | reverse complement strand
CTGCCATAGCATTCACAGTCGCAGGATTGTTGATTTTGGCAGACTCGATTGTTAGAAAGCAAAACTGGGCTTCGATTGCAGGTTTTGTTGGGTTGTCAGTGGGTGCCTTTGCTTGGGCAAGTCAAACGATTGTTAACTGGAACCTACAGATTCTCAGCCTGTCTGCGCTATTCCCTGCGTTGGCCTTCGCTCTAACTGTTTTGGCTTTGAAAAAGTGGGGCCGTGCCTGGAACGTCAGTCTCTGGTCGATAATTCTTTTGGCCCAAACCGTTCTGTCTTCCCTCGTGGTGCTAAACCAAGAATTTTTTGCGGTGGAAATAGTCAACTACTCGTCTGTCGCCCCCACAACCGGCAATGTTCAGATTTGGGCAATAATCGACCTAGCAATTCTGCTGGCACTCTCGATCGGATATTTGTTTGCAAGCCGTCTAAATGATCTCAAAGTTTCTAAAACCGCAAGGCTTTTGACGCTCTTCAGCTCTTTAGCAATGTGGCTGTTGGGCACCTCGACAACACCTTGGTTGATGTCGTCAACCCACTTCGAAGACGCCTTTAATCCCTCGCTGCCGCTGGTTGCCATCGCCGCTTTCTATGCGATAAGCGTTGCCGCAACTTTTTGGCACAGCTATCGATTTGCCAGCGCCGTTTCACTTTCGGCCGGCTACTCAACGAGCATATTTTTGGCGTTCTCAATTAATGACCTAATGCATGTTCTTGCGCCAAACATAAAGGGGCCTGAAATTTCGGCTCTCGTCTTGGCGACCACTTTAGGCGTCGGCTCGCTGATTGTTTTGAAGAACTCCCCTCGCCCGGGAGGCACACTCATAACTTGGGGCTTGCCAAGCATCGGGCTGCTTCTGCCTTCTATTTTTTATTCGTTTGGCAGCGGCGACATAGCAAAACCTTGGTCTTCGCTCGAAACTGAAGGCGTCGCTCGGCTCCTGGCAGTTGTCATCGTTGCCGCGGCAATGCTGGTGCTTGGCCTAAGACGAGGCAATCGCGGTCTGGTTTATGCCGGTGTAGCTGGGTTGTTGGCCGAGTTTGTACCCGCGCTCTGGTATGGCATCGAAGAACTTTTCGCCGGAGACACCACCGGTGTTGTAGTTGAACTTCGCGGCCTGTTGATAGCACTGACGATTTTCTTGGTGCTATCGCTGTTTAGGGTCTTTGACAACGTCAAGACTCCGACATTCTGGGCGTGGGGTGTGCCTGCTCTGGTGGCGCTAGCTCCAACCGTGGTGCAGACTCTTGAGGCCCTCGGTCGTGAAGTAAAAGACACCGACTGGGTGCGTTTCGCCGTTTTGGTTGCAGTTTCAACATTGTTCCTGCTGGTTGGCGCGATTCGACGGAACTCAGGGCTCTTCTACCCAGGGCTAGTCGGCGTGCTCATCTCGGTGATTCCATATGCTTTTGCGAGCAACGGAGGCGTGGGAATACCAATCATCCTCGTTGTTTTGGCTGGCCTTATTATTTGGGCGGCGCTGCGCATCGACCGTTTTGGCGGTTGGCTAAAAGAACTGAGGTAACACAACTAAAAAACCGCACCTCGCCGAAATCGTGGGGTGCGGTTTTTTGCTGGCTAAACAGCGATAAGACTACTTTTCGTTAGCGCGCTTGCGCTGTGAGGTGAGGCGCGCGCGAATGGTTGCGTCTAGCTCAACTTTGCGAATTCTGGTGGCCTCTGGGGTTACCTCGACACACTCGTCTTCGCGAGCGAACTCTAAACACTCTTCGAGCGAAAGCGTGCGCGGCGGTGTTAGCGACTGGAACTCATCAGAGCTTGACGCACGCATGTTGGTGAGCTTCTTTTCTTTGGTGATGTTGACTTCCATGTCGTCAGCGCGTGAGTTCTCGCCAACCACCATGCCCGCATAAACCTCTGAGGTTGGCTGCACAAAGAACGCACCGCGCTCCTGCAAGGCAACCATGGCAAACGGGGTTGCAACGCCGGCGCGGTCAGCAACCATTGAGCCGTTGTTGCGGGTGACAATCTCGCCAAACCAAGGCTCATAACCAGCTGAGATGGCGTTTGCGATGCCGGTTCCCTTAGTGGTGGTTAGGAACTCGGTGCGGAATCCGATCAGGCCACGCGAAGGAACCTTGAATTCCATTCGAACCCAGCCAGTGCCGTTGTTGACCATGTTGTGCATAAGGCCTTTGCGGGTGGCTAGCAACTGGGTGATTGGACCAAGGAACTCTTCGGGAACGTCAACGGTAAGGTCTTCTACTGGCTCGCAGAGCTTGCCATCGATGCGCTTGGTAACTACCTGAGGCTTGCCAACAGTTAGCTCGTAGCCTTCGCGACGCATCTGCTCAACCAAAATCGCTAGAGCAAGCTCGCCACGACCTTGAACTTCCCAAGCGTCAGGGCGTTCAGTAGGCAAAACGCGAATCGACACGTTACCGATAAGTTCGCGGTCTAGTCGGTCTTTGACCAAACGTGCGGTGACTTTTGCGCCCTTAACTCTGCCGGCCATTGGCGAAGTGTTGATTCCAACGGTCATCGAAATAGCCGGGTCGTCTACGGTAATGAGCGGCAACGGGCGAATGTCATTTGGGTCTGCCAAAGTCTCACCGATGGTGATGTCTTCGATGCCGGCAACAGCAACGATGTCGCCGGGGTTGGCTTCTTCGGTTGGGTAACGCTCGAGGGCACGAGTTGCCAGCAGTTCGCTGATGCGAACGTTCTGAGTGGTGCCGTCTTGGCGAACCCAAGCAACGGTCTGGCCCTTACGGAGGGTACCGTTGAAGATTCTTAGCAGCGCTAAACGGCCAAGAAACGGTGACGAGTCAAGGTTTGTCACGTGAGCCTGAAGTGGCGCTTCGTCGTCATAGCTTGGCGCGGGAATGTGCTGCAAGATTGCGGCAAACAATGGTTCTAGATCTTCGCTGTCGGGCAGGGTGCCATCGGCGGGCTTGTTTAGCGAGGCGCGACCGGCGCGACCTGACGCATAAATGACCGGAAGGTCTAGGAGTGCGTCAACATCTAGGTCAGGAACCACATCGTGAAGGTCGCTCGCGATGCCCAGAAGCAAATCGTGAGTTTCTTCGACAACCTCGTCGATGCGAGCGTCAGGGCGGTCGGTCTTATTTACCAACAAGATGACCGGAAGCTTAGCTTCTAGCGCCTTACGCAAAACGAAGCGGGTCTGAGGCAGTGGGCCTTCAGAAGCGTCAACCAAGAGCACAACACCGTCTACCATCGAAAGCCCGCGCTCAACCTCGCCACCAAAGTCAGCGTGCCCTGGGGTGTCAATCACGTTGATGGTGATGTTTCTGCCCTGAGCTGCTGGGCCTGAATAGGCAACTGCGGTGTTCTTGGCCAAAATGGTAATGCCCTTTTCGCGCTCAAGTTCACCCGAGTCCATCGCACGTTCAGCAACCGCGGCGTGCGCGTCAAAAGAGTTGGTTTGTTTCAACATGGCATCAACGAGTGTTGTTTTGCCGTGGTCAACGTGCGCCACAATAGCGACGTTACGAAGTTCCTCACGCTTAGCGAGAGCCATAGTTCATCCTCAAGGTTTTTTGATTCGGGCGCGCAAAAAGCAATCACACCGAATATCTAGACTGCGCAGGGCATCAAATAAGCCACACTGCTTTTTAAGTGTAGCTTGAAGGCGCTAAAAACCTACTATTTAGAGCTGAGATTCCAGTCGGCGTAACCCGCAGTTAAGCTCAAGCCGTCGGCACTAACCGGTGTTTTTGCAAACTTTTTTGAGCTAGCGAAGATGGTCGGCAGTTGATAGAGAGGCAAAGCGTAGGCCTGTGAAATTAGCTCGGAATCAAGTTTTTTTAGCACCGCGGCTTGCGCAACCGCGGTGGTGGCCCGACCATAATCGGTCATGAGTTTTATCAAGTTTGAATTGCTTGGAAACCCTTTAGAAAAATAGAAGCCTTTCTGCAGGCTCACCCCTTGATCTGCCAGCAGTCGTTGCGGGGCCAAATAAACGTCGTAATCTCCGACCTTTAGCGCATCTGAAATGTTTGCGGTCGAAACATTTGAGAGCGAAAACCCGACTTGACTTGCGAGGTCGGCAAAGACCGAGTACTCAGTCTGTGCCCTCGGATTAGCCGTATCAAAAAGCACTCTCACCGGCACCCTGAGTCCCAGCTTTTGAAGGGCGTTGTAGGACTTTTGGGCATCTGCAAACTGATAGCCAGTAATTGAGCTGTCTTGTGTGCTCGCCTGATAGTAAGGAGACTCTGGCGAAAACACTAGCGAGTTTGCATCCTGGATTGTCTGATTCGCGCTGATTAGGGTACGAATCTTGGATACCGAGATTATCCCCAAGAAAGCGCGTCGGGCTTCTAGCGCAGCGTTGTCTGCCGATTCACTACCCGGCTCACCAAATGCGGCCGACGAAAAGCTGCTTTGTGAAGTTTGATTGAAGAGAACGGTTTCGACTTGATTAGATGCAACAACGCTACTGCTGAGGTTTTTAGAGGCCTTTATTGCCGAAATAAGCGAAGAATACGAGTTCGTGCTTGTCGGCTCTAGGCGAGCAAAATCGATGGCACCCGCTTTTAGCGCGCTCACCGCTGAAAGCGCGTCATCATAGAAAACTACGTTTAGTGTCTCGCAGCGGCCTTTTGGCATCCAGACGTTGTCGGGGTTTACCTTTAGCGTCAGACCGTTGCTACTGGCCTCAGTAACAACATAGGGTCCCGCTGAAACAAACAGATCTGGGTTCTTCAAAGTGCTCTTAGTGAGCCTAAAGGCATTTCTATAGGCTTTGGCTAGGGCACTCAAGTCACCGCGCTTTGGTGCGGTGATTGCTTCTAGAGTCTTGGCTGAAGCCTCTTTAGCACCGAGTTTTTCTGAAGCAAAAGTAATTTTGGCCAACGCATGGGCAGCAACTGGAACGGTCAGCGCAGTTTTGTAATCTGCAGTTGCTTGATTGAAAGTGACTGTGAGGCTTAGACCGTCATCACCAATTGCTGGTTGTTCGGTGACATATCTAAATCCATTTTCATCTCGGCTTGATTTGAAATCGTAGCCACCAAATCCAGATGCTGCGGCCCAAGACAGCAAGAGATCTGTGGCTGAAACTTTGGTTCCGTCACTCCAGGTTGCCTTGCCGGTCAGCAGATATTTGACTGTGAATGGCTTTTGACTGGTCACTTCGACGCTGCCAAAGTCGACATTCGCGCTGAGATTTCCGGCCGTGTCGATTGAATAAAAAGAAGCTGTCGTCAAATTTGCTAGGTCAGCGCTGGCACTCATAGTTGAAACTGAGTCTTGGAGGTCGGTGTTTATCGAGCTAATCGGATCTTCAAAACCGATCGTTATTTTTGAACCTGAAACTGTGCCAGATTGATTTGAGCAGGCAGTGAGGCTAACCAAAATCAGGCCAACTACAGCGACGCCAAATATTCGTTTCACAGGTGACTCCTCAACCAACTGTTATTAGGTTACCTGCTGTCTCTAAAGTCTGCCGAGTTGCTCGAGACGCTGTTCGCGGCGCTTGCGCTGAAGGTCTGGGTCAGGAACAGGTACGGCGCTTAGTAGCTTTTTGGTGTAATCGTTCTGCGGGTTTTGCAAAATCTGATCACGCTCTCCGATCTCAACGAGTTTGCCGTGGTTCATGACGGCTATTCGGTGAGCCAAAACATCGACAACAGCAAGGTCATGGCTGATAAACAGACACGCAAACTTGAGGTTGTCTTGCAACTCAAGTAAAAGCTCTAAAAATCGGGCCTGAACTGAAACATCAAGCGCCGAAGTCGGCTCGTCAGCGATTAAAAGGTCTGGGTTTAGCGCCAATGCACGAGCTATGCCAACGCGCTGACGCTGACCACCCGAAAGTTCGTGTGGATAGCGGTTGCGATAGCTCTTGGGAAGTTCTACTTGGTCGAGCAAAAGTTCTACCCGAGCGTTCACGCCATTTCGATCGAGCTGTTTGGCAAGGGTTAGTGGCTCACCAATGCTTTGACCAATCGGAAGTCGCGGATTTAGTGAGCTTGCAGGGTCTTGAAAAACAATACCGGTGTGTTTGCGAACCTGTCGCAGCTGACGTTTGTCGGTCAAATCAAACCCTGCAACGGTGATTGAACCCTCAGAAATAGGTAACAAACCAATCGCGGCTCTTCCCACCGTGGTTTTTCCTGAACCAGATTCACCAACCAAGCCAACTATTTCGCCAGGGTGAATCGTGAGGCTGAAATCGTCAACGGCTTTGAAAGCAGGCACGCGACCATGCTTAGGGTATTCGATTGAAACCTTTTTAATCTCGAGCACGGGCGGTTTGGCCAGAGAACTTGGGTCGACGCTGCGCTTAGCTGCAAAGCCAAGCTTAGGAACCGAGGCCAGCAGTTGACGCGTGTAGCTGTGCTGGGGTGACCCAAAAATTTGGTGCACCTCGCCCGCTTCAACCGCATCGCCGGATCGCATCACAATTATGTCGTCTGCCAGATCGGCCACTACACCCATGTCGTGGGTGATAAGAAGCACTGCGCTGCCGATTTTGCCGCGAAGGTTTCTCATGAGCTGCAAAATTTCGGCTTGAACAGTAACGTCAAGCGCTGTAGTTGGCTCGTCTGCCACGAGCAGGTGAGGTTCACAAGCCAGTGCCTGAGCAATCATGGCGCGTTGCCTCTGACCGCCAGAAAGCTGATGTGGATATTTGTTGAAGGCGTTTGCCGGGTCTGGCAGCTCAACCATTGTCAATAGTTCGATAGCTCGCGCTTTTGCATCGGCTGGGCTGATGTCAAAGTGATTTCGAAGAGTTTCGACAATTTGAAAGCCAACGCTGTAAACCGGGTTCAAAGCGGTCATCGGCTCTTGAAAAATGTAGGCAATTTCACGACCTCGATAACTTCTCAACTCTGCATTGTCGAGATCCAACAGGTCTTTATCACCTAGTTTCACACTGCCACTAACTCGCGCGTTGCGGGGCAAAAGGTTTGTGAGAGACATCGCAACTGTGCTCTTGCCCGACCCTGACTCTCCCACAATTGCTAGCGCCTTGCCCGATTCAAGTTCGAAGCTCAAGTTTTTGACCGCGGCATACCAGGTGCCGTCCACCCAAAAATCTACCG
>JBEGPW010000053.1:0-9661 GCA_041181225.1 Actinomycetota bacterium | reverse complement strand
GCAACTGTGCTCTTGCCCGACCCTGACTCTCCCACAATTGCTAGCGCCTTGCCCGATTCAAGTTCGAAGCTCAAGTTTTTGACCGCGGCATACCAGGTGCCGTCCACCCAAAAATCTACCGATAGATTTTCTACTGTCAGAACCCTACTCACGCGCAAACCTGCACTTTGTCTGTCACAATAACCAAATGCCTTCTAATAAAATCAGGTCTTCTTCGAATAAGTTCACGGCCCTGTTGGTCTGGATATTTTCCACTGCCACCATTGCAGTGAACCTGGTGGTAACGAGCTTGAGCCTGAGCGTTGTGGCAATTTTGGTGGCGCTCAGTTTCGCCGCTTGGCTCATGTTTTGGCGACCAACCTTGACCATCGATGCAGACGGCGTAAACGTTCAAAACCCGATTAGTGCTAAACGCATCAACTTTGCCGACATGCAGGCCGTCGACGGTCGCTTCGGTTTGATCATTCTCAGCAACGACAAAAGATTCAACATCTTGGCGATAACTGGCCGAAATAGCCAGATTGCTCGCGAAGTTTTCACTCTGTGGCAGGCTTGGGTCGAAAAAAACGCCTAAGTTTTTGGTTAAGATTCCAGCGGTCATTTTGCAAGCTCCTTGGCTTTAGGAATTCGCTTGGTACGAGGGTCAAAAGCGTCTCGAAGCCCATCACCAATAAAGTTCACACACAGCGCTATGGCGACGATGAATAAACCTGGATACCAGAACAACCATGGCCTAGTGGCGAAAGCTGTTTGGTTCTCATTGATTAGGTAGCCAAGAGAAACATCAGGAAGGCGCACGCCGAACCCAATGAAACTCAGGCCCGTTTCAAGCAGAATGGCTGCCGACATCAAAAGCGTGGTGCTAACCACAACTACTCCGATTGCATTTGGCAAGATGTGGCGAAAAATGATCCTTCGGTCTGATGCGCCGGCAACGCGAGCAGCGTCAACAAATTCGCGTTCTCGCAGACTCAGGAATTCGCCGCGAACCAAACGCGCTAGACCCGTCCAGGTGAATAAACCCAGAAAAATAGCGAGGATGAACGACCCGAGGTTGCCGATGGCGCGGCCAATAACTGCACCGACCACCACGACCGGAATCGTGATGATGAGGTCGGTAAATCTCATCAGTAGCGAATCGGTGCGACCTCGATAAAAACCGGCAACTGAACCGACAACCACACCGATTAGGGTCGCCACAAGGCCGATCACAAACATCACCATGAGTGACTGCTGTGTTCCGCGCATTACTCGTGCGAAGCCGTCACGACCAACCTCGTCTTGGCCAAATGGGTGGTTGCCAACGGCCATCCCCGTGCCATCGATGAACTCAGGAAAAATGTCGAGGGTCGGTGCGCCGGCGCTTTCAACCGTATTGATTTGGGAATACCCGTATCCGTACCATCCTGCAACGCGAATGGGTGCAGACTCTGTTCCGAGCTCGAGTCCAACAGATGTAAAAGCTAAGAGAATGATGCCGAGCAGAGCGAATACCGAGACCATTGCCGCCTTGTGACGCAAAAAGCGCTTTCGCACCAAGGTGGCCTGGCTGAGACCTGCCACGGCATTTTGCTCAATTGTTTGAGTCATCATTCCACCCTAATTCGCGGGTCGAGCAAGCCATACACGACGTCTGCTATGAGGTTGAAGAGAATGGCGAGCGTGCCGGTAATCAAGAAAAAACCCATCACCGGGTTTAAATCGACATGCAGCAAACTGTCGAGAAAGAGCTTCCCCATGCCACTGAACGCAAAAACTCGCTCAGTAATAACTGCTCCGCCAATAACTCCAGCGAAGTCGAACGCCACCAGAGTTGTTAGCGGAATCATTGCGTTTCTGAAGGCGTGACGCATCACAACGGTTCGTTCACTTAGGCCTTTGGCCCTAGCGGTGCGAATGAAGTCTTGGTCCATAATCTCAAGCATGCTTGCGCGCGAATATCTTGTGTAGCCTGCAAATCCGATTAAGAGCAGCGCCAAGGTTGGCAACAGTAAGTGAGTGAAAGTGTCTACACCCATAACCCAGAAGCTGCCCTGCAGGTTGGGCGTAGATGAACCTACTGTCGCAAAAGGCCGGCCGCTCACATAGTTGCTGTTGAAATAAGGTTGCCAGGCCTGCATGAAGCGGTCGATTCCGATAATGCCTGCCATTAGGGCAGCGGTTATGCCAGCGGTGCGTGCAACTGGCGCGCGGTCGACTCCACCATAGAACCAGCCGATGGCGACGCCGATGGCGATGAAAGCAGCTGCTATGCCGAATACCGCGGGGGCAACGAGAGTTAGCGAGATGGCATCAAAAGGCAGCCAGAGGATTAGACCCAATAAAACAACCGCTAGCGAGGCGTTTCGCGCCCGCTTATTTTCTAAACCGGTTGAAAGTGAAGTGACAATGAGCGCGGTGCCCATGCCGAGAATTGCCCCAAATATCAGACCGATGGATGGGTTTTCGAACCAGTGTGTCAGATTGATGATCAAAAGAACAAAGGCTGTCGCCCCTCCAGAAATAGCAGCGACGATTCCGCGTCGGCGCCAGTTTCCACCGAGAATCCCTGACCAAATAAAAGCGGCCAGCAGACTACAAACCGCCATAGCCAAAGGGCTTACCTGCGGTGAGACAAGAAAATCGTTGAAACCGATTGCTAGGTACTGCTTTAGCAAAACAGCAACCCAGAAAACCGGCAAAGAGTAAAAGAGGAACGATATGAAGGTGACTGTGTAGTCAAAGCCGCTGTACTGGCGAAGCGCCGTGGCAACGCCGACTAGAACGCCGAGAAAAATAGCGATCAATGTCGCGCTGGTGACCAGCTGAAGCGTGTGACCAACAGCCGAGGCCAGTAGCGCGTCTACTGGTTGCCCAATCAAGTTTTTGCCGAGGTCGAGTTGCCCGATTAGACCGGCCAAAATGCCTTTGAGCCAGATGAAGTAACGAAAATACGGTGGAACATCTAAGTTCAAGATCTCGATTCGGCGTTCGATTAACTGCTCTTTATTGCGAGCTGTGCTCGTTCGCAAATCTTCAAGCGGGTCGCCCGAATAAGCGGTTAGAACATACATGAGATATGTTGCGGCCAACAATACTGCCAGCGAGGCAACCAAACGCCTGCCGATAAAACTTAACACCGAATACTCCTCGTTGCGCTTGTTACGAGACTAATACCAAAAAAAGCGGGGTGGCGCCAAAAAGACGCCACCCCGCTTCTGGTGAAGCTAACTAGCCGTTAATCTGGCCGCCGAGCTGCTTCCAGTTCCAGTAGTTCCAGAAGAACATTGGAGCGAGAGGTGCTGGGGTGATGCCTTCGATCTTCTTTGAGTTGTAAGCAGTTACGCCTGGGAACTGGAACACGGTGACACCGTATCCGTCGGCCCATACGTTCTCTTCAACGGTCTTTAGAAGCTCCAGCTGCTTTGCCTTGTCAAACTCGGTTGAGAGGCTCTTGAAGGCAACGTCAACAGCATCGTTCTTGTAACCAGTGAAGTTGTTTCCACCGTCAGAGGTGAATGTGGCCTTAGAGCTGGTAACAGCGGTGCTGGTTGACTGCCAACCGAAGACAGTCGCGTCATAGGTGCCTGAACCGAGCAATGATCCCCAGGCGTCGTCACACTTGTTTAGCACGTCGAAGCCAGCTTCGGCTGCTGATGCCTGAATCAACGCGAACTCGTTCTGACGGCGGGTGTTTCCACAGCCGAACAAGAACTTGACAGTGACCTTGCCTGTTACACCAGCATCTGCCAACAGCTGCTTTGCGCCTTCGATGTCAACTGCAGCGAAATCAGCTGAGCCGTTCGATGAAGCGATTGCATCGTAGTTTGGAGAACCTGGCAGCGCAGTCTGCGAGTCGTTTAGCTTCGCATCTGGGTTGATTGGTTGAATCAACTTGGTGATGATGTCTTGACGAGGGATTGTCTTCAAGAAAGCTAGACGAACCGACTTTGCCTTTTCAGCGTCGCCGCCATAGGTTGCTGGGTCGAACGGGCCCTTGTTATTCAGTGTCAAGTCGATGTGCTCGTAGGTTGCGTCTGATGTTGCTAGCGTTACGATGCCCTTCGACTCTTCTGCCTGAAGAGCGGTCATGATGTCAGCAGTTGCCTGCGGCGAGATTGCATCAACTTCACCGTTTGCCAATGCTGTAACAGCAGCAAGTGGGTCTTCGATGGTGCGAACAGTGACGGTCTCAATCTGTGGCTTAGGGCCCCAGTTGTAGTCCTTGTTTGCAGTTAGTGTGACGTGGTCACCCTTGACTAGATCTGAGATGACGTAGGCACCGTTTGACACGAAGACCGAAGGGTCAACATCGCCGAAGTTCTGAACGTCATAACCCGTGCTCCAGAACTTTGCGATTGAAGCCAAAGTGGCTAGGTCTTTGTCTTGAACAGCCGTAATCAACTTAGCTTTAGCGTCTTCGGCGCTTAGGGCGTCGCTCTTGAAAGCGTTCATTGTCGTTACGTGAGCCGAAACGCCAATTGCGAAGTCAAGCTCCCAGTCAACCATGGGCGTGTCGTATATCAAGGTCAATGAACGACCGTCATCGCTAATTTCAGGGGTTTGAGTAACGCTGGCTAGGTCAGTTCCACAGCTCACCGAGTCAAAGAAGACACCGGCGTCAAGAGCGGCCTGGTTAGTGATGTTACCTTCAGCGTCATATTCAGGCTTTACGTTGTTAAAGAGACAGCTGTTCGCTGCCCACGCAAGCATCATGTCGGCCGCGTCAACAGCCGCGCCATCACTCCACTTAACACCTTCGTTTACTGTGTATTTGACAGTTAGCGGGTCTTCTGAAACTACTTCGTACTTGCCGAACTGCTCATTCTTTATGAGGTTCTGCTTGTCGTCATAGTAGTTAAATCCAGAGTTTGCCATGTAAAGAATGTTGTTATTGGCTGTGGCGTTGCCGTTTGAGGTGGCACCGTTTGCCGAATAAAAGTCTTGGTTCCAACCAACATTTACCGCTGAGCCGGCGACAATTTCGGTTCCACCTGATGAACAGGCACTGAGCCCTGCTGCCACCAGTGCAGTCAAGGCAACTGCAGCGAGTACTTTTTTAATCTTCATGCTCTCCTACTTTCTATATTTGATAAACCAACAGCGAAGTGAAAATTGCTTTGGTTATTCACGCCTCCTCACACTAGAGGACTTTTCGGCTAGCGTCACGGGTAAACCTCAAATATCTACCAAAATGAAACAACTAAAAAAAATGCCGATTACTGATCGACCGGGTGCTAACCTGCACCAATATGACATCGAATCAGCAAGAATCATCAACTTCTCGTTCGCGCCTCGGCGTTGAAGTTTTAATTGTTTTGGCCTTGAGCCTAGGCGCTTCGGCCGTCTATTCATTGCTGTCGCTGGCTGCCAGCCTCACGGCACCAAAAGGGCTGGCCGGCGCCGTGCAACACATTAACCCGAGCGCTTCACCTCGTGAATGGCTAGATTTCTGCTATCAGTTCTTGGGAATAGCTCTTGCTTTGGCTCCGGTGGCTTTAGTCGTTTATCTCGTTTGGCGCAGTGGTGAAGTTGCGCCGTTTTCAAGCCTCGGATGGAGTCGCCCGCTTAGCCCTCGCGATTTCGTTTCTGGGTTTGGTTTGGCTGCCGCTATTGGTTTGCCGGGGCTTGGTTTGTATTTTGGCGCTCGAGCATTGGGGTTGGCGGCTCAGGTTGTTCCAAGTGATCTGCCAAGCTACTGGTGGGCCGTGCCGATGCTTTTGCTTTCTGCGCTTCGCGCTGCTTTAGTCGAAGAGTTCATCGTGGTTGGGTTCTTATTCAACCGATTCACGCTGATGGGTTGGTCTAGCGCGCGACAGATTTGGGTAAGCGCAATCATTCGCGGTAGTTACCACCTCTATCAAGGTTTCGGCGGGTTTATCGGCAACTTGGCTATGGGCTTAGTTTTTGGTTGGCTTTACAAAAAATACGGCCGCCTTCAAATCCTGGTGATTGCTCATTTTTTGCTCGACACGGTGAGTTTCGTTGGTTTTGCACTGCTACATTGGTTAGGCATTCAAATAAGAATGTAGCTTTTGCTTTTTAGTTGGGAAAGCCAGTGAAATTCTGGCGCTGACCCGCAACCGTGAATCAAAATGTCGAACTTAGGTTTTACCCCGAGTTAGCAATTTGAAAGTCGGATTGCCAACTCAAAGGCGATTGACTCCAAAAATACCGTCGAGGTCTACGGGTGGAGTCGAATGAAACTATTCGACGAACCCTTGCCTAACCAGCAAGGGTTTTCGCTTATCAACATTCGCCTTCGCACTCAGATCGCTTTAGCGAAAGGTTTCGAATGTTCGAAGCTAAATCTGAGTTGCGCAATAATTTTTCAACTAGTCTGCGCGCTCTAAAAGTTACTACCGCACTAACCGTTTCACTGCTGATTATTGGCTCGAGCGTCACTGCCGAGGCCGCAACCGCAAAACCCAAACTGCCAGCCACCGTCAAATTCTTGACCACAGCCTTCACCCCGGGCGAAATCCAAGCCAATCTGACCAGCGGTTTTGCGATAGAGGCCTTGGCGCAGCTATCCGGTGCAAATCTGACAGTCAAAGACTTGAGTCCTGGAATTCGCTCAAGCCTTACGCGCAGCAATCGAGTTCTCGGAACCAGCACCAAAGCTGGATACCTCATGAGGCAGTCAAACTACACTGTGTTGCCAGGCCTAGCGGGCAAGTATCTGTTTGCGGGCAAAGTCTTGAAGTTCGGCACAACTAGTCTCGAAGCCAAAGTGACCGCTCTATTGCGAGATCAGGTCGGCAGCAATGGCTCGGTATCAGCGTCTGCTGGGAACGCTCAAGATGTGGCCTGGGTGGTTCTCGGCCTACAGGCTGCCAAAGAGCCGGCATTGGCTAGCAAAGCTGCTGGCGCCTTGATTCGTTTGCAGCACGTTGATGGCGGTTTCAACTATGACCCCACCTTGACTGTTGGCGGAACCGATGTTACTTCGATAGTGATTCAGGCCCTTCAAGCAGTCACGATGCCCAACAAATCAACCACTACCGCTCGCAATCGCGCGGTTGCTAAAGCCGTTGCCTTTTTGAAGGCGAGCACTATCGGCGGAAACCACTTTCAAGCCTACGGAGACGTCGACCCAAACGGCACTGCTTATGCCATCATGGCTTTGGCCTCAGCCGGCGAAAAAACTGCACCGTATGTGACCTGGCTCAAAGCTCGACTAAACCGTGACGGTGGAGTTGAGGCCCCCTGGGCTGCCGGTGTGGGCGATCGATATGTCACCGCGCAAGCCTATTTGCCACTCATTGGCAAGAACTACGTGTCGCTACTAGCCGGCAAGTAGGCTGTCTTGAAAATCTCGTTGCGGCCGGTGCTCATTGGTCTAATTGCGCTAGTTGGCGTGTTCGGGTTGCTTCGCGTCGTGCCCGAAACAAATGTCGACACTGCCTCATCAGCTGGTGCCTGCGACAGCTCAAACCCCGGCGTCACACTCGTCGTGGATTTTGGAGCCGAAGCAAACCTGCCCGCTCTTATTAAATGCGCCGAGGGTTTCAATCTGGCCTCGAACCCGGTCAGTAACGAATTGAATGGGTGGCAAGTTTTCAAAGCGGCCGGCGTTGAAGTCGAGGGCACCGATGATTTTCCAGTAGGTTTTGTTTGCCGAATCGCAGGTTTCCCAACGGTTGCCAATCAACCCTGTGACAACACCCCGAGCTACTCGTCAGGCCACTGGGCATACTTCTATGCCGTTGCCGATGCAGGTAAAAGTTGGCAGTTCAGTGGAACAGGTTCGACTAACCGCAAACCAACTTGCGGCAGCGTCGAAGGTTGGCTTTTTGTGAAAGGTGAGGCTTCAACTGGCAGTGGCTCGAGCGTTGTTCCATCGGTTGCGCCGAAAGCATTCAAGTGTCGGCAATAGTTACGCTCTCCGAAGCACCAACTGACAGGTCAATGAAACTAAATTCCAAAACTTGGTGGTTAGTTTCAATCGCAATGGTTATTGCTAGCACGGCTTCGCGCAACGGATGGCTGCTTGCATCGCTGGGTTTGGTTAGTTTCAGCGTTGTGTTGATTTCTTCTCTCAAGCAAGATGGCGAAACAAGATTAACCAAACTCAGAGCGCTGCGTTTCTATGTGCAGGTGGCGGCGGCAGTTTTTGCCATAAGGGTGTTGTTTCGGATTATTTTTAACCTAGGAATCGACGGCTCAGAGAAAGCTCTTTTTGAACTACCTCGGTTAGCAATCAACCTCGGAATCGGCGAAGTGCAGTTACTAGGGCCCGTGTCGCTTCAAAATTTGAGTGCAGGTGCAATCGACGGTCTTAGATTAGCCGCAATAATTTTGAGCGTGGCGATGGCCAACATTCAGGCAAACCCGCGGCAATTGCTAAAGAGCATGCCCGGAGCCCTCTTTGAAATTGCTAGCACTATTTCGGTGGCTCTCAACCTCGCGCCTCAACTAATTGACAGCCTTCAGCGAGTGCGTCGCGCCCGCCGCCTTAGAGGGCGTTCCGCAGGAGTTTCAGCACTTCCGAGCATTGTGATCCCCGTTCTCGAAGACACTTTAGAGCGCTCTCTCGCACTTGCGGCAAGTCTTGACTCGAGAGGTTTTGGACGCCAAACAGCAACCGAGCATCCGATATTGGCAAGAGCCAGCAGCCTTATTGCAGTTTGTCTGATGGCAATCGGTTCATACTCGCTTCTCACCGACAGCCAAAATAGTTGGCTGGCCTGGGCTACCTTGGCCGTCGCGGCGGTGTGCTTGGGGGTTGCGTTGCGCCTCAGCTCAACTCGCGGCAAACGAACGATTTATAACAAGGATGTCTGGTCGCTGACCGATATCACAACCCTCACGGTAGCTGCTTGTTTGGCAGGCGCAATTTGGGTGGGATTGATTCGATGATCAAGCTTCAAAATCTTAGTTTTCAGTTCAATCGCCAGCTTGAGCCGGTGCTCAAGCGCATCAATCTAGAGTTTCAAAATGGCGAATTCGCTCTCATTTGCGGACCAACCGGCAGTGGAAAGTCAACGCTGCTGAAAACCATCAACGGGTTGGCCCCGCACTTCACGGGCGGCTCCCTCGCCGGAAAAATTATCATCAACGGGGTTGAAACCACCGCTTGGGCGCCGCACCAACTTGCCGCGCTCGTGGGTTATGTCAACCAGCAACCAGAGGGTGCATTTGTCGCCGAAACTGTTGACCAAGAAATCGCCTACAGCCTCGAGCAACTCGGCAAACCGCAAAACTTTATGCACTCGACGGTTTTAGAACTCGCCAGACTATTGAAAATCGACTCGCTCCTAAAGCGAAATCTCAACACTCTCAGCGGAGGTCAGCAGCAGCGCGTGGCGATTGCTGCAGCTTTGGCTGCGGGCGCTCAAACCCTCCTTTTAGACGAACCAACGTCGGCTCTAGACATTAGTGCCACAATCGACATCGTCGAAACCCTAAAAGATCTCACCAAAACCCAAAACCTGACAGTTTTGTTGGCAGAACACCGCATCGAAAAGCTTTTAGAAATCGCCGACACCCTCACCGTGGTGCACGGTGACGCGACCGCAACTCAGGGCCCACTGCGAGGTGAAAATCTCGATTTGTTATTTAATAACCATCGGATGGTGCCCACGGTGGTCGAGTTGAGCACTTATTTTGGCTGGAACCCGACGGCGGTCACCCTTGAAGATGCCAAGTCTCAATGGCTGAAGAACCCGCCCTCAGAACT
>JBEGPW010000052.1:0-7081 GCA_041181225.1 Actinomycetota bacterium | reverse complement strand
CGTGGCTCTGCGATTCGCGCGCTTTCGATGGAAGCCCGCATGACGATTTGCAACATGTCAATCGAGGCTGGCGCTCGCGCGGGCATGATTGCCCCTGACCAAATCACCTATGACTATTTGCTTGGCCGCCCGCACTCACCTGAAGGCGATGACTGGGCCGCCGCGGTTGAATACTGGAACACCTTGCCGAGTGACGAAGGCGCGGTTTATGACGCCGAAGTTTTTATCGACGCAAACACCCTCGACCCTTTCGTAACCTGGGGCACCAACCCGGGCCAGGGCGTTTCGCTGCTCGATAACGTGCCAAACCCGGCCGACATTGCCGACCCAAACGAGCGTGCCGCGGCTGAACGCGCGCTGGAATATATGGACCTCGTCGCCGGCACACCTATGAAACAGATTGCCGTCGACACCGTGTTTTTGGGTTCTTGCACCAACAGCCGCATCGAAGACCTTCGCGCCGCTGCGTCGATTGTCAAAGGCCAAAAAATGGCGGATGGCGTTCGCATGCTCGTGGTTCCTGGCTCAGCCAAAGTGCGCCTCGAAGCTGAGGCCGAGGGTCTCGACAAGGTGTTCAAAGATTTTGGTGCCGAATGGCGCTTCGCCGGTTGCTCAATGTGTCTGGGCATGAACCCAGACCAGCTGGCCCCGGGGGAGCGCGCGGCCTCAACCTCAAACCGCAACTTCGAAGGCCGCCAGGGCAAAGGTGCTCGCACCCACTTGGTCTCGCCTTTGGTGGCTGCTGCGACGGCGATCCGTGGCACGCTTTCGAGCCCGAGCGACCTCGTTAGCTCAAACGGCAGCACCGATGCAGATTCGTCAACCGCGGGAGTCAACTAATGGAAAAGTTTGAAGTTTTCTCGGGCGTTGCAGTGCCGCTTCGCCGCAGCAACGTTGACACAGACCAAATAATTCCAGCGGTTTATTTGAAACGCATCACCAAGACCGGCTTCGAAGATGCGCTTTTTGCGGCGTGGCGAAACGACCCTGATTTTGTATTAAACCAGCCCGCTTTCGCGGGCGGTCAAGTGTTGGTTGCCGGCCCAGACTTTGGCACCGGTTCGAGTCGCGAGCACGCCGTTTGGGCTCTGCGCGATTATGGTTTCAAAGCGGTTTTCAGTTCAAAATTCGCCGACATTTTTCGCGGCAACTCGGGCAAGCAGGGTCTTGTTGCGGGGGTAATCACCGAAGACGACACCGAAAAGCTCTGGGCGGCCATTGAGGCAAACCCAGGGTCGCACATCGAGGTCAATCTGGTTGATCGCACCGCCACTATCGGCAGCCTCACGGTCTCGTTTGAGATTGACGATTACACTAGGTGGCGTCTGCTAGAGGGTCTAGACGACATCGGTTTGACCCTTCGTGATGAGCAAGCGATTGTTGATTTTGAGGCCAAACGTGAGTCGTGGCGACCAAAGACGCTACCGGCCAAGGGAGTCTGATGAGCCAAATAACTGTTACCGGTGGCAAGCCGCTGGTTGGTCGAGTTGACCTCAAGGGTGCCAAAAACCTGGTTACTAAAGCTATGGTGGCCGCACTTTTGGGCAATACCCCGAGCGTTCTCAAAGATGTTCCAAAAATCAGCGACGTCGAGGTTGTTTCGCGCCTTCTTGAGTTGCACGGCGTGAAAATAACCCACGGCGACGACGGCGTAATGACCCTTGACCCGAGCAATGTTGAGTCGGCTCGCATGGTCGACATTGACACCCACGCCGGCTCTTCGCGCATTCCAATCTTGTTTTGCGGCCCCCTGCTTCACCGCCTGGGCGAAGCGTTTATTCCAGACCTTGGTGGCTGCCACATTGGCGACCGGCCGATCGACTTTCATCTTGAAGTGCTTCGCAACTTTGGTGCGGTAATCGAGAAGCTGCCAAACGGCACTCGCATGTCGGCGCCTGACGGCCTCAAAGGCGCAAAAGTTTCGCTGCCTTACCCGTCAGTTGGCGCAACCGAGCAGGTGCTGTTGACTTCGGTTTTGGCCGATGGAATCACCGAACTCTCTGGCGCGGCAATCGAGCCTGAGATTATGGACCTCATCGCGATTCTGCAAAAAATGGGCGCTGTTATTTCGGTTGATACCGACCGCGTGATTCGCGTTGAAGGCGTTGAAAAACTTGGCGGATACACCCACCGCGCGCTCTTTGACCGCAATGAAGCGGCTTCTTGGGCTGCGGCCGCGCTGGCAACCCACGGCGATATTTTTGTTGGTGGCGCTCGCCAACCCGAGATGATGACTTTCTTAAACGTGTTTCGCAAAGTTGGTGGCGCATTTGATATTCAGGATGACGGCATTCGCTTCTATCACCCGGGCGGAGAACTCAACCCGGTGGTAATCGAAACCGACGTTCACCCGGGTTTTATGACCGACTGGCAACAGCCGCTCGTGGTTGCGCTGACTCAGGCCAAAGGTCTTTCGATTGTGCACGAAACGGTTTATGAAAACCGTTTTGGTTTCACCGACGCACTCAACGACATGGGCGCGCAGATTCAGATTTATCGCGAATGTCTCGGCGGCAACCCTTGCCGGTTCGGCCAGCGCAACTTTTATCACTCAGCAGTTATCTCTGGCCCAACCAAGCTAAAGGCCGCCGACATTCGCGTGCCTGATCTGCGCGGTGGCTTCAGCCACATGGTTGCTGCGTTGGCTGCCGAAGGAACATCCAACGTAACCAACGTTCAGTTGATTTCGCGCGGTTACGAGCATTTCTTAGACAAACTCACTGCTCTGGGCGCAGACTTTAGCTACACCGAATAAGCGATTTGAGCAGACAAAATGTCAACCGAGAAACCAATCAAACTGCCAAAGATTTTTGACCGCGAGCGAACCCCTCGTTTGCACATCGTTGCTTGGATTCTCTTGCCGATTGTTCGCCTGATGTTCAAGGTGGTGCCCCAAGGTCACGAAAAACTGCCCAAAACCGGTGCTTACGTTTTGGTCGGCAATCACGTGACCAACGTCGACCCGCTGGCCGTGGCATATTTTGGCTATTTCATTTTGCGCAGGGCACCCCACTTTTTGGCAAAAGAAGCCCTGTTTAGGGTTCCCGTGGTCGGTTTTGCGCTTCGCATGGGCGGCCAGATTCCAGTGTTTCGCGGCGGCGGAGCTAAAAACGACGACTCACTTCGGTTGGCACACCAATTTTTGAAAGCCGGCCACACCATCAACATTTTTCCTGAGGGCACACTAACCCGCGAGCCAAACCTGTGGCCAATGCGCGGCAAGTCTGGAGCCGTGCGTTTGGCACTTGAAACCGATGTTCCGGTTTATGCCATCGCGCACTGGGGTGCCGAGAAAATCCTGCCCAGGTATGGCTCAAAGTTTAGGCCCGGTTTCTGGCGCAAAGTAGACCTAATCGTGGGCGACGAAATCGACCTTTCGCCCTATCGCGGCCACCAACTTTCGGCGGCTGAGCTAACCGAGGCCACCGATCTCGTAATGACCAAAATCACCGAACTGGTTGAACAGTTGCGCGGCGAAAAAGCCCCGGCGGTTCGTTACAACCCAGCCCACACCGGTCAGACCGTAACGGGCAACTTTGTTAAGGCCGAAAAAGCGGCGGCAGCAACCGCTGCTAAGTCGGCTGCCGCAGAAGCCAAAGCATCGAAAGCGAGCGGCAAATGACCTCGAATGAAACTCAAAGCGAAACTGCGCCGATCAAAATCGCAGTGATGGGCGCTGGCAGCTGGGGAACAACTTTTGCCAAGGTGCTTGCCGACGACAGCAATAACGAAATCGTGTTGTGGGCTCGTCGAGCCGATGTGGTTGAAGAAATCAACGAAGATCACCGCAACGGAGATTACCTGCCGGGCGTGAAGTTGCCAACCAACTTGAGTGCCAGCCTCGACGCCGCCGGGGTTCTGAAAGGCGCGGCTCAGGTTTACATTTCGGTTCCTTCTCAAACCCTGCGCGAAAACCTTGAGGCTTGGGGCTCACATCTCGAGGCCGACGCCATTCTTGTGAGCCTCATGAAGGGCGTTGAAAAAGATACTGGTCTTCGCATGAGCGAAGTAATTGCCCAGGTCACCGGCTTTGACGAAGACCAAATCGCTGTAGTTTCGGGCCCGAACCTAGCCGCCGAAATCGCAAACGAAGAACCAACCGCCTCTGTCGCGGCTAGCACCTCAAGAGAGACAGCCGAGCTGGTCGCAAAAGCGTCAACAAACGGATACTTCACAACCTTCACCAACCGCGACGTGATCGGCACTGAGTTTGGGGGCATCCTCAAAAATCTAATCGCGGTGGCAATCGGAATCGTCAACGGTGTGGGTTATGGCGAAAACACGAAAGCGTCGATTATGACTCGTGGCCTCGCCGAAATCTCGCGATTTGCGGTGGCCTACGGCGCCAAGCCAAAAACCATGGTCGGCCTCTCGGGCATGGGCGACCTGATCGCAACCAGCGAGTCACCACTTTCGCGCAACCACCGCGCCGGAGAGATGCTCGGCAAAGGCTTCACGATGCGCGAGGTTTTGAAGCGCATGCAACAAACTGCCGAAGGCCTCAGCTCGGTCGACCCGATTTTGCACCTAGCCGCCGCCAAAGGCGTGGCGATGCCGATTGTTGAGCAGGTACAACTTGTGATGCAGGGCAAGATGGCGCCCAAAGACATCGCACCTTTCTTGACCACCTCAACCGACACCCCTAGCGACGAATAGGGGCGGTCGATTGACTACATCCGTTGCTTCTTCTAATCTCAAGCAGACCGTTGTTCTAATTTTTGGTGGGCGCTCGAGCGAGCACTCAATTTCTTGTGCAACTGCCGCGGGGGTTATGGGTGCAGTCGATCGCTCACGCTACAACCTAATCACCGTTGGCATCACGCGCGATGGCCGGTTTGTTCCTGCCGTTGACGACGCATCGGTTTGGGCCTTGCCGGCTGGCAAC
Source organism: Actinomycetota bacterium (assembly GCA_041181225.1). Lineage (GTDB taxonomy): Bacteria > Actinomycetota > Actinomycetes > Actinomycetales > Microbacteriaceae > Rhodoluna. Next base: position 2,196 of record JBEGPW010000052.1, on the reverse strand, counting down.
CAGGCGCTGCCGGTCGTTGAGTTTGCCGGCGAGACGATCGATTTTGCCTTCGATGGTTCGCGCGAGATTTTTCACACGGATGCCTCCGGCGTGCGCCGCAACTTGGGCGTGGCCGACGTTGCGTTTGCCGTGTTGCATGGGCCTTTTGGCGAAGACGGCACGATTCAAGGTTTCTTTGAGCTAATCGGTTTGCCCTATGTCGGCAACGGAGTTTTAGCTTCGGCAGTCGGCATCGACAAAGAGTTCACCAAGGCGCTGTTTTTGCAGGCCGGTGTTCCGGCGGTTCCTCACGTTGTGATTCACCGTCACCGCTGGATTGCCGACCCAGAGAGTGCGCTCGAACAGGTTCGTGGGCTTGGCCGTCTGCCCTTGTTTGTTAAGCCCGCTCGCGCCGGTTCTTCGGTTGGCGTTTCAAAAGTCAAGTCGCTCGACGATTTCGCGGCGGCCCTCGAGGTTGCTTTTGCCGAAGACACAAAAGTTGTCGTTGAGCGCGGGGTTGTCGGCCGCGAGGTTGAATGCGCGGTGCTTTCGGGCCGCGATGGTGCCTCGCCTCGAGTTTCTGTTGCGGGCGAAATCGTGGTTCACGGCCGCGAGTTTTATGACTTCGACGCGAAATACCGCGACGAAGCCGCCGTCGAACTCATCGTTCCAGCTGTCATGACTGCCGCTGAGCTTGCCGAAATGCAAAGCATCGCCGCTCGAGCCTTCGACGCCCTGGGTTGTCGCGGCCTTGGCCGTGTTGACTTCTTTTTGACTGCCGATGGATTCGTGGTCAACGAAATCAACACCATGCCTGGTTTCACGCCGCTGTCGATGTATCCAAAACTTTGGCAGGCATCGGGCTTAGCCTATGCCGACCTCATCGACGAGCTTATTTATTTGGCGACCGAGCAGGTTTAGTCAGGTTTTGGCAGGCACACTTTGGTTGCCTTGATGCGGGCCACCGCCGGGCCGATAGCGTCGAGCGCGGTGGCACCTGAGGCGACCTTCGAGTCGACAATCACTTCGGTTGCGGGGTCGCGGGCAAAACTTATGAAACGATAGCTCGGCTTGGCAGAATCGTCGACGAGCCAGTCGACACCTCCAGCCGTAACGCAGGGCAGAGTCGAGACCAAGACCTGTGGCAGGCCACAGCGCGCAATGACTGCAGTGGGGGAGCCCCAAGCACCCGTGGCTTGAGCGTCGGTTTGCCGGCGTTCAAGGGCGTCAATCTGTCTGGGCAGCCGCACGCTAACTTCGGCGCACTTCGGGTTATTTGAGTCGGCAGCAGGCTCGAGGCTGACTATCGCTGCGCAACCCGTGAGCAAGCCCACTGCTAGAGCGCCCGCTAAGACAGCCGCAACGGCGCGCAAGTTTTTTGGCAAAAAGTTCATTGATTACAGGCTAGCTTTAACTTGTGTCAAACACCCAAACTGTTGCCTCGCTTGGCGAAAACCTCAGCCTAATGCGCGTCATTGAGCGCCTCAGAAAGCCCACGGATGACTCGTCAAACGTGCTTGTCGGCCCAGGTGATGACTCAGCAGTTTTGGTCGCTCCTGATGGACGTTTTTGTGTGACCACCGACACCATGGTCGAGGGCCATGACTTCAAACTTGAGTGGTCGAGCGCCTATGACCTCGGCTGGAAAGCCGTTGCAACCAACGCAGCCGATGTGGCCGCGATGGGTGCTGTGCCAACATCGTTAGTTATTGCCATGGGGGTGCCAAGCGACACCGAGGTGCGGTGGCTCGAAGGTTTTGTTGACGGAGCCAACGCTGCCTGCGAGGCGTTAGCGCCGAGGTGCTTTGTGGTGGGTGGCGATTTGGCGGCATCCGACAAGATTTTTATTGCGGTCACGGCTTTTGGTGATCTGCAGGGCCGCGAGCCGGTTTTGCGAAGCGGTGCACAGGTTGGCGATGTGGTTGCGGTTGGCGGAACGCTCGGTCGGGCTGCGTGCGGTTTGGCGCTGTTGCAGTCGGGCAATGCCGACGCAATAAACACTTGGGATGACTGGGTCAACATTCAACGCCGCCCCGAACCACCGATTGAGTTGGGTGTGATTGCGGCTCAGGCCGGAGCAACCTCGATGCTTGATTTGTCTGATGGTCTAGCGCGCGATGCAGCTCGCATCGCAAAAGCGTCGCAGGTTTCGATTGCTCTTGCGCGCCAAGCCTTGCAGGGTTATGAGGCCGTGCTCGAGGGTGCCGCCAGTTGGAT
>JBEGPW010000051.1:0-2554 GCA_041181225.1 Actinomycetota bacterium | reverse complement strand
CATGCAGCCATCGCTGTCAAGACGGTCAAAGGTGGTGCGGGTTGCGCCGCGCAGGGCGGCATCCAAGTCTTCTGAGCCGACCACGGCATCGGTGGTGATCACCACGAGCATCGTCGCGAGGCCAGGCGCGAGCATTCCAGCACCCTTTGCCATGCCACCGATTGTGTAACCACTCGGGCTGACTCGCTCAGCGGTTTTAGGAACGGTGTCGGTTGTCATGATGGCTTCGGCAGCGTTTTGGCCACCCTGGTTGCTGAGCTCAGCAACGGCTGCGTCAACACCCGCCAACATCAAGTCAAGTTTTAGTTGGGTGCCGATCATTCCGGTTGAGCAAACGAACACGTCGCCGGCCGAAACATTTAAGCGCTCAGCCACTCGCTCAGCAGTTGCGTGAGTGGCCTGAAAACCTTGAGGGCCGGTGTAGCAGTTGGCACATCCGCTGTTCAAAATCACAGCTTCAACCTGGCCGTCGGCGATAACCTGGCGGCTCCAAATCACCGGGTTGGCCTGGCAGCGGTTGGTGGTAAAAACGGCGGCGGCGTTCTTGAGCGGGCCATTGTTGACCACGAGTGCAACGTCTCGAACGTCGGCAAGTTTGACTCCGGCATTCACGCCAGCAGCGGTGAATCCTTTGGCGGCGGTTACGCTCACGGGGCGACTCCGTTCAGGCCGAGGCCGGTTGGTTCGGCAATGCCGAGAGCGATATTGAGACTTTGGATGGCCGCCCCGGCAGTGCCCTTAACAAGATTGTCGATGGCGCAAACCACAACAACACGGCCCGCGTGTTCGTCAACGGTGAGGCCAATTAGCGCGGTGTTCACGCCAAGAGTTGAGCTGGTGCTCGGGTATTCACCCTCCGGAAGCACGCGCACGAAAGTTTCGTTGGCATAAGCGTTTTGCCATGCCGCGCGCACCTGTTCGGCTGTGACGCCGCCGACAAGTTTTGCAGTGTTGACCGCCAAAATGCCGCGCGCCATCGGCACAAGCACCGGCGTGAAATTGACCTGCACTTTTTGGTCGGCGGCTTTGCTCAAGTTTTGTTCAATCTCAGGTGTGTGGCGGTGCACTCCCCCAACACCATAGGCCGATGCCCCGCCCATGATCTCGCTCGCGAGCAGGTTGGTCTTTAGTGCGCGGCCAGCGCCTGAGGTTCCGACCGAAAGCACGCTCACGATATCGGTCGGTTCGATTAGGCCAGCTGCTAAGCCGGGCGCGAGAGCCAAAGTAATAGCTGTGACGTTGCAGCCAGGCACTGCGATGCGCTTGACACCGCTGAGGTTTTCGCGCTGTTTGCTAACGCCTGCGCTACCCGAGCCGGCGTCGCTGCGGTCATCCGCGTTGTTTTCAAATGGCTCGACGATTAGTTCGGGCATGCCATAGGGCCAGGTGCCGGCGTGCTTGCCGCCATAAAACTTGGCCCAGGCTTCGGCGCTCTCGAGTCTAAAATCGGCGCCGCAGTCAATCACGATGGTGTCGTCGCCAAGCCAAGCGGCAACTTCGGCAGATTTGGCGTGAGGCAGGGCCAAAAAGACGACGTCGTGCCCTGCGAGTGTGTCGGCGTCGGTCGACGCAAAGATTCGGTCGGCAAACTCGGTGAGGTGTGGGTGTAACGATCCAACTCGCTCGCCAACATTGCTGTTGGCGGTCAACGTCTTTACTTCGAGATCGGGGTGGTTTGCCAACAGGCGCAACAATTCGCCACCAACATAACCGCTGGCTCCGGCTACAGCAACGCTATAAACCATGTTGGCTCCTTTATCGATTAACTTCTAATTTGTGCACCAAAACGTTGGCCAGCGAGTGCAACCGCAGCATCGCGCGATTCGCTGGCTTCAACCTGAGTGAGGGTTCGGTCGCTAGCCCTGAAGCGCAACGCAAAGGTGAGCGACTTTTTGCCTTCGTCGATGCCCGCGCCGCGATAGTCGTCGGTTAGTGCGATGGCTTCGAGCAACTCGCCCGCGCCCTCAGCAACTGCCGCCTGCACTTCGGCTGCGGGCACGGTGGCGTCAACTACGAGTGAAAGGTCTTGGGTTGCTGCTGGGTAAATATATACCGCCCCAGCAGAAACCACGGATGGCGCCGCCACAAACAACGCGTCGAGCCGCAGCTCAAGCGCGGCTACTCGGCGTGGTAGGTCGTTGGCAGCGGTGAGTTCTGGGTGCAGTTCGCCGGCGATTCCCACGATAGTTTCGCCGGTGTCGGTTGCCACAAAGAGCTCTGCAGCTCGACCTGGGTGGAACCCGGCGGCACTGGTTTGACGAACGCTGAGTTCGGCGCCAACTGCGTGAGCCGCCACGCGGGCAGCATGAATCGCCGTTGCATAAGTTGCAGGCTGTGCCGCCTGGCCAACGCCGACGGCAACTTGGTCGCCAACAAAGATTGCGCCGAGGCGCAGCGGCTGAGCTGGAATGCTCGCCTCAAGTCTCGCGATCTCGGCGGCGGCTGGTCGTGTCTCGGCGGTCGGTAGGTCTTGAAGCGGCTGAACGTTCTTGTTTGGCAAGAACACCGAACCGGCCTCAAAAATATTTAGGTCGGTTAGTCCGCGCGAAATATT
>JBEGPW010000050.1:0-10726 GCA_041181225.1 Actinomycetota bacterium | reverse complement strand
AGGCATGCTTATGTCAGATCGCGATATCCGCGCAGAAATTGAAGCCGGCCGCATCGGCCTTGACCCGCTCGAAATGGGCTTGTTGCAACCTTCAAGCATGGATGTTCGCCTTGACCGTTTCTTTCGTCTTTTCGATAATCACAAACACCCGGTTATTGACCCCTCAGAAAACCAACCAGACCTAACCCGTTTTGTTGAGGTGGCAGCCGACGAGCCGTTCATCCTTCACCCTGGCGAGTTCGTTCTCGGTTCAACTTTTGAGTTCGTCAGCTTGCCAGACAACATCGCCGCTCGACTTGAGGGCAAGTCGTCACTCGGCCGTCTTGGTCTGCTAACCCACTCAACTGCAGGGTTCATCGACCCTGGGTTCACGGGTCACGTGACACTGGAACTTTCTAACGTAGCAACTTTGCCGATCAAACTTTGGCCGGGCATGAAAATCGGCCAGTTGTGTTTCTTTCAGCTTTCGAGCCCAGCCGAGCACCCTTATGGTTCGGCTAAATACAGCTCGCGCTATCAGGGTCAGCGCGGCCCAACGGCGTCTCGTAGCTTTTTGAACTTTTATCGTGCCGACGTTGGCAACGAACCGCTCGAACAAAACAACTAGTCAGCTATGAGGGTTCCGCTGGCGGTTCGCAATTTGCTGGCCGAACTTGAAAATCGTGACACTCCCGAACGCTTTATTAGAGCCACCGAGGCAATCGAAAGGCTTTTTGAACTTGCATTAAAGCGCCTCGATGACGGCACGATTTTTGTGTCGACCGGGGATATTCCGGCGATGTGGTTGCGCGACAGCACCTGGCAGCTGCGCCCGATGTTGGCGGCCTGCGACGGTTCGGGCGAGGTCGAAGAGATAATCGCTGCGGTTAGTCGCCGCCAGGCCGAATATGTTTTGATTGACCCCTACGCCAACGCGTTTAACGATGCGCCAAACGGGCACGGCTGGCACAAAGATTTCAAAGATCAAAACCCTTGGGTCTTTGAGCGCAAATATGAACTTGACTCTCTCGCCGCGTTCATTGATTTGGCCGTGCGACTGCATCGCGTGACCGGTTATAAAGAGCACTTGGATGATCGCTTCTGGCGCGCAGCCACCTTGGCCGTCGGCATCATCGAAACCGAGCTTGACCATGAACGAAAGAGCTACCGTTTTGTGCGCAGGTATGCACCCCGGCGAGATTACCTGAGCCACCGAGGTTATGGTGCCCCTCACGCGACAAAGGTTGGTCTCAGCTGGTCTGGGTTCAGGCCCAGCGATGACGCTTGTGTTTTGCCATATCTGATTCCGGCAAACGCTCACGCTTCGGTGGCGTTGCTTCAGCTGTCTGATGTGGCAGCAGAGTTTGGTCGGGCCGACCTGTCGGCTAAGGCAGCCGCGCTCGGCACAACAATCGGTGCGGCCGTGCACGAGCACGGCAAAGTGCTGCGTGAGGTCGGCGATGTTGCTGGTGAGATTTATGCGTTTGAAGTTGATGGCCAGGGCTCACAAATTTTGACCGAAGACCCAAACGTGCCCAGCTTGCTGTCGCTGCCATATCTAGGCTGGTGTGAGCCCGACGACCAGACATATCTTCTAACCCGCAAGTGGATATTTAGCGCGCTTAACCCGCGTTTCATCCAAGGCCGATTTTTAGCCGGCCTCAATAGTTCTCACACCCCGCGCCGAAACATTTGGCCGCTAGCTTTGGCGATTCAAGGCTTGACGGCGATTGACCTTGAAGAGTCGGCTCGCTGTCTCATGTTGATTGAGTCAACCGATGCGGGCACCGGTCGCGTGCACGAGTCGGTCAACGTTGATGACCCCGCGAAGTTCACGCGCGAGTGGTTTAGCTGGGCCGACCTCACCTATGTTCATCTCGTGCTGAAGGTCAACGGACTAAGCGCTAAAGCCGACTAGTGCGCAGCAGCGGACTCGTCGGCGATGGTTGGCGCTGGGTGCACGCGCAATAGCAACACCATGCCAACGGCAAGCACCACGATGATTCCGAGGATGCCGTAAATCGCAGTGTGCTTGATGCCAAAGAGGAAGGCAATCGAGGTGGCGATCCACCAGAATGCTGGGCTCAAAAATGATGCTGCGCGACCGGTGGTTTGATACAAGCCAAAAATCCAACCTTCGCGACCGGTCGGAGCGATGCGCGCGACGAAGGTTCGGCTCGAGGCTTGAGCAGGGCCAACGAATAGGCAAAGCGCCAAGCCGCCAATCCAATAGGTGATTTGCCCGGCGCCTGCGAAAGCAAAAACCGCCGTGCCGGCGATTAGCAAACCGATGAGCGAGCCCATGATGGTTCGCTTGGTTCCGATGCGGTCGTCAAGAAAACCACCGAGCGCGGCGCCGATTCCGGCGACAATGTTGGCGGCGATTCCAAAGAAGATTACGTCGGTCTTAGAGAAACCGAAGGCAACTGAACCCAAAATCGCTCCAAAGGTGAAAACACCTGCGAGGCCGTCGCGATAAATCGCTGACGCAATAAGAAACTTTAAGGTGTCTGGTGATTCACGGCGAAGGCGTTTTAGGTCGCTAAAGAGCGACCGGTAGGCACCAGCTATCGACGTGCGAGGGCCCTTTTTGCGCGCCGGCGACTCGGGCACAAAAAAGGCTAGCGGAAGCGTAAAGACCAACATCCATGCTGCTGAAAGCAAGAACATGAAGCGAATGTTAAACAGGTCGCTCTCGGCGTTTGAGATTCCGAACCAAGGCTGGTCTGGCAAATAGAAACCAACGAGCGAAATTAGCAAGAGGATGATTCCTCCGGCATAACCGAGGCCCCACGCGAAACCCGAGACTTTGCCCATGTTCTTTTTGCTGGCTACTTGAGGCAGCATCGCGTAGTAGTTAATGAAGGACGACTCTTGAACCACGCTGCCGATGGCATAAAGGGCGATTCCCATCACAAAGAATTCGGGTGAGGGTTCAATAAACCAGCTAACTGCCATGATCGCAATGAGAATCCCGCTGTTGATGAGCAACCAGCGTTTGCGACGACCACTTTCGTCAGTTGCCTGACCTATCACTGGGCTTGTAACAGCAACTATGAGGCCGGCGATTGCGCCCGCAACGGCTAACCACTGCGCGTTACTGTCTGGGTCGCCAAATGGTGAGCTAACAATGTAGGTCGCAAAAATAAAAGTTTGAAAGATGGTGGGGTAGGGCTGCTCGGCCCAGTCCCAAAGTGCCCAAGACCAGGTGGCTAGTTTGCTGCGGCCAGTGGCGAGTTCGTGCGGGGCGGCGGTCGTTGCTCCATTGCTAACAGTCATGCACTCAGACTAGCGAAAACTTAAGGTTGAGTGAACATGACTCAAGTTTCGTAACAAAAACTTGACACTTCGCGACCATCGTGTGAAACTTGAGTCAAATCGGCTCAACTTTGAGTCGAAGCACCTCATCCAAGTAAAAATCAAGAAACACACAAGGAGACACCAAATGGCTCGTGCAGTAGGCATCGACCTCGGAACCACCAACTCAGCAGTAGCTGTTCTCGAAGGTGGCGAACCAACCGTTATTGCAAACGCCGAAGGTTTTCGCACCACCCCTTCGGTCGTAGCATTCACCAAAGACGGCGAAGTTTTGGTCGGCGAAACCGCCAAGCGTCAAGCTGTTACCAACGTTGACCGCACCATCGCTTCAGTCAAGCGCCACATGGGCACCGACTGGACCTTCGCGGTTGACGACAAGAAATACACCCCACAAGAGATCAGCGCGCGCATCTTGGCAAAGCTAAAGCGTGACGCCGAAACTTATCTGGGCGAGGCCGTGACCGACGCTGTCATTACTGTTCCGGCATACTTCAACGACGCTGAGCGTCAAGCAACCAAAGACGCTGGCGAGATCGCCGGTCTAAACGTGTTGCGCATCATCAACGAACCAACCGCAGCAGCCTTGGCCTATGGCCTAGATAAAGGTAAAGAAGACGAGCTCATTCTCGTGTTTGACCTCGGCGGCGGAACCTTCGACGTATCACTTCTAGAGGTCGGCAAAGACGATGACTTCTCGACCATTCAGGTTCGTGCAACCTCAGGCGATAACCGCCTCGGCGGCGACGACTGGGACCAGCGCATTGTTGACCACCTAGTGAAGAAGTTCAAAGAGACCACCGGCGTTGACGTGTCAAAAGACAAGATCGCGCTTCAGCGTCTAAAAGAAGCGGCCGAGCAGGCCAAGAAGGAGCTCTCACAGGCAACTCAGGCGAGCATTCAGTTGCCATACCTTTCGCTAACCGAAAACGGCCCGGCCAACCTCGACGAGACTTTGACTCGTGCACAGTTCGAGCAGATGACCTCTGACTTGGTCGACCGCACCAAGAAGCCTTTCAACGACGTAATCAAAGAAGCCGGCGTAAAAGTTGCCGACATCGCACACGTAGTTTTGGTTGGTGGCTCAACTCGCATGCCAGCAATCAGCGAACTAGTCAAGAGCCTCACCGGCGGCAAAGAGCCAAACAAGAGCGTAAACCCAGATGAGGTTGTCGCAGTTGGTGCTTCGCTTCAGGCCGGCGTTCTAAAGGGCGAGCGCAAAGACGTTCTTCTAATCGACGTAACCCCGTTGTCGCTTGGCATCGAAACCGTTGGTGGAATCATGACCAAACTCATCGAGCGCAACACAGCGATTCCGACCAAGCGCAGCGAGACTTTCTCGACCGCGGCCGACAACCAGCCATCGGTTTCAATCCAGGTTTACCAGGGCGAGCGCGAGTTCACCCGCGACAACAAGTCACTCGGAAACTTCGAACTAACCGGAATCGCCCCAGCACCACGCGGCGTTCCTCAGGTTGAGGTCACCTTCGACATCGACGCAAACGGCATCGTGCACGTTTCGGCGAAAGACAAAGGCACCGGCAAAGAGCAGTCAGTCACCATCACCGGTGGCGGCAGCTTGCCAAAAGAAGACATCGAGCGCATGGTTCGCGAAGCCGAAGAGCACGCTGCCGAAGACAAGAAGCGTCGCGAAGAACAAGAAACTCGCAACAGCGCAGAGCAGCTTGTTTATAGCATCGAAAAACTCATCAAAGAAAACGACGAAAAACTGCCAGAGGATGTCAAGACTTCGGTTCAGGCCGACGTTGACGCTCTAAAAACTGCGCTCGCCGGCGAAGACTTTGACGCAGTCAAGACCGCCTATGACACTCTGGTTGAGTCACAGCAGAAACTCGGCGAAGCAATTTATGCGGCAACCCCAGCCGAAGGCGAAGCTGCGGCCGAAGCTAATGGCGAAGACGTTGTTGACGCTGAAGTTGTCGATGAAGAAGAAACCAAGTAATGGCCGACGACTTCGAGTCTGAGGGTTCAGAACGCGAGGCAGCATCCGAGCTTAATAACTCGGATGCTCCCGGCGCACCTTCTAACCCGCTTGACGAGCCAACGCTCGATGCCGAACTCGATCAAGAGTTAGCCGACCTCAACGCTGCCATCAGCAAAGAGGCCGAACTGCTCGCTGATCTTCAGCGATTGCAGGCTGAGTTTGTGAACTACAAGAATCGCGTTGAACGCGACCGCGACCTGTCTCGAAACAGCGCAATCGCCGAAGTGCTTCGCGCGTTTTTGCCGGCGCTCGATGACCTAACGCGAGCCGAGGCACACGGTGATCTCGAAGGTTCTCCTTTTGCAGCGGTTGCTACCAAGATTCGCGCAGCCGGAGACAAGTTTGGTCTCAAGGCGTTTGGCGAGAAAGGTGAAAAGTTCAATCCTGAAATTCACGACGCGCTCGCGCAGCTGCCAAACCCCGAGGTCACCGAAAACACTATCGGCGACGTAATCGAGCAGGGCTTCACACTTGGCGACCGCGTGATTCGCCCGGCCAAGGTGGCAGTCTTCATTCCTGCCGAAGGATAACCTCAGATGGCTAGTCAAGATTGGTTCGACAAAGACTTTTATAAAATACTGGGCGTTGCTAAAGGGGTTAGCGAAGCCGAGCTTAAAAAGGTTTATCGCAAACTTGCTCGCCAGTTTCACCCTGACTCAAACCCCGGCGACGCAAAGGCCGAAGCTCGCTTCAAAGAAATCAGCGAAGCGTATTCAGTTTTGAGCGATGCCGAACAGCGCAAAGAATACGACGCCGTTCGAGCAATGGGCGGTGGCGCAAGGTTCACTCAAGGCGCCGGTGGCGCTGGCCAAGCCGGCGGCGGTTTTGAAGACGTATTCAGTAACATCTTTGGTGGCGGGGGCAATCCTTTCGGCGGCGGCTTCGGTGGCCGCGGCGGTTTTGGCCCTCAACCCGGTCAAGACAAAAGTGTCTCAATAACCATCAACTTCATCGACGCAGTAAAAGGCACAACCGAAAAATTGCGTCTCGAAGGCGAAGAACCCCTCAACGTAAAAATTCCTGCCGGCATCAATGACGGGGCTAAAGTCAAAGTTCGCGGCAAAGGTTACCCCTCACCTAACGGTGGCCCTTCGGGCGACTTGCTCGTCACCGTCAGCGTCAAAGGTCATCCGGTTTTTAGTCGTGACGGACTCAACCTGCGCGTCACCGTGCCGGTTACATTTGCCGAGGCAGTTTTAGGCGCAACTATTCAAGTGCCAACGCTCGGTGGAGAGCCGGTAAAACTAAAGGTCACGCCGGGCACACCCAACGGTCGAGTCTTGCGCGTCAAAGGTCGCGGCATCGAAACCACGAAGGGCACTGGAGACCTGCTTGCCTCTGTCGAAATTGCCGTGCCAAGTCACGCCTCCGAAAAAGCTCAAGATTTTTTAAAGCAGTTTGAGACTGAGCTCGGCGGCGAAGACCCGCGCGCTGAATTGTTATCAAAGGCTGGCCTTCTCTGATGCAAGAGTTCGACGAAAACACTCCAATGTTCGTGATTTCGGTCGCGGCCGAGCTGGCGGTCATGCACCCTCAAACGCTGCGTCAATATGACCGCATGGGGTTGGTGAGACCTGGCCGAACTTCGGGGCAGTCGAGACGCTACACAATGCGCAACGTTGCTCAGCTGCGAACTATTGCAACACTTTCAAGCGAGGGCGTGAGCCTGGAGGGTATTCGTCGAATTCTTGAACTTGAGAACCAAAACTCAGAGCTCAAACAGCGGGTGCGTGATCTCGAAAAAGTTTTAGCCGATGAACTAATGAAGCGCCCCGGAGCACGCGTTTTTGTCGCAGGCGACGAAGGCATCGTTTCTCTTGCTCAAGGCAAACGCTCGCGCGTTTCAAAAGCCGTCACGATTTGGCGAGCCCGCTAAAGTTGCGCCCATGACAAAGGCCCAACAACTGATCGACCTTCCGCCGCAAACTGCCCAGAGCCTAATGGCCGAAGTTGCCGAGCTGGCAAACCCAACTCACGCGCAGCCACTCCAGCGTTTTTTCAAAACCGGCCCAGGGCAATACGCCGAGGGAGACATCTTTATGGGGCTCACCGTGCCCCAGTCGCGGGGCATAGTCAAACATTATTTCGACCTTCCTGATCGTGAACTTCAGTTACTTTTCGAAAGCAGGATTCACGAACACCGTTTTGCGGCAACTGTGATTCTCACCGAACGATTTCGCAAAGCAAAAGACGAACTCACTAGGGCCGCAATCTTTGACCTTTATCTCACCGCTCTCTATGAGGGTCACGTCAACAACTGGGATCTCATAGATGTTTCAGTGCCTCTGCTGGGCAACTTTTTGCTCGAAGCCGAAGACCAAACTTTTGGTGCCGCTTTGCTCGATGAGCTAGCCGCGAGCGACATTTTGTGGCGCCGACGAGCTTCGATTGTTTTTACTTTTGCGCACATCCGCGCTGGAATTTTTGAACCGACTCTGCACATTTCTAGAGCACTTCTCGGCGACAAACACGACCTTATTCATAAGGCCTGCGGATGGATGTTGCGCGAAGTCGGCAAACGCGACGCAGATGTGTTGCGCGCTTTTCTGCACGAGACTCGAGGGCGCATGCCTCGCACCGAGCTGCGATATGCCATAGAAAAATTCGATGAGGATGAACGTCAGCGCTGGCTGGGTGCCAAGGCGCGCAACTTTGGTTTTTCGGCTCGCGGTTAGCTAATCTCGACGACTACGGGAACGTGGTCGCTCGGCCCTTCGCCTTTGCGTTCGTCACGGTCGATGCTGGCCGACTCAACTCTTTCGGCAAACTCCTCTGAGCCCAAAATGAAGTCGATGCGCATTCCCTCGTTGCGCGGGAATCTCAATTGTTGGTAGTCCCAGTAGGTGTAACCCTCAGGAACCAGCGGACGAACCACGTCAGCCAAACCGATTTGCTCGAACGCTTCGAAGGCTTGACGCTCAGGTTCTGACACGTGGGTGGCGCCACCAAAATCGTGAATGTCCCAAACGTCACTGTCAAGTGGCGCGATGTTAAAGTCACCCATCAACGCCAGCGCCAAACCCGGGTCGGCTTCGAGCCACTCGGCACTTGCGGCCGCCAAGCGGTCGAGCCACTCGAGTTTGTAGTCATAGTGCGGGTCGCCTAAGGCTCGGCCGTTTGGAACGTAAAGACTCCACAAACGCACACCGTCAAAAGTTGCGCCGATGGCTCGTGCCTCTTGCGCAAGCTCTGGCCCAAAGCCCGGCATGTCGGCAAAACCAATCTCAATATCCTCGGCTGCAATGCGGTGGGCGAAGGCCACACCGTTCCATTGGTTGAGCCCGTGCAGGGTCACTTCGTATCCGATGGCTTCGAAAGCGGCGACCGGAAACTGCTCAGGTTTGCACTTGATTTCTTGCATGGCAAGAACATCCACGTTTGTTTTTTGGAGCCAGTCGGTGACTCGACCAACTCGGGTGCGAATCGAGTTAACGTTCCAGGTGGCTATGCGCATGCTTTAAATCTAGAGCGTTTAAACTGAGATTATGACTTTTGAATCGGCCGCTAAGCCTCGCCTCGTTGAACTCATAAAAGAGTTGGCGGTGGTGCACGGTCGCGTCACACTGTCGAGTGGTCTCGAAGCTGACTATTACGTTGACCTTCGTCGCGCCACACTTCACCACGAGGCTGGCCCGCTGATTGGCCAGATGATGCTCGACCTGCTCGACGCAAACGGAGTTATTGATTTTGCCGCAATCGGCGGCTTGACGATGGGTGCCGACCCGGTGGCCACTGCGGTGATGCACCAGGCTGCCGCGAGGGGTCGAGCCGTCGACGCTTTCGTCGTGCGCAAAGCAGCGAAGGCTCACGGCATGGGCCGGCAGGTTGAGGGCCCTTCGGTTGAAGGCCGTCGGGTTGTCGTGGTCGAAGATACCTCTACTACCGGTGGCTCTCCGTTGGCTGCGGCCGAGGCGCTCAAGGCTGCGGGTGCAATCGTGGTTGCCGTCGCCACCGTAGTTGATCGTGACACCGGCGCCCAAGCAGTCATCGAGGCGGCGGGCTTTCGCTACCTAACTGCAATCACCTTGGATGACCTGGGTCTGCGCGGCTAAACTCCTTGCCTCCTTGCGACCATGACCCTATTCTCATCTTTCCTGCAGGGCACGTTCAGGTATTTTCATTTCTGAAGAAATTAAGACTTCAGGTTCACTTAAGTTTGCAAACTCCGTTATTCTGAATCTTGTATTTAATTGGGAGTTTCATGACGTCATTGCCCAAATAAGTAACGTCGACAACGTAAGAGGTAATAAGTGTTTCGCAAAAAAGGTTTTAGAGCCCTAGCTAGCCTGCTCTCGTTAGCAATGCTGACTGTTGGATTAGCCACAAGCATGACTCAGGCTGCTCAAGCGGCTGAACTGTCGATGGTGCAGCCAAGCGTGGCTGCAACTAGCGCTTCCACTGCCTTCAACACACCCGTTTCACTGAAGCCAACCGTTGTAAGCTATGGCACCGACCTGAGCTTCTGTCTAGTAGCACCTGCACTGTCGACTGCAGATGCCACTGAAGCAGACTGTTCAAACGGTCCAGTTAAAGTTGCAGGTCAAGGCGCTTGGAACATCGCTTCAAAGACTGGCGAAGTTCTGTTCACACCTGAGGCAAACTTTGCAGGCACAACTACGCCGGTTTCATATTTGGCGACCGACTCAGCCGGCACGGGCAAGGCCCCGTTAAAAGTTGACGTCGAAAAACCTATCGGCCCAATAGCGCCGACCTCGACAGTTCAAAAGCCAATCGTCGTAAAAACACCAACTCTTTCGACGACACCAGTTGCCCCGGTTGTAACTCCGGTTGACGCCAAGAGCCCATTCGGCAAGACCTTTTCATTCAAGCCACGTGTGACCGGTGCCGGCGTCGACTTCTCAAACACCTGCCTAATCGATCCAGCCGACGGCTCATGCACCGACAAAGTTGTTGTTGCTGGCGAGGGAACCTGGCGAGTCAAGGCTGACGGCTGGGCCAGTTTCACACCTAAGGGTGACTTCACCGGAACCACCAGCCCCGTTAAGTACCAGATCAAAAACAAAGCTGGCCTCGCTGGCGAGGCTTCAGCCAAGGTGACTGTGATGGCCCCGGCTGCCCCATTCGTTCGCACCCTTTTCGAAATTACCGATTACAACTCTTCAGTGACCTTGAGCCCGGTAGTTACTGGCGAAGCGCTTGATGTTTCACAAACCTGTTTGATCGATCCAGCCGATGGCCTCTGTAAGAGCTCGATAACTGTTGACGAAGGCACGTGGACCGTAAACGAAGCAGACGGCTCAGTGACCTTCACCCCAGCTGCTACCTACGCAGGCACAACGAAGTCAGTTGAATACCGCGCCTACAACACAATTGGTGACTTCGGTAAAGCCGGCATCATGGTTCACGTCAACCGCCCGACCACACCACCAATCGTGGCCAACGGTGCTGGCGACGTTACAACAGCCG
>JBEGPW010000049.1:0-12488 GCA_041181225.1 Actinomycetota bacterium | reverse complement strand
GCTGGGTAAAACCGATAGACGAACGGCACAGCCGTGGCGACGCCTGCCTCCGAAGCTCGCTCGAACAAGCTCTTCGCGTCGGCAACGGTGGTGGCCAGCGGCTTTTCGCAAACCACGGCCTTGCCAGCGGCAATAGCTAGCCCAGCCTGCTCGGTGTGAAAGGCATTTGGCGTGCACACGTGCACAACGTCAATGTCACTAGCCGCAATAAGTTCGAAAGCACTCTCGGCAATCTGGTCGATGCCGAGGTTGGCAGCGGCCTTGACCGAACTGCTTGTCGAAGAGCTTGCAATCATTACGACCTCGTGGCCAGCGGCACGAATGGCACGCGTGTGCACTTCTGCCATGAACCCACCACCAAGAATGCCAGCGCGAAGCTGGGCTGCCATTATGAGCTCTTCTTCTTGCTAGAGAGAGCTACGGCGATGATGATGATCGCACCGCGAACAACCTGCTGCTGGCTAACGTCAAGACCGGCAAGAATCAAACCGTTGTTGACCAAACCAATGAACAATGCGCCGAACAGTGAACCGATAACTGAGCCACGACCACCAAACAATGACGTGCCACCAAGAATCACAGCGGCGATAACTGAAAGCTCATCACCGGTGCCCCACTGAAAACGGCCCGACTGCAAGCGACCTGCATAAAGCATGCCAGCAACGGCAGCAACAACGCCAGACATCATCAACACGTTGAACTTGATTCTCGCAGTGTTCACACCGGTGAATAGTGCAGCGCGGGCATTGCCACCGGTGGCACGCACCTGGCGACCAAACTTGGTCTTGCTCATCACTACTGCACCCACGGCAACAAAAAGCACTGCCCAGATCAAGAGTGACGGAATCGTGCCAACGTCGCCGCCGCCAAAGATTTGAATGAAGTTGTTGTCAGCGATAGGCACCGGCGCTGAGGCTGTGATCCAACGGGCCACACCAACGACGAGGCCGAGCATGCCCAGCGACACCAAGAACGAAGGCACCTTCAACAGAGCCACGAGACCACCGTTGATTGCACCGACGACAAGACCAACGGCTAGGCCGGCAACTACGCCAACTACTGGGCCATATGACGAGACAGCCATAGCTGAGACCACTGAGGCAAGACCGGCAACTGAGCCGATACTCAAGTCGATTTCGGCAGCAGCAATCACGAAGGTCATAGCCACAGCCATGATCGAAATCGTTGCGGTCTGGCGAGCGATGTTGAGCAGGTTGTTAGTGGTGGTGAAACCACTGTCGCCCAAAAAGCTGGCGAACAAAATGAACGCTGCAACGAAGGCTACATAGATGATGTTTTTGCGCCAGTCGAAACGCTGCACGACCTTGAAAGCACCCTGAAGCGCACTGCGCCCCTGGGTTGAGTCAGTTGAGTTAGACATTTAGGCTCCTTGAACCGCTAGTTGTAAGAATTCTTCTGAGGGAATCTCTTTGCGAGAGAGATTGCGGGCAACTTCGCCATCGCGAAGCACCAAGATGCGGTCACTGACCGCCAATAGTTCTGGCAGCTCTGACGAGATCAAAATCACGGCTTTGCCCTGTTGAGCGATGTCGCGAACCATGTCAAGAATTTCTTGCTTGGTGCCGATGTCAACGCCGGCGGTAGGTTCATCCATCATCAAAATGGTCGGATTAGTGCCCAACCATTTGCCGATAACTACCTTCTGCTGGTTGCCACCCGAAAGCTTTGTTACTGGCATCTTTTGGTCGGCGACCTTAATTGAGAACGTGCTGATAATTTCGCGGGCACGAGCCATAATCTTGCTTGAGCTAAGTAGTGGACCCAACTTCAGACCGCCGAGAAGCGGCAAAGTTAGGTTCTCTTCGACCGAGTGGTCGAGCACGAGGCCCTGTTCACGTCGGTCTTCAGGAATCAGCGCCAAGCCGTTAGTGATTGCATGCCCAGGGTTTCGAATGCTCACAGCCTTGCCGTTGATTTCAACTCGGCCAGCGCTAGCACGGTCAACGCCGAACAGAGTGTTCACGAGTTCAGTTCGGCCACTGCCCATCAGACCGGCAAGACCAAGAATCTCGCCTCGGTGAAGGTCGAATGACACGTTCGAAAGGCGTGAGCCCGAGGCTAAGCGTTTGACGCTCAAGACAACATCCGTGCCAATTTCAGCGCCGCGGTCTTCATAGGTGAGGTGGCCCGAAAGCTCGCGCCCCACAATCGCTTCAACGATTTTGGCCGGAGTGACCTCTGAAAGCTTGGCGGTGAGGGCGTTCTGACCATCGCGAAGCACGGTGATGCGATCGGCAACTCTATACACTTCGTCCATTCGGTGCGAGATGTAGATGATTGAGATGCCGCGCGCTTTGAGGCGCTCAATGAGCTCGAACAAGGCTTTAGTTTCGTGCTTTGCGAGCGATGCGGTTGGTTCGTCCATGATCAAAACACGAGCGTTCTGAGCTAGGGCTTTTGCGATTTCGGTGAGCTGCCAAAGTGCTGTCGGTAGGTTCTCAAGAATGGCCGAGGCGTCAACGCTCACACCCATGTCTTCAAAAATCGCCTGAGCTTTGACCTTGGCGCTGGCGTCGTCGATCAAACCAAACTTGGTCATCGGTTCGGCAGTCAAAAAGATGTTCTGCCAAACGGTTAGCGTTGGCACCAGGCTGAACTCTTGAAAGACCATGCCAATGCCAGCGGCGCGGGCGGCGAACGTGTCGGGCAAGCTAACTAGCTCGCCCAACACCCTGACGTCACCGCTGTCGCGCTGATAAACACCCTGCAGAATCTTCATCAAAGTTGATTTGCCGGCGCCGTTCTCGCCTGCGAGGGCATGCACCTCACCAACCTCAAGTTCGAAGCCAACCTGGCGCAGCACTGACACGCCATTGAAACCTTTGGTGATGTCGGTCATTTCGACCGCGAGCTGTGATTTTTGAGACATGAAGCTAGGCGACCTTTCCGGTCTCCCGGTTTAGCTGAGGCACCTTGACCCACTGACCACTCGCCGCAGATTCAAGAATTGCGTGGTCGATGAGCGCCACCTGGTATCCGTCACCAAAGTCTGGTCGCACAGGCTCTCCACCGGCAATCGCGGTGAAAAGGTCGTGAGCTTCGATAATTTTGGTTTCGCCATAGCCAACGCCAAGCGCCGGAATCGGCCAAAGGTTGGC
This sequence comes from Actinomycetota bacterium, assembly GCA_041181225.1. GTDB lineage: Bacteria > Actinomycetota > Actinomycetes > Actinomycetales > Microbacteriaceae > Rhodoluna. Next base: position 9,369 of record JBEGPW010000049.1, on the reverse strand, counting down.
ACCATTCGGGTGGTTTGGGCCGGTGTAGACGGTGCGGAACCCACGGCGGTCGTCAACGTCGCTCTTGAAGCACACCTGCAGTTCATCGCGGTGCTCATAGTTGAACACGATTGAACCTTCCGAGCCGTGAATCTCGAGGGTGATGAAGTTGTTGCGGCCCCAAGCGTTGCGGGTTGCCTCAACTGAGCCGATGGCTCCGCTAGCAAACTTGATCAGCGACATAACTTCGTCTTCGACGTCAACTGGGCCTTTAGGGCCACCGTCGTTTTTTGAGTTGCCGAGTGAGTCAACGCCCGACTGCTGCAATGGGCGCTCGGTGATGATGTTTGCAGTTAGCGCGCTAACTTCTGTGATTTCGCCAGCGAGGTAACGAGCCATGTCGAGCACGTGAGTCAGAATGTCGCCCACTGCGCCAGAGCCGGCGATTGACTTCTTGAAGCGCCATGACAGCGGTGAGTTTGGGTCAGCTGACCAGTCTTGCAAGTAGGTTGCGCGAACGTTCAGAATGCGACCAATCGCGCCTTCGTCGATGTAGCGCTTGGCAAGAGCAACGGCCGGGGTTCGGCGGTAGTTGAACGCAACCATGTGAACAGCGTTGGTCTTGCGTGAAGCTTCATACATGGCAGCCGATTCTTCAACGGTGCGAGCCAGCGGCTTTTCGCAAATCACGTGCTTGCCAGCTTCAAGAGCAGCAATCGCGATTTCGGCGTGAAGGTGGTTTGGTGTCGCGATGTCAACCAGGTCGATCTCTGGGTCGTCGATGATTGAGCGCCAGTCGCTGGTTGATTTCTCAAAACCAAAGCGGGCGGCTGCATCGGCAGCCATTTCGTCGGTTGCTTCAGCGATGGTGCGCTTTACCGGAACAATTTCGGTTGGCCAAAAGAACATTGGCACGGCTGAATAAGCCAAAGAGTGGGCCTTGCCCATAAATCCGCCGCCGATTAGGCCTACGTTGATCTTCTTCATGATGGTTCCTTATCTGGGGTGTCTCGGGGTGCTTGGGGGCTGGAGGTGTCCAGGGTTTCAGAGGCTCTTGATAGGCTTAAGGCCTACCTTTTTTTTGATGGATGGGTGGCCTAACGGGGTTGACACCAAGCGCGCAATGCTTGATGCCAACCCCATTAGTGTTTCTAATTACTTCTTGTAAACACCCGAGATTGATGCTGGTGCGTCTACGTGATAGACCTGCTTCCAGGCCTCAAGCACGTTGTCGTGGCTTACTGGCAATGCACCAAGCGCAACAAAGTTTGGAATGTTTGCTTTGCCGATTAGTGATGCTGCGCCAAGACGAGCCTCAGCTACGCCCTGGTCGAATGGGCTCTGAGCGCCAAGACCAACAATGAGCTCGTTCTTTGCAAGAGCGATAGCTACGTTGGTGCCAAGGTCTTCAGTTGCGATCTTTAGGTCGGTGCGACCTGCTTCGCGAGCTGCTGCCATGATGCCTTCAGCAGGAACATCCCAGACGCCCCAGATGCCGGCAAGGTCAGGGTGCTTGGTCAAGATTGCGGTTGCTGCAGCTTGTGCGTCGCCAGCAAAGTCTGGGCCGCCGATGCCTTTTTCTTCAACAATCTCAATGCCTGGGTACTGCGCGATGGTCTCTTTGAAGCCCTCGTAACGCTGCTTGGTTACAAAGAAGTCAGCGTCGTGAAAGACTAGACCGATTTTGCCCTGGCCGCCAAGAGCCTTGGCTAACAAGTGAGCTGAAACCACACCGTTGCCCTTGTTGTCAGCTGAAACTACAGAAACATAGTCTTTGCCGCCAACTAAGCCTGAAGGTACGTTGTCCATGAACACTAGCTTCACACCAGCTGCGCTGGCCTTTGCATAAGCGTCTTTGGTTGCTACTGGGTCGGTTGGAATCGACACGATTAGGTCTGGCTTTAAAGCCAAAACGGTTTCGATGTCAGAAACCTGCTGCTCAGGCTTGAAGTTAGCATCGGTGGTTGCAACAACCTGAATGCCTAGACGCTCAAACTCTGACTTTAGGCCGGCAACCTGAGCGGTTGACCAGTCGTTACCTGCATAGTGCATAACGATTGCAGCCTTGAACTTGCCAGCCTGAATCTTTGCAACTTCTGCGTCGGTCAAAGTGGTGGTGTCGAACGGCTGCGGTGCTTCACCGTTTGGGCCGAGGCTTAGAACCTTGCCCGAAAGTTCTGCAAGTGCTGCGTCAACCTTGGCGGTAACCTCGGCGTTTGCACCGCTGTTGTTTGAGCTGCCTGAGTTTGAGCAGGCGCTCATTCCCAAAACAAGCGCACTGGCAATGGCCAATGCGGCGATTTTCTTCTTCATAAAGTAACTCCCTTATTACACGTTGTTTGATGGATGGATGTTGAGAGGTGGATGTGGCTATTTAGCTAGCAGCTTGTCGAGGAACTGCTTGCTGATTTCGGCGGCTTCTTTAGGGTCGCCGTCATATGAGTCCAGTTCAACCATGAGCCAACTGTCGTAGCCCGCTGATTTCACTGCTGCAATTACGCCGCCAAAATCGATGTCTCCTTGCCCGAGTGGCAAGAATGCGCCGGTGGCGTATTTGTAGTCTTTTAGGTGCACGTGAGCCAGGCGGCCTGCGTGCTTTTCGATTAGCTCAACTGGGTTTCCCCCACCAGCAGTTAGGTGAGCTGTGTCTGGGCAAAAGTTGATTTTCGAAAGTTCCATGAGTCGCTCGAGGGCCTCTGGGCCCTCAACGATGGTGCCAAGGTGCGGGTGATAGCTACACTCAAGACCAAAGCTGGCTGCTAGGTCAACCACCTGGTCGAGTGCTTTGGCGAGCTTAGCCATGTCTTCTGGCTGTTCGCCGCGCGCACGCTTGGCACCGCCGCCCACGACCAAACGTGTTGCACCAAAGTCTGATGCGAGTTTGGCTGCCTGTGCGATCTTGTGCATTTCGTCTTCGAGAATCTCGTCATAAATGAAGTTTGCGCCGGTGTAAACCGAAACCAACTTCAGGTTGGCCTTCTTAAGAGCGTCTAGCAGAACTTCTGGCTGGTCTGCATAGGCGGCTAGGTTGCCGTCGAAAACTTCGATTCCTTCATAGCCAGCTTCGGCGATATCGGCGATTGCCTCTAGCGAGTCGCCGTTTGCAACATAGAAAAGGTCTTTCACCGCTGTTACGCCCGCTGGGTGACCGATAACGCCACCCCAAGTGATTGTTGAGTAACCGATCTTCATTCTGTTGCCTTTCTCGTTAGCAATATTTGCCTTGAAAGAATAATGACAGACAAAATCAGTCTTTTGTCGAAAATCAACATAATGTTATCTTTCTGTTACTAACTTATGCCGATAACAAAAGAAAATCCCTCAAAAACGATTCTCTGAGCACTAAAATCTAGACATGGCTGAGACACTAAAAAAGATAAACGGGGCAAGTTCTGCTGCCCTCTTTCAGATTTTTCGCGACGGCCAACCCCGCACTAAAGCCGAACTAGTTGAACTAACTGGGCTTGCACGCTCAACCATTCAGCTGCGCATCGACGCCCTGCTTGAGCTTGGCCTCTTGGCCCCACTGACCGATGCAGTGTCAACCGGCGGGCGCCCTTCGGCCCAGGTTGCCCTAAACCCAAAGGCTGGCGTTGTGGTTGCTGTTGACTTTGGTGCCACTTCAGCCTCGCTCGCAGTCACCGACCTCGTGGGCAACATTCTCGCCCGCACATCAACCAAAATGCTCATCGCCGACGGCCCAGAATCTTGCCTCGGATGGATGGTTCGCACCATTCGATCAGAGCTCGCCGCTCTAAAACTTAAAGAAGCCGACCTTATTGCTATTGGCATCGGCTTGCCAGGCCCCGTGGAACACAGCACTGGCAAACCCTCGAACCCTCCAATCATGCCTGGCTGGGATGCCTTCAATGTGCCAGGTTTTGTGAATCAACACCTCAAGGCAACCGTGCTAGTTGACAATGACGTAAACATCATGGCCCTAGGCGAACAGCAGTTCGCTTGGCCTGGTATCGAAAACATGATTTTTCTAAAGGCTTCGACTGGCATCGGCTCGGGCATCATCAGCAGTGGCGTTTTGCAACGCGGCGCCGAGGGCATCGCGGGCGATATCGGCCACGTGCAAATCGCTCGCGGCGCAAACGTGCCTTGCCGATGTGGCAACAGCGGTTGTCTCGAGGCAATGGCTGCTGGCCCGGCTTTGGCTCAAAAACTCTCAGAGGCTGGCGCGCAGTTCAAAGGCAAACCAATCGCTGTGCTTGCCGACGTGATAGACGCCACCAAAGCTGGAGAACTAGCAGCTATTCAAGCGGTGCGTCAGGCAGGTCGCGACATCGGCGAGGTTCTGACCACGTGCGTAAGCGTTTTGAACCCTTCAGTCATCGCAATCGGTGGCTCATTGGCTCTGGCTGGCGAACACCTGTTGGCTGGTGTTCGCGAAGTGGTTTATTCGCGCTCGATGCCGCTCGCAACCGAACACCTCACCATCGCGCAATCGCGTGCCGGGGTTGACGCAGGAATCATCGGCGCAAGCGTAATTGCCATTGACTATGCGCTGTCGATCGAAAGCATCGACGACATGGTTAACGCTCTCTAAAGTAACGGCTGCCTGGCGCAAACGCCGCTCCACCGGCCGAGGCCTGGCGCAAACGCCGCTCCCCTGCCCGATTAAATATCGATTTAACGTTCTTTCGACTTTTCGCAACTTATTGCGCTTTAGACAGCAAGATGTTGCGAAAACGCTACCTCACGCAATTTGAATGGTTCTGGCTGGAGAGAGCCGTTCACGGAAAAGTGCCTACCGCGCTGATGCCGCGCAAGCTGTGCGGGGAATGTGCTTAGGTGCGCTTAACCTTGTTGCTCGTGTCAGCGCCTGCGGCCTTGAGGTCTTTGCGAAGTTCTTTTGGCAGCGAGAACTGAACGTCTTCTTCGGCGGTGGTGACGTTGCGAACGTCTCCGAAGCCCTTCTCAGCGAGCAACTCGATGACTCCGTCAACGAGCTCTTCTGGCACAGAGGCACCCGAGCTCACGCCAACGGTTTCTACGCCGTCGAACCAGGCATCCTCTATTTCGTGGGCATAGTCAACGCGATAGGCGGCTTTAGCGCCCGCCTCGAGAGCAACCTCAACCAGGCGCACCGTGTTAGATGAGTTGGCTGAACCAACCACGATTACGAGGTCGCTGTCGGCGCCAACTTTTTTGATTGCAACCTGGCGGTTTTGGGTGGCGTAACAAATGTCGTCGCTAGGTGGGTTCTGAAGCGTTGGGTATTTCTCGCGCAACTTCACAACGGTCTGCATGGTTTCGTCGACCGACAGGGTGGTCTGCGAAAGCCAAATGACTTTCTTTGGGTCGCGCACGGTCTGCTGGCCGGCGCTATCTGGGCCGTCAACAATCTGAACGCTGTCGGGAGCCTCACCGGCAGTGCCCTCAACTTCTTCGTGACCTTCGTGGCCGATAAGCAAAATGTCATAGTCTTCGGCGGCAAAACGCAAAACCTCGCGGTGAACTTTGGTCACTAGCGGGCAGGTTGCGTCGATGGTCTGCAGGTTGCGCTCTTCGGCGGCGGCAACCACAGCGGGTGAAACACCGTGGGCCGAGAAAACTAGGATGCTGCCCTCGGGCACCTCATCGACCTCATCAACAAAGATTGCACCGCGAGTCTCAAGTGAGGCAACCACGTGTTTGTTGTGAACGATTTGCTTGCGCACGTAAATCGGTGCGCCGTAGTGATCTAGAGCCTTCTCAACCGCGATCACGGCGCGGTCAACGCCAGCGCAGTAGCCTCGCGGCGAGGCAAGCAAAACGCGCTTGTGTCCCTCTGGTTTTGAGGGAATCACGGCGATGGGAGAAGTATCCTTAGTAACAATCACTCTCTAATGATAAACGCGGGGTGAGCTCTTTAGGTCGAGGGGTTTTATGTCAAGTTTGGGCAGCTGGGGCGGCGGTGCTCTTAACTCGGATGCTGGCGCGAGCTCGGCTGACCCGAGCGATGGCCCAAACCCTTCGCGCACGAGCAGCCGGGCTGAGCCGTGGCCGATTTCAAAACTCAACTCGGCGATCAAAGGCCACATCGAGAAGCTCGGCTACCTATGGGTTGAGGGCGAGTTAGCCAAAGTTAGCGGTGGCAACGGCCGTCTGTTTGCCGAGCTGCGAGATTTGCAAATCGAAAACGTTGTGAGCGTTCACTCGTGGAACCCGGTCGGCCTCGAAGCCGGGCTGCAGCAGGGCGACCGCGTGGTTGCGTTGATCAAACCGGAGTTTTGGCCAAAAAACGGCAAGCTAACCATGAGCGTGCAAGAAATGCGCAAGGTGGGTTTGGGTGACCTACTCGAGCGCATCCACCGGCTGCGAATGCAAATGGCTGCCGAGGGTTTGACCCAGGTCAAGCAACCTTTGCCGTTTCTGCCTAACTGCATCGGGCTCATCACCGGCAAAGACAGTGATGCCGAGAAAGACGTTTTGCAAAACGCGCGCCTGCGCTGGCCTGAGGTGAACTTCAAGGTCGTCAACACTCTGGTTCAGGGCGAAAAAGCTGCCCCGCAGATCATCGCAGCGATTCAACAGCTCGACGCCGACCCCGAGGTCGATGTGATTATCGTTGCCCGCGGTGGCGGCGCGTTTGGCGACCTGCTCGTCTTTAGCGACGAAGGAGTTGTGCGCGCGGCCGCCGCAACCACGAAGCCAATCGTTAGCGCCATCGGCCACGAAAACGACAACCCGGTGCTCGACGACGTTGCCGACCTGCGCGCCTCAACTCCAACCGATGCGGCAAAACGGGTTGTGCCCGACGTGATCGACGAACGACGCAAACTTGGCGAGGCACTCGCGCGCATCGAGCGAAACATCCAAGCGTATGTTGCCGGCCAAGAAAGTTTTATTGAACAGTTGCGCAGCCGCCCAGTGCTCGCGAACCCTTATGCGTTTATCGACATTTTGAGCGAGGATGTCAGCCGAGCACACCAAAGCCTGCGCGAGCGCTTTGCGGTGTTGCTCGACAGGGAGTCACTAACCCTCGAGCACCTCAAAACTCAGGTTCGGTCGCTCAGCCCGCAGCAAACTCTAGACCGAGGTTATTCGGTGGTGCGCACGCCCGACGGCAAACTGATCATTGACGGCACCAAAGTTAAATCGGGGCAAAAACTTAGCATTCGCCTAGCTAAGGGCGAAATTGGCGCGACGGCTGATTAGGCTTAAGAACGATGACTGCTAAAGATAAAAACTCAGATATCGCGGCCCTAAGTTATGAGGCTGCTCGCGACGAATTGGTCAAAGTTGTGACCACGCTAGAGGCCGGTTCGGTTTCTCTAGAAGAGTCGATGGCGCTGTGGGAACGCGGCGAGGCTTTGGCTGCGCGCTGCGAAGAGTGGCTCTCGGCCGCCCGCGGCAAGCTAAACGCAGCCATCGAGGCAAAATCTGCCGCCGCCAAAAACGACTAAACCGCGATGAGCAAAAAATTTCGCAAAGTCACGGTTCCGATTGAGGCTGTTCCAGACCCAGAGTCGGCAAAAAAGCACCGCGCCCGCCAAACCCTAAACAACCTTTTGTTGGCCCTGGCCGCCTCGGTCGGAATCGTCTTGGCCTTGGTGCTGGTTAACCCTCGCGACGACAGCAACCTGGTTGCGGCCGTTGATTACAAAGCAGTTGCAACTCAGATTGAAACTACCACCGACCACGTTTTGGCTGTGCCAACCCTTCAACTCGGATGGACCTCCAACGCCGCCCGCTGGAGCGCTAAGCCTGCCGATGGCGTTCAAAACTGGTATGCCGGGTTCGTTAGCCCAACCGGCTCGTTCGTTGGACTCACCCAAGCTTTCGACGTGAACCCAACTTGGATGGCGCTGCAGACCGCCAACCTAGTCTTGGTTAGCGAGTTTCAAGCCGGTGGCGAAACCTGGCAAGAGTTTCAAAGCCCGGTCGAACACAACCCGGCGAAAACCAAAGATTACATGATCGTCTGGAAATACGGCACGAACGCCGTTTTGCTTTACGGAACCTCTGAAAAAGTGGTGTTCAACGATTTTGCAACCCAACTTGTTAGCCAGCTCAAGGGGAAGAACTAGCGATGCCAAATAATCCACACCGCCCAGACACACCCGCCGAGGCTTGGAAAGCAGTTCTTGAGGGCAACAAGCGATTTGCCAGCGGCACTCAAGCTCACCCGCGCCAAGACATCGACCACATCTCTTCGGTGGCTGAAGGCCAACGACCTTTTGCAACGCTTTTTGGTTGCGCTGACTCGCGCCTTTCAGCCGAACTAATTTTTGACGTTGGCCTTGGCGATCTTTTTGTGGTTCGCAACGCCGGCCAAGTTATTGCTGAAACTATTCTCGGTTCACTTGAGTTCAGCATTGAAGTGCTCAAAGTTCCGCTTATTCTCGTGCTCGGGCACGACAACTGCGGTGCGATTCGAGCCACCATTGACTCAGCCGCAGGTCACTCCCCCGCCCAAGGCGAATTCATTGCCAGTCTGGTGAAAAAAATCATTCCGACCGTTGAGGCAGCTCACGCCGTTGGCGTCACCGAGATTGACGACATCACCGAGCTGCACATTCGAGCCACGGTTGACGAGATCTTGCAGCGAAGCAAACTCATCGCCGAGGCGGTGGCCGACGGTCGTTTGGCCGTGGTCGGCGCGAACTACCGTCTGAGCGTGGGCGAAGTTCATCCGATTGTTATTCACGGAAACCTGTAACACAACTGACGAAAGAGACAACACAAATGGAATACCGCATCGAGCACGACACAATGGGCGAAGTTCGCGTGCCGGCAAACGCACTTTATGCTGCACAAACCCAACGCGCCGTCGAGAATTTTCCAATCTCGGGCACAACCCTTGAGCGCGCTCACATTGCGGCTCTAGCCCAGATCAAAAAAGCTGCCGCGCTCGCAAACGCTTCGCTCGGTGTTCTGACCGCCGAGATTGCCAAAGCCATCGCCGACAGCGCTGACGCTGTGGTTGCCGGTGGTCACGACGGTGAGTTTCCGGTTGACATCTTTCAGACCGGCTCAGGCACTTCTTCGAACATGAACATGAACGAGGTGCTCTCGACTTTGGCAAGCACTCGCCTCGGTGCGCCGGTGCACCCAAACGACCACGTCAACGCCTCACAGTCGTCAAACGACGTGTTCCCCACCAGCGTTCACGTTGCCGTGACCTCGGCACTGATTCACGATCTGGTGCCGGCGCTAGATTACCTAGCCGTCAAGCTTGAGGCCAAAGCCGCCCTTTGGGCAACCGTCGTTAAAGCCGGCCGCACCCACCTGATGGACGCAACCCCAGTGACTCTAGGTCAAGAATTTGGTGGATACGCCGCGCAGATTCGTTACGCAATCGAACGCGTTCAGACCACTATCGGTCGCGTGGCTGAGGTGCCTCTAGGCGGCACAGCCGTCGGCACCGGCATCAACACGCCAAAGGGATTCCCGCAG
>JBEGPW010000048.1:0-35664 GCA_041181225.1 Actinomycetota bacterium | reverse complement strand
TGTCTTCACAACTGGTGCCCGCAACCGGCAAAGCTCTGGCCAAAGCCAAGTTCGTTCGCCCGGGTTACAACTTTGCGGGTTGGGCTACCTCGCCTTATTCCGCTGTGCGTTACAAAGACCGTGCAGTTATCAAACCCCGAGCAAAAACCGTTTTATATGCAAAATGGACGCGCCTGTCGGCAACGCCGGTTTTGTTCGGTCACAAGCTCGGCGCGCTTCTGTGGGCAGATGAGTTTTCGGGGGCCGCCAAAACTCAAGTTAGCGAGGCAAACTTCACCCCGCGTTTCTGCGGTCACGACGAAACTAACGGCGGCGGCACCTGCCACAACGCCGAACCGCAGTGGTACACACCCGATGCCATCGCCCTCGACGGCAGTGCTCAAGGCAACGCGGTTATCACCACAACTCACGTCACGCACCAGCCCTCAAATGTCGGCCGATGTTTGGCGGCCGAGTGTTTCTTCACGAGCGGTCGCTTTGACACTCAAGGCAAAGTTTCGTTTCAATATGGTTACATCGAAGCACGAATGAAAATGCCTCAAGGTGGCGGCAACTGGCCAGCTTTTTGGGCGTTGGGTGACTCGATTTCTAGTGTCGGATGGCCGCTGTCTGGCGAAATCGACATTGCAGAGCAGGGTGGCGACCGGCCAACTCGGGCATCTTCGGCAGTTCACTACGCGGTCGACGGCGCTCCAGGATGCTGCGACAATCATCAATACGCGGTCAACGAGATTTTTGACATTGCTAACTACCAATCAGATTTTCACACCTATGGCTTCGCTTGGTCGCCGAACCGCATGGAGTTTTATGTTGACCGTGAGTTGTTTTGGATAGTGAATCCTTCAGTCTTGGACTCAAACGTGTGGTCGTTTAACCAGCCGGTGTTCTTGATTTTCAACAACGCAACCGGCGACTTTGGTGGTGCCTACGACGGATGGGCGAAGAGCTACACATCTATCGATTATGTGCGCGCCTGGCAGTTAGACGGCCAGGGGTCAGTGACGCGCCACTAGAGGCAAGCACCTAGTCGACCTGCACTCAACCGCGCAAGACTTTGTGAAGTGGTCGGCCTCTATATAACTCGTCGACCAGTTTGTCGAGATAACGAATTTTTTGCATCAGCGGGTCTTCGATTTGTTCGATGCGAACCCCACAAATAACGCCGGTAATCAGAGGAGCATTTGGGTTTATGGTTGCTGCCCCGAAGAACTCAGCAAAAGTCTGGCCATTGAAAAGTTGCTCATCGAGCTGAGACTGGGTGAACCCGGTCAGCCAGCGAGTTACTTGGTTTAGCTCATCGGTCGTTCTACCCTTTCGCTCGAGCTTGGCAATATAAAGCGGCCAAACCCGGGCTACCGGCATTTCAAAGATCTTGTGAGCCATTTTTTGGGAGGGGGTAACTGATGCTTAGCCAAGCAGTTTGGCGAACGCCTCGTAAACCAAAAACGCAGGCCAGACGATTGCCTTCAGCACTCCCAGAACTCCATCCCAGAAGCCGGTTGAATGCGAGATGAAGTAGATCGCAGCGCCAACAAAAGCGACGAAATAGAACCCGCCTTGGCCGTTGGTCTTGATTTTCATTTTTCCAGCCTTTTTGGTTTGCTTCTTGATTTTTTTCTTCAACTTTTCTGCATCAAATTTGCTCATGCCTGAATGTTACTCCTTCACGGCTCCTTGACTAGTGCAGGCAGGGGTGCGAAGCTTTGACCATGGAATCTTTGGCTTATTTTGTGATGGCGCTTTTGCTGGTGCAGGCTTTGTTAGGCGTTGTGGCCCTGACCTTTGCGATTCTCAATCGCGCCAAAGGCAAATTTCGAATCACCTCGCACGTCTTGATCGGTCTGTTAGCCCTTCAAATGTTTTGGGGTTTCAGCGTTGCCCCCGCATTTGGTTACCTGTCGCTCGCCTTTTTGGCAATCGCTGTTGTGGTCAGATATCTGAAGGCTCGCAGCTAGACCAGCAACTGGTGCTTTGCGAGGTCGCGGTAGAGCGGCGTTGACTTTACGAGTTCGCTGTGCGTGCCAACCCCCACGACTGAGCCGTTTTCGAGCACGATGATTTGGTCGCTGTCGACCACCGTTGAAAGACGGTGTGCGATGACGATCAGCGTTCGTTGCTTGGCGACTGCGTCAATCGCTTCGCGCATTCGCTGCTCGTTGAGGCCATCGAGCGCGGCAGTTGATTCGTCGAGCAAAAGAATTGGGTTTGCGGTTAGCAGTGTGCGCGCGATTGCCAAACGCTGACGTTCGCCGCCCGAAAGCATGACTCCGTTTTCGCCAACTTCGGCGTCGAGCCCGCGCGAGTCGCGCTCAAAGACTTCGGTCAGGTTCACGGCCTCAAGAACTTCAACAAGTTGCTCGTCGGTTGCGCCGGGAGTGCCCAGCAAAAGGTTGGCGCGAATCGTGCCGGCCAAGACTGGAGCATCTTGCTCAACATAACCCAGCTGAGCGCGCAGGTCTTCGCGCGAAATGCTGGTGATTGCCTGGCCGTCAAGACGAATCTCGCCGCCGGTCGGCTCATAAAAACGCTCAATCAACGACAGAATCGTCGACTTGCCAGCGCCCGAAGGGCCAACAATCGCAACGCGTGAACCTCGAGCAACCTTGAAATTTACATTTTTTAACACGGATGACGCGACCTGCGCTTCTGAAGGTGAATCCGGCGCGGCAGGTGCGGCGCCGGCAGTGAAATCCTCAGCCTTGGAAGCTTCGGCGGGTGCCGCATATTCGAAGTCGACGCCGACAAACTCGAGCGCGATATCGTTTTGGGCTGCACGGGGCGAGAGTTTGCCCACCTGTGGCAGTTCATCCTCGGTGGTTATGTCAAGCACCTCTTGAATGCGAGCTAGCGCGCCGAGTGCTGTCTGCACCGATGAATACGCACCAAAGGCCGAACCCAGCGGGCGAATCAACAGAAACAACAGCAAAATAAATGAAACGAGGTTTGCGATGGTTGTCGCGCCCGATGCCACTCTCCAGCCGCCAAGACCGAGCACCACTATGAAAGATCCGTTCATCGCTATTCCGGCGATAGGTGAAATGGCAGAAGAGATTCGGGCGATTTTGACGCCCTGAACATAAGCGTTTTTTGCACTGCTTTCGATCTCGGAGGTCTCGCGTGCCTCAGCTCGCGATGCTCGAATCGTTCGAATCGCGCCAAGAGCGCGTTCAACAGCGGCCGACATTTCACCAACTCGAGCCTGGGCGGCCGTGGTTGCCGCGCGAATTCGGCTAGCAACAATCACGATTGAAACAACCGCTACCGCAATTACGGCGAGGGTTGCGCCGAGCAAAATCGGGTCGATGAAAGCCATCGCAATGATCGCGCCGAAAAACATAAAGACTCCGCCGATAGCGTCGACGAGGCCCTGGGTCAGTACGGCGCGCAACAGAGTGGTGTCAGAACTCACACGCGAAACCAAATCGCCGGTGCGACGAGTGTCGTATTCGTGAATCGGCAGGCGAAGCAGCCTCGAAGCCATGCGGGTGCGGGCGGTTAAGACCACACCCTCGCCGGTGCGAGTCAAAATGTAGTACTGATAGCCGCCGACCAGGGCCGAGAGAGCAATGAACAACACGAGCAACAAAATCAGAGGCAATAGGTCCAGTTGTTTTTGCACCGCTGTGATTACCTGACCAACCAGCAGGGGCTGAGCCAAGCTAAAACCAGCGCTTACCACCGAGAGAATGCCCGCTAACCAGAGTGACTTCTTATATGGGCGCATGTATGGCCAGAGCTGACCAAACTTTGCCTTGTTAGCATCCTTGCCCTCAGGGCCAAAACCTGCACCGCGGCGGCGGCGACCGAAACCTTCGTTACTGCTCATAGGTCTATTCAACTGCCTTCAATAAGGTGCGGATTCCCAAAAATGTGTTCATTCAACAGATAGTTGATTTCGGGCAGAGCCAAGGCCTCAGTGTATGCCGTGTTTTTAAAAAAACGACTGAAGTCAACCGCCTGCAAAGCCTCTAAAGCTCGCGGATGCCCGAGTTTGAGGAACATGCGAGTTGTGTTGGGGTGTCGCTCAAATTCGGTGAGCACACGCCCGCATCCGAAGCCAAAAATTGTCAGTGCAACATCTGCCTCAGCCGGTTTAACTTTGGTCACCAGGCCAAGATCTTGAACGGCGATTTTTGAACGCTGCTCCGTAGCCGAATATTGCCAAATCTGAAAACAGGTGTTTAGCCTGAGCTTGTTTCCAACCGGTTTGCCGAGCTCGTCAACATAGTCAACTTTTACGTCGACATCGCTCACCAGATGAAAATCACGGTCGAGGCGATTAATCACCGACCACTTGCGCCAGCTGCGCGGCACAATAAACGCGATCGTGTCACAGATGCTCGCTGCGTGGTTAAAGAAAGGAATGCTCAGCGAGTTATTGCGCCCAAACGGCGGGTTTGAAATCGCGACCGCCGAATGAGCCGGCAGCCCAGTGAGGTCGACACTCAAGAAATCAGCTTTTGAAACTCCGGCAAACTTTGGCTCGATATCGAAGCTCAAAACGTTTTGAACGCCCAGACCGTGAGTTGCGCTAATGAAACTGCCGGTGCCTCCGGCCGGCTCCAAAATCAGGCGGTTGGCGAGGTCGGGCACAAACTCGAGCAAGCTCGTAGCCAAAGATTCAGCTAAAGCTTGCGGCGTATAAAACTGTTCCTTACCCGTTACACGGCGATTACCCAATTTGGGGGCGATTGACTTGGGCATAGTTTTAGAATATCAGGATGACCGAGAACATGATTGTGGCAAAGTCGCTCACAAAAACCTATGGAGACTTCACCGCAGTCGACGGAATCAACTTCACAGTGACCCGAGGCGAGGCTTTTGGCCTTCTGGGGCCCAACGGCGCAGGTAAATCAACAACTATGCGCATGATTGGGGCAACTCTTGAGCGCACTTCGGGTGACCTCGAAATTTTGGGCAAAGACCCAAACAGCAAAGGCCCTGAGATTCGCGCACACCTCGGGGTTGTGCCCCAGCAAGACAACCTTGACCGCGAGCTCAAGGTTTGGGAGAACCTCTATATCTATGGCCGCTATTTTGGCTTGAGCCGCAAGTTCCTAAAGCGCAAAGTTGATGAGCTCATCGGTTTTGTGCAGCTCGAAGAAAAGCGTGATGCCAAAACTGAATCTCTCAGCGGTGGCATGAAACGTCGCTTGACGATTGCGCGCGGCCTGGTAAATGAGCCAGAGATTTTGATGCTCGACGAACCGACCACCGGCCTAGACCCTCAGGCTCGGCACGTTCTTTGGGATCGCCTCTTTCGCCTTAAGGAACAGGGCGTGACCCTCGTTATTACAACCCACTACATGGATGAAGCCGAGCAGCTTTGCGACCGCCTAATCGTGATGGACAAAGGCAAAATTATGGCTGAGGGCAGCCCGGCCGATTTGATTCGAGACTATTCGAGTCGAGAGGTTGTCGAGGTTAGGTTTGGTTCAGCTAAAAACGCCGAGGTCGCTCCAAAAATCGAAGATCTCGGAGACCGCGTCGAAGTTTTGCCTGACCGCATTTTGATTTATGCCGAGAACGGCGAAGAAATATTGCACCAAATCGGTGTCCGAGGCTTTGAGCCGGTTACCTCTCTGGTGCGCCGAAGCTCACTTGAAGACGTCTTTTTGCGTCTCACCGGCAGAACTTTGGTCGACTAGTGAGCGTTGTCGAATCGAGTTCGTCGATGCAGCCAACCTCGTCGCGACCGAGTTCGTGGATCGGCTCGAACCAACTAATTGACCCAGACCGAATCCGACGTTTCGGATACTGGTATGCCGCAGAGTATCGCCTTCGCAACATGGGCAAGTGGTGGACAGCCATTGTGGCGTTTGGCCTTGGCAATCCGCTTCTATATTTAGTTTCAATCGGCCTGGGAATCGGCGCGCTTGTCAACCAGAGTGTGGGCCCAAACGGCATCGAGGGTGTTAGCTATCTTGAGTTTCTCGCACCGGCTCTTCTCGCCACAGCATGCATTCAAGGCGCGATGGATGAAACCAGTTTTCCGGTCTTTGAGGGCTTCGTCTGGACTAAGTACATTTATGCGATGAACACGGCGGGGCTAACCGAAAGTCACATCACCGGCGGCATCATGATTGCTTCGTTTATTCGCTGTGTTGCGACCGGGCTCATGTATGGCGGCATTTTGATTGCTTTCGGCGCAATCGATGCCGCTCACCTGCCAGCTTTGATGCTCGCGTCGATTTTTGCGGGTATGGGCTTTGCCGCCACGATGATGGCGTTTGCGGCTTACACCAAAGAAGATGACGGGTTTTTCGCAGTGGTCGGGCGTTTTGTAATTGCGCCAATGTTTATGTTCAGTGGAACTTTTTATCCGATTGAAAACACCCCGATTTATCTGCAGTGGATAGGTTGGATCTCGCCGCTGTGGCACTCCACAAACCTCGGGCGAAACCTCAGCTATGGCCACCCGGTCGAACCCTGGCTAATGGCCGTGCACTTTGCGTTTCTAGCGTCACTCTATTTCGTTGGCTTCTATTTCGCAGCCCGCAAGTTTAAGTCGAGGTTGGCCGAATGAGTCTTCAGGCTGTCGTGGCAGAAACCGCGGTTTCGATTGCTGAGCGTCGCGCCAAGCGCGCGGGTGCTGGCTATTATTCTGGCCGCCAATCGATTGTTATTGAGCGCGCATACATGGCGCTCAAGTCGTCTACCTGGCTAGTCGTTTTGTCTGGTTTCGTTGAGCCAATCTTTTATTTGGCGGCTTTTGGCTTTGGTGTTGGCCAGCTAATCACCGGCATGACCGACGGAAACGGAAACCCCGTTAGCTACGGCGCCTATATTGCGCCAGCGCTGTTGGCCACCAGCGCCATGAACGGTGCCATTTATGACAGCACCTGGAACGTGTTTTTCAAGATGCATTTCGCCAAGCTTTATCAAGGAATGATGTCGACCTCGCTGGGCGCATTAGATGTTGCCCTTGGCGAAATCGGATGGGCGCTGCTGCGCGGTTTGGCTTATGCCCTTGGCTTTATGATCGTGATGATTCCGCTCGGCTTGGTTCCGTCGCCCTGGGGCTTGCTTTCTGTGGTCGCAGCTGTTTTAGTGGCGTTTGGATTTGCGTCATTTGGAATGGCCGTAACCAGCTACATCAAATCGTTTCAGGGCATGAACTGGATCAACTTCTTTTTGCTGCCGATGTTTTTGTTTAGCGGCACTTTTTATCCGCTGTCGGTTTACCCGCAGTGGCTTCAGGTAATCGTGCAGGCTCTGCCGCTGTGGCAGGGCGTTGATTTGATGCGAAACCTAAACTTCGGAATCTTTAGCTGGCACATGCTCGGTGAAGTGGCTTATTTTGTGGTCATGATTATCGTTGGCTTGGTTTTCACAACCCGACGGTTGACCGCGCTTTTCATGCGATAGGGCATCCTGTTAATTTGCCTAAAATCGAGTTTTTTGTCTTTTCTGTGCGTGCACTGAAGTTAAACTGAAAAAAGCTATCTCAACGAAAAGATTCGGGGAACGACATGCGTAAAGGATTTTTAACAGGACTATTGGCAATTGCGTCAGTAGTAACCGCCACTTCTGGCGCTTTCGCGTCCCAACCGCGTAACACCTACATCGTCAGCACATCGAAGGCCGCTTTTGCCTCTGTTGACAATGAAATCGGTCGCATTGGTGGCGTTACCCAACAGCGCTGGAGCGGCATTCACGGTTACAGCGCTCGCCTTACCGCAACTGAGGCAGCAGCCCTTGCGAAGACCGCGGGCGTCACTTCGGTTTCATTGGATGGCGTTGCCCACCTGATGGGCACTCAGGCGCCGACTCCTTCGTGGGGCCTTGACCGCACCGACCAGAGCGCTTTGCCGCTAGATAACTCTTTTGCCTACCCAGACACTTCAGGCGTGGGTGTTCGCGTTTATATCGTCGACACCGGCGTGCAGGGTGACAACCCCGACTTTGCCGGTCGAATGGCCACGGGCATCGACGAGGTCACCAACGGTGGCAACCCAGCCGTTGACTGCAACGGTCACGGCACTCACACTGCCGGAACAGCTGCCGGTTCGGTTTATGGAATCGCCAAGTTTGCAACGATTGTTCCAGTGCGCGTTCTTGACTGCGCCGGTTCGGGCAGCTACGCCGGCATCGTCGCTGGTCTCAACTGGATCGCAACGAATAACCCGGTTGGAACCCCTGCGGTAGTCAGCATGAGCCTGGGTGGAGGACTCGACGCGACCCTGAACGCAGCAATCGCAAGTTTGTCTGCGAAGAACATCATTAGCGTGGTTGCTGCGGGCAACAGCAACGCCAATGCTTGTAACTCATCGCCGTCGAGCGAACCAACTGCAATCACGGTAGGAGCCTCTGACACCAATGACGCTCGAGCTTCGTTCTCAAACTACGGCAGCTGTGTCGACATGTTTGCACCTGGTGTGAACATCGTCTCTGACCTCAACAGCGCAGCTGGAGGAACGCAGACCATGAGCGGAACCTCAATGGCAACACCGCACGTTACCGGAGCGGTTGCACAGTATCTTTCGCTCAACCGGACTGCCACCACGGCACAGGTTACAGCGGCTCTGCTGGGCGGGGCGGTTGCCGGCAAGGTGACAAACTCGCTGACTCCAAACGGCAATTTCTTGCTCAACACGACTTTCATCAACAACTTAGCAAACCCGGCAACGGCTGCTCCAACTGAGCCAACCGCACTTGCCACCGGCACGGTGACCAGCAGTTCGGTAGCTCTATCTTGGGCAGCTCCTGCAAACACCAATAACAACCCGGCTACTAGCTACCTAGTTGAATACAAACCAACCAGTGGTTCAACATGGGCTTCGGCTACTTCGTTTTCAACGACTGCGACGGTCACCGGCCTTTCGGTTCTAACTTCTTATGACTTTAGAGTTTCGTCGGTCAACGTGATTTCGAGCAGCAACCCAACTTCGTTGGTAACTGCAACCACTTTGGGAACGGTGCCTGGCGCGCCGACATCGCTGAGCGCTAACTCAATCACCGCAAACTCAGTCACTTTGAACTGGGTGGCACCGACAAACACTGGTGGCAGCCCGATCACAAGTTACAAAGTCGAATACAAGCGCTCAAACGTAGCGGCTTACACGGTTACGACATCGCTTGCCAGCCCATTTGTAGTTTCAGGATTAGCGGCTGGTTCGGCTTATAACTTTAGAGTTTCGGCAACCAACGTGACTGGCACATCGGTGACAACCAGCGTTCTTAATGCCAGCACAACAGCTGTGCCGGTTGCGCCAACCGCTCCTCGAACCCTTGCAACCGCTACTGTCTATGGCAACGCACTTGCACTGCGCTGGAACGCACCTTCTGCACCCGGTGGAACGCTAACCAGCTATGTGGTTCAACAGAACATTGGTGCGGTATGGACGACCATTGCAACACTGTCGGGAACGACCACGACTTATGTTGTGACTGGCCTAACCTCAAGCACGAGCTACCAGTTTCAGGTGATTGCCAATAACATCGTTAGCCCGAGCCCAGCGAGCAACGTTTTGACAGCGAGCACCGGCACGGGTATTCCAACTGTGGCGAATCGACCTTCCGCCGGAAGCCTGACAACAACCGGGGCAACTCTGTCGTGGACAGCCGTAACTTCGCCGAACTACAACAGCCCGGTCACCTATAACGTCAACGTTTATCTTTCGGGTTCAACCACCGTATTGCAAAACTTCACCGGCCTCACAGCTACTAGGCAGGCAGTGGCTAACCTCACGAGCCGAACCGCTTACGAGTTTGACGTCACTGCAGTGAGCAACGGGCAGATTGGTGCTACTTCGACCAAGACCAGGTTCACCACCCGCTAAGAGTTTTGGCAACAAAAAACCCGCCACCTCGAGCTCTCGAAGCGGCGGGTTTTTATTTGAAAGCTAGTTTGATTCGACGATCATGCCACTGATTGTGGCAATCGCGATGGCCGCGATGGTTAGCAAACCAATCGTTGGCAAAACCCACTTTGGCAAGGTTTCTTTTTTGTTGAACGCATAGGCAAGAGTAAAAATTGCTGCGATTATTAGAGACTTCGCTCCCAAAGCCCAATCGATTGGTTTTTCGTGGTTTGCAAAAACCAAACCAACCATGCCAAACCCAGTAATCAGCAACGTCCATGCGCCGTGAAAAATTGCCGGAGTGATGCTTCCTCCGGTTTTTAACAGCTTCATCTGAGTCAAAAAGCCACCCAACAACGAGGCTAAACCGATGAAGTGAAGAACGAGAACGATGCGAAGAGCGATTTCTGTGCCAGTCATTTGATTCCTTACTGAGTTTAAAGACCCGGCTTGGGGTCTAGTTCAGTCTAGCCATGAGCACTGCGGCCTCGACGGCTTCGGCACCTTTGTCTTCTTTTGACCCTTCGAGACCGGCTCGGTCGAGGGCCTGTTGTTCGTTGTTTACAGTTAGTAGCCCAAAGCCAATCGGAACCCCAGTGTCAAGCTGCACCCTGGTGAGCCCGTCGGTAGCTGAAGCACATACATAGTCAAAGTGCGGAGTGTCGCCTTGAATCACAACGCCGAGCGCAACGATTGCATCTGCGCCAGCGGCTGCAGCCCGCTGAGCCGCCAATGGCAGCTCAAAAGCACCCGGAACGCGCCAGATTTCATAGTCGGTGTTTCCGGCTGCAATTAATGCGCGCTCGGCTCCGGCGAGAAGACCGCCGGTAATCTCGGTGTGCCAACTGGTTACGATAATCGCAATTTGAAGACCAGTTGCGTCGATTTGAAGTTTTGGTGCGCCTGCGCCGCTCATTTTTTAGCTCCTAATGCTATTGGTTCTGAACCTGGAATTCGGTGTCCCATTTTTGAAACTTTGGTTGCTAGGTATCCCGCGTTTTCTGCTGACTGGCCAACAATAACCGGAACGAACTCGTTTACGGCGATACCGGCCGAGGTCAAAAACTCGCTCTTTGCCGGGTTGTTGGTCATAAGTCTCACGCTCGTTACGCCTAAGTCGCGCAGAATCGAAACCGCTGCGCCATATTCTCGGTTTTCGCTAGGCAGGCCCAAAGCAAGGTTTGCTTCGACAGTGTCTAGACCCTGCTCTTGAAGGCTGTATGCCTGCAGCTTCTTGAGCAAGCCGATGCCGCGACCCTCTTGGCCGCGCAGGTAAATAACTACGCCGCCCTTTGGGTCTTTGGCAATTGCCTCGAGTGCAAAATCAAGCTGCGGGCCACATTCACACTTTAACGAACCAAATGCCTCACCGGTGATGCACTCGCTGTGCATGCGCACCAAAACGTTTTCACCCGTCGGGTTTCCGGCGATGATCGCAACGTGATCGGCGGTGGTTCGAAGGTCGTAGTAGCCTCGCACCTTGAAAGTGCCATGGGTGGTAGGCAACATGGTTTCTGCATCACACCGAATGCGTCCGTCGATGTCATTGTCAAGGTTTTCTGGCAGGGCCAACCGGTGTTGAATCAGCTGTTCGATCGTGATCACCGGAAGGTCGAAGGTTTTTCCGATTTCAAACAACTCGCTGAGTCTCGACATTGTGCCGTCGAGGTTCACCATTTCGCCGATCACGCCGACCGGCTCTAGGCCAGCAAGCATCAAAAGGTCGACGGCAGCTTCGGTGTGCCCGGCCCGAGCCAAGACGCCGTTTTTGTTTGCGCGAAGCGGCAGGATGTGGCCCGGCCTAATAATGTCTCGCGGCTTCGCGCTAGGGTCAGCCAGCAATCGCAGCGTCGTTGCTCGATCACTCGCGCTTATTCCGGTGGTCACGCCTTCGGCAGCATCCACCGAAACCGTGTATTGCGTGCGGTAGGTGTCTTGGTTGGTTACCGTCATTAGCGGAAGCTCAAGTTTGTTTGCGTGTCTTTCAGACATTGGTGCGCAAATGTAGCCCGAGGTGTGGTTTACAAACCAAGCCAACCATTCAGTGGTAGCAAACTCGGCGGCCATGATGGCATCGCCCTCGTTTTCGCGGTTGGCCGCATCAGCAACCAAAACTGGTTTGCCCGCGCGAAGTGCCTCTAGGGCTTCTTCAATGGTTGAAAGCTCATGGTTCATTTGTTGCCTCTCGCTTCTAACAAGCGCTCAATGTGTTTGGCCATAACGTCGGCCTCAACATTCACAGCGTCGCCAGGTTTTTTGACGCCAAAAGTTGTTAGCGCTAAGGTTTCAGGAATCAGACTGACTCCGATAAAGTCGTCTCCCACTTCGTTGACGGTCAGAGATACGCCATCCAAAGTAATCGACCCTTTGAGAACTACATATTTCATGAGGTCAGCCGGCACCGAAACTCGAACCCAGGTCCAGTTATCGCTCGGTTCAACACTTAAGATTCGACCCACGCCATCGACATGGCCCTGCACAACGTGGCCTCCAAAGCGCGTAGCTGCGGTCATCGCACGCTCCAAGTTCACTCGATCGCCAACTTTGACCCCGTCGAGGCTAGTGAGACGCAGCGTTTCATGCATCACATCGGCGGTAAAAGTCTCTGCGGTCTTATCGATCTCAACAGCGGTCAGGCAGGTGCCGCTGACGCTAATCGAGTCACCACGACTCACATCGCTGGTCGCCAGCGGGCCTTTTAGGGTCAGCCGAATTGCATCTGGTTGGTTCTCAATCGCGGTGACCACGCCAAGTTCTTCGATAATTCCGGTAAACATTATTTGTCGCCCTTTTTCTTAGTTGCTGAGGTTCGAGGTTTTGGAACGGCGCGAATGAAAACGTCTTCGCCGAGCATCCTGACCTCTTTATATTCGAGTTGAATCGCCTCGACCATGGTGTCAACGCCGATGTTTCGAAGCGAAGTGCGGTCACCGCCAATCAGCATGGCGGCCTGGTAAATCAAAAATTCGTCGACTAAACCGAGCTTTACAAACTTGCTAGCAACTTTTGGCCCACCCTCAACCCAAACGTGGTGAACACCTCTCGCCCACAGTTCGGCTAGAGCGCCGTGAATCGATCGAGTTTCGTAGTGCACCGTTGGGGCAGCGTCGTTGAGAATTCGGTAGTTGCCCTTAATTTTGGTTTCTCCCAAAATAACTCTCAGCGGCTGGTGGTCATAAAGTTCGCCGGTGGTTTTGCGGGCGGTGAGTTCGGGGTCGTCGGCCAAGACGGTGCGCGTGCCAACCAAAATCGCGTCGACCAAGGCCCTGCGTTGATGAGTGTCGGCGCGAGACTCGGCTCCTGAAATCCACTTGGATGTTCCGTCTTCGGCGGCACTTCGACCATCGAGGCTCGCTGCCCACTTGAGAGTCACGAATGGGCGGCCCAAGCGATTTGCTGTCAACCAGATGCGACCCTGCTCTTCGGCTTCGGCAGTCAAGACTCCCTCAACCACTTCGATGCCGGCTTTTCGAAGGGTTTTTGCGCCGTTAGCCGACTCATCGCCCGGGTCGCTGACCGCAAACACCACGCGCGAAACTCCGGCATCAATCAACGCCTGGGTGCAAGGCGGGGTTTTGCCGGTGTGGTTGCAGGGTTCGAGAGTAACGACGGCGGTTAGGCCAACGGCAGTGATTCCTTTGGCAGCCAATTCTTTTAGCGCTGCAACTTCGGCGTGATCGGTGCCCGAGCCGAGGTGCCAGCCCTCAGCCAAAATTTTGCCGTCGGAATCGACGATTACAGCGCCAACTTGAGGGTTCACGCCAAACACTGGGCCAAGCAGGGCAAGCTCGAGTGCCCGACGCATCGGGGCCTCAAAAACTTCGATTTCTGCTGACATCGCGGGCTCTCATCGTTTAGACAAACGTGCCACGGGGTATGCCAGCGAAAGCCTGCGCAAACAACAATGTTGCGCAAAGCAAAAGCTAGCGTTCTTCTACCATCCGGACTTTAACCGTCGGTTCTGGAGTTTCACCAGATCAACCGCCAAACCCACTCACCTGTTGCCAAGATTGTGTTGCTCTAGCGAGCAGTTTGTCGGGTCGCGGACTCTAACCGCCGGTTCAGATTTACACTGACCCCGAAGAACGTTTTGTTACTTTACTAAGAATACTGAAAACCCCTTGGGCAGGGTAGCTATTCCATTTAGCCCGCAGTGAACTTGAGGATGACCGTTCGGCGGTTAGGGTCGTGGCTAACTGCGGGTTGCGGGAATGAACCCGACCCGGGCAAAAACTTTTGCCAAAGTTTGTTCGGCAAGCTCGTTTGCTTTATCGGCTCCGGTGGCCAAGAGACGGTCAAGTTCAGCCGGGTCGGAGAGCAACTCGTTGGTGCGCAATCGTATCGGTTCGAGCGCGGCAATAACAGCGTCGGCAACCTCACTCTTGAGCGCGCCATAGCCTTGCCCAGCCAAACGACCCTCGATGCTCGAGATGCTCTCGCCGGTCAGGGCCGAATAAATGCCCAGCAGGTTTGCGACGCCTGGCTTCGCCTCACGGTCGAATCGAATCGAACCCTCGGTGTCAGTCACTGCGCTCTTGATTTTCTTGAGCACGACTGAAGATTCATCCATGATGTTAATCAGACCTTTAGGGTCAGCAGCCGATTTCGACATTTTGGCTTCAGGGTTTTGCAAATCATAAATCTTGGCGGTCTCTTTGAGAATCGTCGCCTCGGGAACCACAAAAGTTTCGCCAAAACGAGAGTTGAAACGAGTTGCTAGGTCGCGAGTCAACTCGAGGTGTTGACGCTGGTCTTCGCCCACCGGAACAACCTTTGGTTGATAAAGCAAAATGTCAGCCGCCTGCAAAATTGGATAGGTGAACAGCCCAACCGACGCGCTGTCGCTGCCGCCTTTTTGAGACTTGTCCTTGAACTGGGTCATGCGCCCAGCTTCGCCGAAACCGGTAATGCAGTTGAGAACCCAAGCCAGCTGGGCGTGAGCTGGAACATGCGACTGCACAAACAGTGCCGATTTATTTTCATCGATTCCGGCAGCCAAATATTGAGCGGCGGTCAAACGAGTGTTTGCGCGCAAGGCTTCAGGGTCTTGAGGCAGAGTGATGGCGTGAAGGTCGACCACAGTGAAATAGGCGTTGTATTCGTCTTGCATTTTGGCCCAATTGACCAAAGCGCCGAGATAGTTGCCAAGGTGAAGCGAGCCAGCCGAAGGCTGCATTCCGCTTAAAAGGTTTGGTTTGCTGGCAACTTGAGATTTCATGAGCTCAATTCTAAAAGGAAACTAGAGTCGGTATTCGACTTGAACGGGGGAGTGGTCGGTAAAACGGGTGTCATAACTGGCGGCCCGGTGAACGGCATAGCCTGCAGACTTTTTGGCAAGCGCGGGAGTGGCCAGCTGATAGTCGATGCGCCATCCGGCGTCAGTGTCAAAAGCTTGACCGCGAAAAGACCACCAGGTGTAGGGGCCAGCAACATCAGGATGAGCGTCGCGCCCAAGGTCGCGCCAACCCTGCTGGCTCATAAACATGTCGAAATAAGCGCGCTCTTCGGGCAAAAAGCCAGCGTTTTTGATGTTGCCTTTCCAGTTTTTAATGTCGAGTTCGGTGTGACCAACGTTGAGATCGCCGAGCACCACGGCTTGAGTGCCGTCGGTCGACTCGGCCGTTTGGCCGCCAATCAACTCAGCCATGCGGGCCTTCATGGCCTCAAGAAATTTATATTTTTCAACCTGCTTTGGGGTGTCGACTTCGCCCGAGTGCACGTAGGTGCTGACGACGGTCAAGATTTGAGCGGCGCCGGCTGATGAAGCAAATGTAAAGTCTGCTTCAAGCCAGCGGCCCGCCGAGTCAAACTCATCTGGCCCCAAAGTGGTTCGGCTCGCAACCGCCGGCCAGGCACTAACGACTGCAACGCCGGCCCGGCCTTTCGCCGAAGCCGGGTCGTGCAAAATGTGCCACTGCCCGCTCGGCGAGCTCGACTGAACCTCGCCAAATAGATCAGCCAAATCGGCATCAGCCGCGCGCACTTCTTGAAGAGCCAAAATGTGAGGCTTCGCACCAGCCAGCCACTCGGCCATGCCTTTGCGAAAAGCCGCACGAACGCCGTTGACGTTTAGGGTTACCACGCGAAGCGGTTCATCCAAGCTAATGGCAGGTGAGGCACCTAAAGGTGCGTTAACTTGGATGGAGTTATTGGTCATGCCTCAAGTTTATTCGCGCTCTACAATTGGCTTGTGGCTGAACGCGTGTTAGTGGGTGCCGGTGTAGGCGCCGGAGTCGCCATCGGCACGACTTTTTATATGCCCGCTGCGGTGTATCACATCGAAAAAAGAGCAAACATGCAAACCTCGGGAAGGGTCATGTTTTCGACGGCAAGGGCCGCGGTGGCGAGCGTGGTTGCCGAGCTCGAAGCTGAGGCTATCGAACAGCAGGGAGACGCTCAGGCTATTTTGTTTGCGCTCGCCGGAATCTTAGAAGACACCGAACTATTGCGCGTTTTGAAAGATTTCTTTGCCGAGGGAGCCGGCCCAGAGGCGGCAATCAGGGGCGCTTTTGGCGCGTTTGGCCGAAAACTTTTGGCACTCGGAGGTTATTTCGCCGAGCGAGCTAATGACTTAGAAGATTTGGCCGAACGCGTGATTCGTCAGCTCGGGGGCGTGCTCGAGACCGTCGACCTACCACGTTGGCCGTTCATTTTGATTACCGAAAACCTTTCCCCGATGGTTGCCGCCAAACTCGACCCAAACCTCTGTCAAGGTGTGATCACTGCAATCGGCAGCGCAACATCACACGCCGCAATCATTCTGAAATCAGCAGCTGTTCCGGTGGTAGCAGGAGTTCACGACGCCACCTCAATTGCCAACGGAACCCGGGTTGTGCTCGACGCGAGTTCGGGTCAAATTTTTGTGAAACCAGACGCAACCGAAATTGAAAGATACTCCTTGGTTGCCGAGGCTAACACTTCTGCCATCGCCATTTTGAACGAACAGGCCATGAAACCTTTGCCCGTGCACATCATGGCAAACCTTGGCTCGAGCACAGAGAGCGCTTTTGCAAACTCTGTCGGGGCTGACGGCGTTGGGCTCTTGAGAACTGAACTTTTATTTCTAGGAGCTGAAAAACCTCCGACCCTTCAAGATCAGATGTTTGAATACAGCAAAATCTTGGCGCGCTTTGCTGGCAAAACTGTGATTGCCCGACTTTTAGACGTTGACATCGACAAACCACTGCCATTTTTACAAAACGCGGGCGAAGGAAAATATGCCGGTCGCGGGCTAACTTCACTATTGGCCAACCCTGAAATCTTAGAAGCACAGCTAAAAGCGCTAGCGCAGGCTCAGGCCTATTACCCTCGAACCGAACTTTGGATTATGGCTCCCATGGTCACTTGCGCTGCCCAAGCTCGAGCGTTCCTAGATTTTGCGAACCGGCTCGGTCTGGGTCAGGGCGGCAGCACGGTAAAACTCGGCGTGATGATCGAGGTTCCCGAGATTCTTGTCGAAGCTGAACTTTCTCTAACGCTGAAAATGTGTGATTTTGTGAGCATCGGAACCAATGACCTGACCCACTACATTTTGCAAGATTACAAGCCGATACAGCGCGATGTCTCGCATCGACCAAACCAGTCGATAGCTAGGCGAACTCTAAACGTTGACGCTGACAGCCCATACGAGGCGTTGATTTTTGGTCAGGTTAAGCGCGTGATTGACGCGGCCAAACCTTTAAACAAACCGGTAGGGGTTTGTGGTGAGTTGGCTTCGGATGCGCGCGCGGCACTTCAGTTCATAAAGTGGGGCGTAGACAGCTTGTCGGTAGCGCCCGTGCTGATTGCCCCTCTGAGAGCCGCTCTCTCGAGCAGTCTCTAGCGACTTTATCGGCGGCGGCCTTCGTGGGCGCTAAAGTCTTCGTGCCCGCATCTGCACTAGTCTTGCCCTATGAAATTAGAACAGCGCGGTTCAGACCACCTCGACTTTGTGCGTAAAGGCCTGATTTATCAGATTTTTCCCGACCGATTCGCGCGCGACGAAAGCGTTGTCGCCGACCGCGAGCTGGTCGAGTGGAACACGGCTCCAACGCCGCAGAACTTCTTTGGCGGCAACCTTCTCGGTGTGGCATCGAAGCTCGACTACCTGGCCGGAATCGGCACCGGCAACATCTATTTCAACCCGGTTTTTCGCGCGCCGAGCAACCATCGCTACGACACCGAGAGCTATTTCGAAATTGACCCGCTGCTCGGCACCAACCAAGACCTCAAGACCCTAACCACAGATGCCCGCGCTCAAGGAATCGGTGTGATTCTCGATGGTGTCTTTAACCACAGTGGCAAGTCGATGCCCGAATTTCTTGCCGCCCAAGCAGGCGATGCCGCGCTTCGCGAGATGTTCAGCATCTATGCAGACGGCAGCTACCAAACCTTTGGGGGCACCGAGTTCATGCCCAAACTCAACACCGCGTCGCCGCTGGTGCTCGATTATGTTGAGCGTGTGCTTCGCCACTGGCACGAATACGGCATTGCCGGTTGGCGCTTTGATGTGCCATACAAGTTTGCTGACGGCTTCATGCTCGCCCTGCGCGATCGCGTGAAAGATCTCGATTCGGCCCGCTACTTTATTGCCGAGGCCTGGAACGAGTGGTCGTTTGCAGAGGGTTTCGAAGCCGTGCAGAACTACCGCTCGGGCTATCGAGTGCTCGATTACGTTCACAAACACTCGGCTGACGCCGAAGATTTCATTCTCGACATCACACGCTGGGGCAAATCCTGGGGCGATTACAGCGTGCTGCCGAACTTCATCGATAGCCACGACACGGCACGCTTCGCCACTCTGGTTGAAGGCAAGCTCGAGAGCTGGCAACTCGGTTTTGCGCTGCACATGCTTATTCCGGGCGTGCCGGTGGTCTTCTCTGGCACCGAACTCGCTCTCGAAGGTGTAAACGACCCCGGTTGCCGCGCCTCTTTTCCTAAAACCTTCGACCTCGCGCAGGTTCAGGCTTTCGAATTCAGTGCCCCATGGATGCGCCTGCGCGCCTCATCGAAGGCCCTCAGCCACGGCGGGCTTGAAGTTATCGAACTCAAGAATCACGCGCTTCTGTTTGAGCGGTCGCACGAGGATTCACTCGGTCGCAGGGAACGAATTCAAGTTTTGGTCAACACCGGTTACCGCGACGAACTCTTGGGTTCGGCGATTTCGGGGGACTGGCTCGACATTCACCACAAGCCGGCTCAACTTGACGCTCGAGTGCCAGCCCGCAGCCTTTATTTCAGGGTAGATAGACCCTAGAAGGTAACCTTCACGCTGGTGCCGCTAATAGAGACCTTCAACTTTGTTAGGCGGCTCGGCGCTGGCCCGGCAATCACGGCACCCGTGTCAGCGTTGAACTGCGACCCGTGCTGATTGCAAATTGCAACATTGTTTATTGCACCGGCGACGGGCAGGTTTTGGTGGCTGCAGTTGGCGTTAAAAGCGCGCCAAACGCCTTTTTTAGGCTGAGTGACCAAGACAGAGATTGAAGCTCCAGCAGGGCGAAACACCTTGCCCGAACCGACCTTGATAGCGCTCGTTTTGCAAACGGTGTAGGTTTTTGCGGCGTAGGCCGCGGATTCTCCCAAGGCGCTAAGCCCGATGGTGGCAAGCCCGGCTGCGAGCGAAGTCAGAAGCGCCCGTCGCGACAGCCCCTTTGATTGAGTGGCCTCAACAGGCTCAGACCCGCAAACTCCTCCGCATGCGCTCATCGACTTGGTTTCGTCGGGCATCATGTTAGGCGCGACCCCTCAGAATCGCCTGCTTAACCTCAGCGATGGCGCGAGTGACTTGGATGCCTCGCGGGCAGGCGTCGGTGCAGTTGAAGGTGGTTCGGCAACGCCATACGCCCTCTTTGTCGTTCAAGATGTCGAGGCGAACTTCGGCGCCTTCGTCTCGTGAGTCAAAAATGAAGCGGTGGGCGTTTACGATTGCGGCTGGGCCGAAGTATTGACCGTCTGTCCAGAAAACAGGGCAGCTGGTGGTGCAGGCGGCGCAGAGGATGCACTTGGTGCTGTCGTCATAGCGCGCGCGGTCTTCGGGGCTCTGCAGGCGCTCTTTGGTTGGCTTGTCGCTAGCAATCAAGAACGGCTTGATGTCGCGGTATGCCTGATAAAACGGGTTCATGTCAACCACTAGGTCTTTTTCAACTTCGAGGCCCTTGATCGGCTCGACGGTAATCGGCTCTTTGAGGTTGAGGTCTTTGATGAGGGTCTTGCAGGCTAGTCGGTTTCGACCGTTGATTCGCATGGCATCTGAACCACAAACGCCATGGGCGCAGCTGCGCCTAAAAGTCAGCGAGCCGTCGTGCTCCCATTTGATTTTGTGAAGCGCGTCGAGCACACGGTCGGTGCCAAACATGGTCACCTGAAAGTCTTGCCAGGTAACTTCGTCGCTAACCTCAGGGTTGAAACGACGAACCCTGATGGTCACATCGAAACTGGGAATTACGCCGATTTCGACCGGGGCTTCAGTGGTTGCAGTTGCCATTAGTACTTACGCTCCATCGGCGGATAGTTGGTGATAACGACTGGTTTCCAGCCAATTGTGATGTTGTCTGCTGCTTTTTCAGCAACCTTGTCGTTCTTGTAGGCCATCGAGTGGACCATGAACTTCTCGTCATTACGGTCTTCGAAGTCTTCTCTAAAGTGACCGCCGCGGCTTTCGCGACGCTCGCGCGCGGTGTAGGCCAAAACTTCGGCTAGGTCGAGCAAGAATCCGAGTTCAATTGCCTCAAGCAGGTCGGTGTTGAAGCGCTCGCCGCGGTCTTGAACCGAGATGTTGGCATAGCGCGCGCGAAGCTCAACAATTTTGTCGAGGGCTTCGTTCAGAGTCTCTTCGGTGCGATAAACCTGAGCGTTTTTATCCATGGTGTCTTGCAGTTCTTTGCGCAAAATAGCAACTTTTTCGGTGCCATTTGAGTTGCGAACCGCTTGAATCAAAGCAATCACATCATCGGTTGCGCCTTCTGGCAGCGGCACCTGAGTGGCAGTCTTGGCATACTCAACTGCATAAATGCCGGCGCGCTTGCCAAACACGTTGATGTCTAGCAGCGAGTTGGTGCCTAGGCGGTTTGCACCGTGAACCGAAACGCAAGCACATTCGCCGGCCGCGTAGAGGCCCGGAACGACGGTGTCGTTGTCGCTTAGCACCTCGGCCTTGATGTTGGTTGGGATTCCACCCATTGCGTAGTGAGCGGTTGGGAACACCGGCACCGGCTCGGTGTATGGCTCGACGCCTAGGTAGGTGCGAGCAAATTCGGTGATGTCGGGCAGCTTGGCATCAATCACAGCTGGAGGCAGGTGGGTGAGATCGAGCAAAACATAGTCTTTGTGTGGTCCAGCTCCGCGGCCCTCGCGCACCTCATTGGCCATAGCTCGAGCCACCATGTCGCGCGGGGCGAGGTCTTTGATGGTTGGAGCGTAGCGTTCCATAAAGCGCTCACCAGAAGAGTTGCGCAAAATAGCGCCTTCGCCACGAGCCGCCTCTGAAAGCAAAATACCCAAACCGGCTAGACCGGTCGGGTGGAACTGGTAGAACTCCATGTCTTCGAGCGGCAAACCCTTGCGCCAGATGATGCCAACGCCGTCGCCGGTTAAGGTGTGAGCGTTTGAAGTCGTCTTAAAGATCTTGCCAAAACCGCCAGTTGCAAAAACAATCGATTTGCCTTTGAAAACGTGAAGTTCGCCGGTGGCAAGTTCATAGGCAACAACCGCCGATGGACGCTGCTGGCCATCAACCTCGGCCATAACCAGGTCGAGCACATAGAACTCGTTGTAGAACTCGATGCCCAACTTGACGCAGTTTTGGTAAAGAGTCTGAAGAATCATGTGGCCGGTGCGGTCGGCTGCGTAGCATGAGCGGCGAACCGGAGCCTTGCCGTGGTCGCGAGTGTGACCACCAAAGCGACGCTGGTCAATCTTGCCGTCAGGGGTGCGGTTGAAGGGCAGACCCATGTTTTCTAGGTCGATAACGGCCTGGACCGACTCTTTTGCGAGAATCTCGGCAGCATCCTGGTCGACAAGGTAGTCGCCACCCTTGACCGTGTCAAAAGTGTGCCATTCCCAAGAGTCTTCTTCAACGTTGGCTAGCGCTGCGGCCATGCCGCCCTGAGCCGCTCCGGTGTGAGAGCGGGTTGGGAACAGTTTTGAGATAACCGCGGTTTTGGCGTGAGGGCCAGCCTCAATTGCGGCGCGCATGCCAGCGCCGCCAGCGCCAACGATTACGACGTCGTACTCGTAGGTGTGAACCTTTGGTTTAGCCGTGGTCACTAAGAATCCTTTGTTTAGAAAATTTATTTGATTGAACAGAGTTGGGCGATATTGGCGCCGTCTTTTTTAAGAACTTCGAGAGAAAGCGCGTCGCCACAAGGGTCGAAAGTTGTCAGGGCTAGCAAACCGATCACGATAAGCGCGGCGCAAACAGCCCAGAGGGTCCAAACCAGAGTCTTGCGAATCCACTCACGCTCGGTGTAGTCGTTCACCAGGGTTCGCATGCCGTTAGTTCCGTGAACCAAAGCGAGCACCAACATTAAAGAGTCCCAAACCTGCCAAAACGGGTCAGCCCACTTGCCGGCCACGAAAGCGAAGTTAATTGCGTGAATGCCGTCGCCAACCATCAGGTTTACAAACAAGTGGCCGAAAATTAGAACGATGAGCACAACGCCTGAGAGGCGCATGTACATCCACCCGTATTTTTCAAAGTTGAAACTGCCGCGCTTGCGGCTGCGAGGGTTTTCGATAATTACAGACATTTCATAACCCTTAGAGGTGGCTAAAGACGTTGATTAGGTGGCGGGGAGCAAAGCCGGCAAAGAAGACAACGGCCAAGGCAATGACGATCCAAAACATAAGGTTTTGGTATTTCGCGCCTTTGCGCCAAAAGTCAATCAAGATGATGCGGATTCCGTTGAACGCGTGAAACAAAATTGCTGCGACCAAACCGAGCTCGCCGAGACCGATGTACCAGGTCTTATAGGTTGCAATCACTGCGTTGTAACCCTCTGGGTCGATGCGAACCAAAGACGTGTCGAGCACGTGCACCAATAAAAAGAAGAAAATCGCAACGCCGGTAATGCGGTGAAGAACCCAAGACCACATGCCAACTTTGCCTCTATAAAGTGTTCCAGCGGGCTTGTTTGCCACGAAGATCCTCCTCGACCAATGCTTTTTATCTACTCTTAAGTCTAAACCTGCAAGAATGGGTGCAACTGCAAAATGCACTGATCAGAGGGTTAAATAATGAACGTTCAGCGCTCTCCAACCGAACGCTTTCACAGCATTATTCCCGCGGGGGGAATCGGAAGCCGACTTTGGCCGCTTTCGAGGGCGTCAGCGCCTAAGTTTTTGCACGATCTGACTGGCTCGGGCCAGACTCTGCTTCAAGACACCTGGGATCGATTGACCCCGCTTGTTGGTCCCGAGCGCATCTTGATTGTTACCGGCCAAGCTCACGCCAAGGCGGTAAACGAGCAGATTCAAGACTTGCCACTCGAAAACCTAGTTTTAGAGGCCTCACCCAAAGATTCAACTGCGGCTATTGCCTTGGCCGCAGCGATTTTGATGAAGCGCGAACCCGACGTGATTGTTGGTTCGTTTGCGGCTGACCACGTAATTAACGAAAGTGCGGTTTTTCTACAAACCGTGCGTGAGGCAATCGAAGTCGCAGCCACCGGCAAAATTGTGACCATCGGCATTCAACCGACCGAGCCGTCTGTGGCATTTGGTTACATCAAAATGGGCGACAAATTAAATGTGGATGGCGCCCCCTCGGCGCGATCGGTAGACAGCTTCATCGAGAAGCCAAACATCGCTAGGGCTCGCAAGTTTGTCGAAACCGGAAAATACCTATGGAACGCCGGAATGTTCGTTGCACCAGCCGCGATGCTGCTCGAAGAGTTGGCTAAGAATGAGCCGACACTGCACGCCGAAATTTTGAAAATTGCCGACGCGTGGGGCACTCCTTCGCAGCAGAGTGTGATTGACGATTTATGGCCAGGGCTCAAAAAAGTTGCGATTGACTACGCGATTGCCGAGCCAGCGGCTGAGGCCGGTTTGGTTGCAGTGATTCCCGCAAGTTTTTCCTGGCACGACGTTGGCGACTTTGCCGCCATCGCAGAACTTCAGTCGCAGGGCCGGCGCGGAAACCTCGCTGTTTTGGGCAACGCAAAGGTGCTGGCCGATTCATCCAGCGGAATTTTGATTAGTGACACCGATCGTCTGATTGCCCTCATTGGGCTTGAAGACATCATCGTGGTCGATACTCCAGACGCTCTTCTGGTGACCACAAAAGAGCACGCTCAACGAGTCAAATCTTTGGTCGATGCTCTAAAAGCCACCGGCCACAGCGAAGTTTTGTAATTTAATAATGAATGTCGAAGGGAACCCCGTGAAAAAAACTATCTTGAACGCCAGTGCTCTTTCACTCGCAACGGCATTGCTGCTAACCGGTTGTGCTAGCGCGCCGACTGCGACGCCAACGGCAACCGCCGCCGAATACAAGGCCTGCATGGTCACCAACTCAGGTAACCTGCAAGACAAGTCTTTTAACCAGTCTTCGTGGGAGGGCGTGCAAAAAGCTGAGGCAAACATTTCGGGCGTGGTTGCAAAGGTCGCCGTATCAGCCGATGACGCTGCATTGCTGGCCAACACCCAGGCGTTTGCCACTGAAAAGTGCAAGTTCATTTTGACTGTGGGATGGCAGCTCGCACAGGCAACCGGCGAGGTGGCCACCGCGAACCCAGACATCAACTTTGCAATCGTCGATAACCCTGCGGTTGACGCAGACTGGGCGACCCTCAACCTGCCAAACGTTAAGCCGATTTTGTTTAGCACCGAGCAGGCCGCATTTTTAGCGGGATACCTGGCTGCTGCAAGCACCAAAACCGGCAAAGTCGCTACTTTTGGCGGCACCCCAGAAGCTCCGGTCAAAGCGTTTCTTGACGGCTTCGCCGACGGAATCGACCGATTCAACGCCGACAACGCAGGCTCAGTGAAGTTGCTCGGGTGGAGCAAAGCAAAACAAGACGGCACCTTCTCGGGTGATTACACCGACATCGCCAAAGGCAAAACCCTGAGTGAACAGTTCATCGCTCAAGGTGCCGACATCATCTTGCCGGTTGCCGGTCAGGTGGGCGAGGGCGCAGCCGCCGCAGCCCTCGAAAAGCCGGGCACCTCGGTAATCTGGGTTGACAGCGATGGTTATGTAACCGCGCCAGCGAACTACCAGCCGATTATGTTGACCTCGATTCAAAAGAACATGACCGACGCCGTTGCATCGGTCATTGGCGACGCACACGGCGACAGCTGGTCAAACAGCACCTACATTGGAACCCTCGAAAATGGAGGCGTCTCGATTGCACCTCAGCACGACCTGGCCTGGCCTTCGGGGGTTGCTGACAAGCTTGACGCCCTAAAAGCCGACATCATTTCGGGGCAACTCAAAGTGGTCTCAGCCTCAACGCCTCAGTAGAGACGATAAACCGAGCACCTGCGTCAATGCCTAAGCCAGGTGCCACCAAGCATCCTCGTGGTTTGTAACTATTGAGTTAACTAATTGTCTAAGGGGCGTGTCGGCGAGTGCGCTGCTCGTAGGCTTGTCTCATCACGAGTGGTGAATCGCACCGCTCGCCAACAGGAGGAAAACCGTGAAAAACATTTCGCGCAGTACCGTCGTCAAGTCACTAGCTACCTCAGCAGTCTTGGCCCTAGCACTAACCGGTTGTTCAAGCGCACCAGCGACCCCAACCGCGACCCCAATCGACTACAAAGCATGTATGGTCTCTGACCAGGGTGGTTTCAAAGACGCAAGCTTCAACGAAGAGGCCTACAACGGCTTGCTCGAGGCTAAGTCAACTCTTGGTGTTCAGACCGCACAGGTTGAGTCACCAGAGACAGCTGCTGCAGCCGACTACACTTCAGGCGTTGGCGCAATGGTTACCGCTGGCTGTAACGTCATCGTAAACGTTGGTTTCGCGCTCGCCGCAGCCACCGCAGAAGCTGCACAGGCTAACCCAGACATTAACTTTGCTCTGATCGACTCAGCTCTTTCAAACGCAGACTACTCACCGTTGTCACTGCCAAACGTAAAGCCGTTGCAGTATGACACCGCTCAGGCAGCCTTCTTGGCTGGATACCTGGCTGCAGGCACATCTAAGACCGGCAAGGTTGCTACCTATGGTGGAATGTTGTTCCCATCAGTAACCATCTTCATGGACGGCTTCAAGCAGGGTGTTGAGTACTACAACACTGCTAAGGGCACCAAGGTTGAGGTTCTAGGCGCAGCCGGCACCGACAGCTCAAAGTGGGCTGCAACCGGTGACTTCAGCGACGCAAGCAAGGGCAAGACTCTAACCGAGAACTTCATCTCACAGGGCGCAGACATCATCCTTCCGGTTGCTGGCCCAGTTGGTGCCGGTACCGGTCAGGCAACTCTTGAGAACCCAGGCACCTACGTAATCGGTGTTGACAGTGACTGGTACAACCTGCCTTCACACACTGACTACAAGGCAAACATCTTGACTTCGATCGAGAAGCACATGTCGAAGGCAGTTGTTTCAGTAATCCAGAGTGGCGTAGACGGCAACTTCATGGGTGGCGACGAGAACCAGTACGTTGGAACCCTTGAGAACGAAGGCGTTGCGATTGCTGCACAGCACGACGTTGCTTACCCAGACGGCATGCAGGCAGAACTTGACGACTTGAAGGCGAAAATCATCGCTGGCGAGATCAAGGTCACCTCGTCATACAACAAGTAATAAATAGCTAGTTTTGAGAGCCGGGGGTCGAAAGACCCCCGGCTTTCACAATTCATAAACCGTGGTCTTAGACTTAGGTCAAAGAATTCGGTTCGTGTCGAACAAATTGAAAAGGCAAAGCGATGAAGCTTGAACTTCGGGGAATCACCAAGCGATTTGGCTCACTTGTAGCCAACAGCGATGTCTCACTCACGGTTTTGCCAGGTGAAATCCACTGTTTGCTCGGTGAAAATGGTGCTGGCAAATCAACCCTGATGAACGTTCTCTATGGTCTTTATCAGGCCGACGCGGGTGAAATCTTGCTCGATGACAAAGTCGTCAAGTTTGCTGGCCCCGGTGACGCGATGGCAGCCGGCATTGGCATGGTTCACCAGCACTTTATGTTGATTCCGGTTTTTACCGTCGCCGAAAACGTGATTTTGGGCCACGAGCCAACCAAGTTTGCCGGCGTGCTTGACATGGCAAAAGCTCGCGCAAAAGTGCGTGAAATTTCTGACCAGTTTGGTTTTG
Organism: Actinomycetota bacterium; assembly: GCA_041181225.1. Lineage (GTDB taxonomy): Bacteria > Actinomycetota > Actinomycetes > Actinomycetales > Microbacteriaceae > Rhodoluna. Next base: position 8,621 of record JBEGPW010000048.1, on the reverse strand, counting down.
ACCTTGACCCCGACGCAATCGTCGGTGATCTTCCGGTTGGAGTTCAGCAGCGAGTTGAAATTGTAAAAGCTTTGATTAGCAACGCACAGGTTTTGGTTTTTGACGAACCCACCGCAGTTTTGACTCCTCAAGAAACCGACGAGCTCATGGCAATCATGAGGGCGCTGCGCGAACGTGGCACGGCAATCGTTTTTATCACCCACAAGCTTCGCGAAGTCAAAGAGGTTGCCGACAAAATCACGGTGTTGCGCCTTGGCAAGGTAGCTGGTGAAGCATCACCAGATGACTCGGCAAACGAGTTGGCAAGCATGATGGTTGGTCGCGCGGTTGACCTTGAGGTTTCGAAGACCGAGGCAAAGCCGGGTAAAGCCAGTTTTGTTGTTTCGGGGCTAAGCGCTCAAAATCAGGCTGGAACAAAAGTCTTAGACGACATCAGTTTTGAAATTCACGATGGCGAGATCTTGGTAATCGCTGGGGTTCAGGGAAACGGCCAGACCGAACTGACTGAGGCGATTCTAGGTTTGCAGTCAAGTGCTGCCGGATCGATTCAGTTGAACGGCCAAGAACTCTTAGGTCGCTCGGTGAAATCGGTTTTAGATATGGGTGTGGGTTTTGTTCCAGAAGACCGAACTGAGGATGGCCTGGTTGCCGACTTCACCATTGCCGAAAACTTGATGCTTGACCGTGCCGACCGAAAACCATTTGTTTCTGGGTTAAACCTGCGCCTCAAATATCTGCGCGAATTTGCTACGAAACTTGTCGCCGACTTTGACGTTAGAACGCAGAGCATCGAGACCAAAGCCGGCAAGCTTTCGGGCGGTAACCAACAAAAAGTTGTTTTGGCGCGCGAGCTCTCTCGCGAGCTAAAGCTTTTGGTTGCTTCACAACCAACGCGCGGTCTCGATGTGGGTTCGATTGAGTTTGTTCACGAGCAGATTGTAAAAACCCGCGATTCGGGTCTTCCGGTATTAATCGTTGCAACCGAGCTTGACGAAGCGGTTCAGCTGGGCGACCGCATCGCCGTGATGTATCGCGGCAAGATCGTCGGCATTGTTCCATCGAGCACGCCGAGAGCAGTTTTGGGTCAAATGATGGCAGGAATCAGCGCATGAGTGAAATAAACGTCAAGCCAGAGGCCTCTGGTCGTGCCGCAAAACTAGCGAAAGACCTAGTCTCGGGCAACGCTTTGATTCCGGTATTGGCTGTGCTCGCATCGTTTGTAGTCGGCGGAATTTTGATTGCGCTCTCAAACGCCAACGTTCAAACCACCGCGGGCTACTTCTTTTCTCGCCCCGGCGACCTGTTTAGTGCAATCTGGCAATCGGTCTTTGGCGCTTATGAAGCGCTGTTTAGAGGCTCGATTTATAACTATCAGGCCGATAACTTCGCCGACGGCATTTTGTCGCTGACCCAAACTTTGGCTTATGCCACTCCAATCACGATTGCCGGGCTTGGCCTCGCGGTTGCCTTTCGTTCGGGCCTATTCAACATTGGTGGCACTGGCCAAATTATTGTTGGAGCAGTTTGCTCAACCGTTGTCGCGCTGTACCTGCCAATCTGGCCTGGGCCTTTGCACTTCATCGCCGCGGTGCTCGCGGGTGTTTTGGGTGGTGCGCTCTTTGGCGGTTTTGTAGGTTTTCTAAAAGCCACAACCGGCGCAAACGAAGTCATTGTGACAATCATGTTCAACTACATTGCAGTATTTTTGTTGCACTACTCGCTATTGAGTTGGCTTAAAGCACCCCTTGCGGTCAATCCGCAGTCGAGCCCACTGCCTCAAGACACGCTTTATCCGTTGCTCGCAGGCAGCCGATACCCGCTGCACGCCGGCTTCATCGTGATGCTGTTGGCTGTTGCCGCAGTGTGGTGGCTGATGAACCGCTCATCCGTCGGTTTTCACTTCAGAGCTCTGGGTCACAACCCGAGCGCGTCAAAAGTTGCGGGCATCAACATCGGCCGAACTTACTTTTTAGTGATGGCAGTCTCGGGTGCTTTGGCGGGTCTAGCGGGATCTTCACAGATTTTGGGAACCGAGAAATATCTCGGAACCGGCGTCGCTGCAACTTATGGTTTTGACGCCATCACTGTTGCCCTGCTCGGTCGCAGTAATCCGATTGGAGTCTTGGCGGCTGGGCTGCTGTTTGGCGGGTTACGCGCGGGAGCCGTTACGATGCAGGCTAACCAAAACGTTCCGATTGACATTGTTTATGTTGTGCAGTCGATGATTGTGTTGTTTATTGCAGCGCCGCCACTCGTGCGTTCAATCTTCTTTATGCCAAAGCAGAAGGAGGCAAAAGCATGAAACTAGCAGTTCGCGTGCCGATCATCTTGACGGTTCTAACCCTCATCACACTGTGGATCGCCGTTGCCGCGCCAAGTGGCGAAACAACTATTCAAATCAACAGCAACGCCAGCGCCAATGCGGGAGCAGGCGAAATATTTAGGTTTGCAAACATCATCGCCAACACCGCGGTCAACGCCTGGATCACTTTTGGCCTCACGCTGGCCGCGACACTGGCCGCCTGGTGGCTTGGGCTCACCGGTCGCAGCATATCGCGCTGGTTGAGCATCGCCTTTGGTGTGTTGTTTGTGTTCAACATTTTGGTTTCACTGTTTAACGCTCAGACCATGACCATCACGGCTTTGCTTCACGGATCGCTTTCGTTAGCGGTGCCACTAATTTTTGGCTCACTCGCCGGCGTTCTGAGCGAGCGAGTGGGTTTGGTTAATATCGCAATCGAAGGTCAACTTTTGGCAGGCGCTTTTGTTTCGGCCATGGTGGCAACCCTGGTAGACAATCCATGGGTGGGTTTGATTGGCGCGATGGTCGCCGGCGCCTTCGTTTCGTGGCTGCTTGCGGTGTTTGCGATTCGCTATGTTGTCGACCAAATCATCATCGGTGTGGTCTTGAACGTGCTCATTATTGGCCTGACCAACTTTATGTTCAGCACCTTCATGTCAGCGAACTCACAGGTGTTTAACTCACCACCACGCTTGCCTTCATTTGACATTCCTGGTCTGTCACAGATTCCGGTCCTTGGCCCGGTTTTCTTTAGCCAAACCCCAATCGTTTATTTGATGTATGTCGCCGTAGCCGGTGTTTGGTTTGCGCTCTACAAAACCCGATGGGGTTTGCGCCTTCGTGCCGTTGGTGAATATCCAAAAGCCGCAGACACCGTTGGCATCAAGGTTTATGCAACCCGCTATCGCAGCGTGATGATTGGCGGGGCTCTCGCCGGGCTGGGTGGAGCGTTTTTCACCATCGGTCAGTCACTGGCTTTCGGAAAAGAAATGACCAATGGCGCGGGCTATATCGCGCTTGCCGCGCTGATTTTTGGCCGCTGGAACCCGGTTTACGCCGCTCTTGCAGGGCTACTGTTTGGCTTCGCCCAGAACCTGCAATACAGCCTTTCAACCGTTGGTTCGAGTGTTCCGAGCGACTTCTTGTTGATGTTGCCTTATGTATTAACGGTGGTTTTGGTTGCCGGTTTGGTAGGCAAAGTCACGGGCCCGGCGGCAGCCGGCAAAGCCTATATAAAGAGCTAGGCGGCGTTCGAATTGGTTGAAATTAACTGGGATACCCTTCGGTCACACGCCGTTGCGGCAATGCACAGGTCATATTCTCCCTACAGCAACTTTGCGGTTGGGGCTGCGGCTTTGACTGCCGATGGTCGCGTGGTTTCGGGTTGCAACATTGAAAACGCAAGCTATGGCGTAACCCTGTGTGCCGAATGTTCTTTGGTGAGTGACTTGTTTCGCACCGGCGGTGGAACGTTGGTGGCTTTCACCTGTGTTGACAAGTCGAGCAATATCTTGATGCCCTGCGGCCGGTGCCGGCAGCTGTTGTTTGAACACTCCGCCCCTGGAATGTTGCTTGAAACCGTTTCGGGCATTCGCACAATCGAACAGGTTTTGCCCGACGCGTTTGGTCGACGCGATTTAGCCGACCGTGGCGGCAACGCCGGCGAGGCCACAGTCGGCCCCGAAACAATCAAAGGAAATTAGCATGTCAAGTTTTAGCGCAGTCGAACTTATTGTTGCCAAGCGCGAGCGCGGCGAACTAAGCACCGAAGCCATCAACTGGTTGGTGCAAAACTATGTTTCTGGCGTGGTTGCCGACGAACAAATGTCGGCAATGGCAATGGCAATCTTGCTCAACGGAATGAACCGCCGCGAAATTCGCGACCTCACCATGGCAATGATTGCCTCGGGCGAGAAACTCGACTTTAGCGGCTTGACGATGCCAACCTCTGACAAACACTCCACCGGCGGCGTTGGCGACAAGATCACACTGCCCTTGGCCCCGCTTGTGGCCAGCTTTGGTGTGGCCGTGCCTCAACTTTCGGGCCGAGGCTTGGGCCACACCGGTGGCACGCTCGACAAACTTGAGTCGATTAGGGGCTGGCGAGCAAGTTTGACTAACGCCGAGATGCACGAGCAACTTGCAAATGTCGGCGCGGTTATTTGCGCCGCGGGCAGTGGTTTGGCGCCAGCCGATCGCAAGCTGTATGCCTTGCGCGACGTAACCGGAACCGTCGAGTCGATTGCTTTGATTGCGAGCTCAATCATGAGCAAGAAGATTGCCGAGGGAACAGCCTCACTCGTGCTCGACGTAAAAGTTGGCACCGGTGCTTTCATGAAAAGCGTTGAACGCGCTCGTGAACTTGCCCATACCCTAGTTGCTCTCGGCCAAGATGCCGGTGTCGCAACTTCTGCTCTGCTCACCGACATGAGCACACCGCTCGGGCTCAAGATTGGCAACGCGCTCGAAGTTGAAGAGTCGATCGAGGTTTTGCAGGGCGGTGGCCCAGCCGACGTTGTTGAGTTAACTATTGAGCTGGCTCGAGAGATGCTGCGGCACGCGGGACAACCAGACGCCGACGTTGAAGCAAACCTCAAAAACGGCAAAGCTCACGACAAGTGGGTTCAAATGATTGAGGCCCAGAGCGGCGACCTTAGTGTGCCGTTGCCGCAGGCGCGCGAGAGTCACACGATTTTTGCACCAGCCGGCGGCTTTTTAAAACGCTTGGATGCCCTGCAGGTAGGCGTGGCTGCCTGGCGTTTGGGCGCTGGTCGCGCTCGCAAAGAAGACGCTGTGCAGTTTGGCGCGGGAATCACCCTGCACGCAAAGCCGGGCGAAGCAATTGCTGCTGGCGCACCGTTGATGACGCTTTACACCGATGACACCGCTCGCTTTGAGTCTGGCTTAGCAGCTCTCGAAGGCAGTTACGACATCTCACCCGAGAACCGGATTGTTGGCTCAGGTAGCATTGTGCTTGAACGCATCCAAGGTTAGAAAGTCAAAATGCCAAGCCTGAACCTCAAGAAACTTCCTAAGATTTCGCTGCACGATCACCTTGACGGCGGTTTGCGACCGCAGACCATCATCGAGTTGGCTGATGCGGTCGGCCACAAGTTGCCTGCCACTAATCCGGTTGAGCTGGGCCAGTGGTTCGTTGACTCTGCCGACTCGGGTTCGCTTGAGCGTTATCTCGAGACTTTTGATCACACCATTGCCGTGATGCAAACCGTTGAGGGTCTGCAGCGCGTGGCTCGCGAGTTTGTTCTCGACCTTGCTGCCGACGGCGTAATTTATGGCGAGGTTCGTTGGGCGCCAGAGCAGCACCTTCAGCGTGGGCTCACACTCGACGACGTTGTTGAGGCCGTGCAAGATGGTCTTGAACAGGGCATGGATGAAGTCGAAGCCAAGGGCGGGTTCATTCGCACCGGTCAGCTAATCACGGCGATGCGTCACGCCGACCGCGGCCTTGAAATCGCCGAGCTTGCGGTTCGCCACCGCCACAGCGGTGTTGTCGGCTTTGACATTGCCGGCGCAGAAAAAGGATTTATGCCAAGCCGCCACAAACTAGCGTTTGACTATTTGGCAAGCGAGCTCATGCCCGTCACCGTTCACGCCGGCGAGGCCGACGGCATCGACAGTATTCACGACGCCCTCGTCTCGGGTCGTGCCCTGCGACTGGGCCACGGCGTGAGAATCATCGAAGACATTTTGCTTTCTCGCAGCGAAAGCGACACCGACTTTGTTGAGCTCGGCCCGGTTGCCCGCTGGGTTTTTGACCGTCAGATTCCGCTCGAACTAGCGGTGTCATCAAACATGCAAACCGGTGCCGTGCAAATTGAAGACGCCACCGTGTCTGACCATCCGTTTGCCGTTCTTTATGACCTCGGTTTCAAAGTGACCGTAAACACCGACAACCGCCTCATGAGCGGCACCACCTTGACCAAAGAGCTAGAGCTGCTCGTTGACGTGTTTGGTTACACGCTGGCCGACCTCGAAACTTTTCAACTCAACGCTGCCGAAGCAACTTTTCAAGACCTCGAGCAGCGCGAAGAGCTCATGGACATGATCAGCGAAGGTTTCGCCGACTTCGCTTAGTAGCGAGTTGTTTTCAACATGGATGTCAGGCTAGCCGCCGCTTTTCGCCCCGAGTCGGTGCTCTTGCAACGCTCGGCTAGTTCTTGGCGCGAAGCAATCGCACTAGCCGGCGAAGGTTTGGTCTCGGCAGGGGTTGCCACTGATCTTTACACTCAAGCCATGATTGACGTGGTCGAAGAAAACGGCCCATACATTGTTATTGCGCCGGGGTTCGCGCTGGCTCACGCCAGGCCATCAGCTGAGGTTTTGCGCTGGGGCATGAGCTTGGTTACTCTGGCCGAGCCAGTGGAGTTTGGTGCTGGCTCAAACGACCCGGTGAGCGTTGTAGTGGGTGTAGCCGCTCAAGACAAAAACCAACACGTTGAAGCACTCAAACTGCTGGGCGAAAAATTGCTCGAGCCCAGTTTTGTTAATTCCCTATTAACTGTCGCTGATTTCACTGGGTTTCAAAAGCTTTTGCAATGACCGGGTGAAACAATAGAAATATGAAGATTCTGGCAGTTTGTGGTGAGGGCATCGGAACCTCGGTGCTGCTGAAAATGAACGCCGATCGAGTATTAAAGCGTTTGGGAATCGAAGCCCTCGTTGAAGCAACCGACATTGAGACCGCCAACGTCACTCGCGACGCTCAAATATTTTTAACCACCGCGGGCCTTGAAGACCGTCTAACCGGCGGTTCAGCCGAGGTAATCGCAATCAATAAAGTGTTTGACCTCGAAGAACTCGCCGAAAAACTTAGCGCGGCACTGCTCTAACCGAGCAAATTTTTCATTTCGGCGGTCAAAGACCCCAAACTAGTTTTAGCCTCTGCCGCCGAACTGCCCTCAGCCTGCAAGTAGCACTTGAGTTTTGGCTCTGTGCCAGAAGGTCTCACAATCACACGAATCGGGCCAGCGCCGAAGTTGCTGGCAGACACTTCGGGCAGGCTGTCAAAACGCAGACCCTCAGTCGGCGGCAACCCGTTGAAGCCAAGCGCCAAATCTGTTGTGGCAACCTCTTGCCCGGCAAGCGATGTTGGCGGCTCAGCCCTCAAACGTGACATGGTTTGGCCAATAACGCTCAAGTCGGTCACACGAATCGAGATCTGACCGGTGGCGAAGAAACCATATTTTTGCCCAAGTTCAGCCAATAGGTCGTCAAGGTTTTTGCCCTGCAAAGCCAAACGGTTGATGATGCCCGTCATCAAAACCGCCGCCGAAATGCCATCTTTATCGGGCACATTCTGAGCATCAACACAATAACCAAGTGCCTCTTCAAAACCAAACAGCAGGTTCGGAACCTTCGAAATCCACTTGAAGCCCGTCAAAGTTTCAACAAACTCAAGACCGTGAGCGGCAGCCACTTTGCCCAACGCCGAACTCGAAACAATCGAACAAGCGAGAGCCCCCGATTGGCCCGCGGCTGCGGCCCGACCTGCTATTTCGTCAGCCAAAATCAGTCCAACCTCATCGCCCGTCAACTTGCGCCAGCCGCCCTCAGCCGAAACATCAGCAACCGCCACCGCCAAACGGTCAGCATCAGGGTCGTTTGCCAAAATAGCAACTGCACCAACCGCGCTGGCCTTGGCAAACGCCAAATCAAGAGCTCCCGGTTCTTCTGGGTTTGGGAACGCGACCGTTGGAAAAGCCCCATCGGGGTGCAACTGCTCGGCAACAGTTTCAAGCGGTTGCAGACCAGCGAGAGCCCAAAGTGGCTCAACAGTGGCCCATCCGACGCCGTGCATAGCTGTGTAAACCAACTTCACCTGCGACGCGGTTGAGTCGAACTCGCCATCAGAAGTGCCGGCCCATTTCGCCGTTGCCGTTCGGTAGGCAAGGCGAACATCCTCGCCCAAAATGTGCACATTTGGCGCGCTTTCAAGATCGGCCACTTTGACAATATCGTCAAACGTGAGCGTTGAGGCAACTCGTTCGATCTCGGCCGCCATCTGTTTGTCGACTGGGCTCACAATCTGTGAACCTCCGTTCGCCCCGCCGAGATAAACCTTATAGCCGTTGTCGCGCGGAGGGTTGTGGCTGGCCGTCACCATCACGCCGGCCGACAAACCAAGGCGTTTGACCGCAAAGGCCAGCAACGGAGTCGGCGCAAAATTCTCGAAGCGATGAACCGTAATGCCCGCCCCAGCAAAAATCGCGGCCGAGTCGGCTGCAAAAACGTCACTGTTAACCCGACCGTCAAAACCGATTGCAATCGTCGGCGCTTCGAAGTTCTCGTTCAAATATGC
>JBEGPW010000047.1:0-3445 GCA_041181225.1 Actinomycetota bacterium | reverse complement strand
TGAGCTCACCGTCGAGTGACATTTCGCGACGTGCCTGCGAACAGTCATGAACGTCCATGCCTAGGTGGTGGCTCGTGCCGTGCACCATAAAGCGACGGTGATATTGGCGGTCGGGCTGCATCGATTCTTCGGCGCTGATTGGCAAGAGACCCCAAGCCGCCGTGTGACGAGCAATCACTGCCATTGCCGTGGCGTGCAGTTCGCGAAACTTGATGCCGGGTTTTGCGACGGCAAAAACGGCGTCGGCTGCTTCGAGAACGGCGTTGTAGACCTCGCGCTGAGCGTCGCTGTATTTGCCGCTAATCGGCAGTGTGCGAGTGACATCGCCGGTGTAGAGGCTGTCGAGTTCGACGCCGGCATCCACCAAAATCAGGTCGCCGTTGTTTGCTGGGCCGTCGTTAACTATCCAGTGCAAAATGCAAGCGTTGGGCCCAGCTGCGGCGATAGTGTCATAACCAAGATCATTACCGTGGATGCGCGCCGCGCTATAAAACGCCGTCTCTACGATGCGCTCGCCTCGGGCGTTACCGGCTGCCGCTGGCAGGGCACGAACTACGTTTTCGAAACCTTTGACCGAGGCAGCAACCGCTTTGCGCATCTCGCTGATTTCGAAGTCGTCTTTGACTAAGCGAAGCTCGCCGGCGAACTCTAAAACCTCTTCGAAGTCGAGGTCAATGACGTTTTCTGCGCCCGAAATAAAGGTCTCGAAATCTGCGATGTCGCGCGTGCTGATGCCGAGCAGTTCGCTGACCTGCTCCAGGTTCGGACGGTGACCCACCCAAAATTCGCCGATGGTTGGGTTCGCAAAAAACTCGTTGGTGCCATGACCGGCGCTGGGTCTAAAAAACAGCGTGGATGTTGCCTCACGGTGAGAATGGTCACCGTGAACTCCGGCCTCGCGCGCGTCGATCACGAGCACTGAATCGGGTTCGGTGGCCGCGCCCCATCCGGTTAGGTGTGCAAAAGCTGAGTGTGGGCGATAGCGGTATTCGGTGTCGTTGCTGCGGGTTTTGAGAGGGCCGGCCGCAATCACAACGAGTTGGCCGGCAAAACGCTCGGCAACTTTAGCTCGGCGCGCCGCGGCATACTTGGCGGCCTCGCGAATCGTCGGTTCGGCAGCAACCGCACCGGCCGAGGGCGCTGGGTTGTTCCATTGACCGCCGATGAACGCCAAAAACTCAGGGCTGTTTGGAGTGCGCGAACGGTTGTTGTTGCGCCCTTCAAACTCGGCTTTCTCGGTTGCTGACTTTTGAGCGGATAAGTGATTGGCGTCGTTCATAAGTCGATTCTGCCTCAGATCTTTGATTTGCGCGCGGTTCGACGGGTCGGTTTGGCGTGCCACAATAAAACTAATGACTAAGCCACTTGCCCGCATCGACTTGCACACCCACTCCACTCGCTCTGACGGCAGGGGAGCGCCGGCCCAGGTCATGCGCGAGGCGGCCGAAGCGGGGCTAAACGTGGTTGCGCTAACTGACCACGACACCGTTAGCGGCTGGCCCGAGGCTGCGGCTACCTGCAACGAACTCGGTCTCGAGTTTGTGCCCGGCATCGAGGTCACATCGCGCGCGCTTATCGACCAACCCGACGGCAGCGTCGAAAAGTTTTCGGTGCACATGCTGGCTTATTACCCAGACCCAACCAACGCCGAGCTGGCTGCCACACTTGAGGCCTCGGTTACCAACCGGGTCGAGCGCCTGAAGCTAATCACCGACCTGCTCGCGCAAGATTATGACTTCGACTGGAGTCACGTCGAAGAGGTTCTTGAGGGCGGCAAGACTGCCGGCCGCCCTGCCGTAGCCGACGCCATGATCAACCGCGGTCTGATTGGAGAGCGCGCCGAGTTCTTTGACTTCGTCAAACCCGGCTCGAAATACTATGTGCCCAACCGCGGGGTTCCGACACCCGAGGAGGCCATCCGTTTGATTCGTGGCGCAGGGGGAGTGCCAATCATCGCCCACCCGATGGCGCGCGGTCGTGGCCCAATGCCTGGCCAGCCGATGCCCACTTCGCACTTCGAATCACTGATCGAAGCGGGCTTAGGTGGCTTCGAAGCTTTTCACAGGGATGTCGCGCCCCACGTGTCTGAGTGGCTGCAACAGCTCGCGTTCAAACACGACCTCGTGTTGACCGGATCAAGCGACTATCACGGCACCGGCAAGCCCAACCTACTCGGCGAAAACCTAACGGCGCCCGCGATGTTGGAGCGTTTGAAGGCGCAGGTTCGTCGCTAGTTTGTGCAAAGCTTTCAAACCTCAGTATTGCTAACAGTTCAGTTTCACGTAGGCTCTTGAAAGTGCACTAGACGTTGAGATAGCGTCTATGAGCGGCCCACAGTTCAGCATTCCGAGGCATCGTGAAATCGACTTTCACATAGGTACAGCCATCATCAAAAATTGCTCAAGAGAGGCAAGGGGAATCCAGTGATTGAAGTGACGGCCTTCGAATCAGGCAATTTTTGGGTAATCGACATCCCCGCGCTAAACGGCATAACGCAGGCGCTAAAGCGCGATGAAATCCAACACATGGCGTTTGACTATTTCGAATGCCAGACCGACACAAAAGCTGACCCAAACAACTTTAAGTTCAACGTGCTAGAAGGTGGCGACGCTGAAGCATATTCGTCTCTTTTGAAAGAACGATTCGAAGCGATTGACCGAGAGATAGCTGCCTTTGACTCGGCAAAAAGCGATATCGCTTCTTAGCTCTCAAGGGCAGAAGCCACCCTTTTTGCAATTCGTTTTAGCCCTGAGTTGAGCCACCAGCGCCACCGCGCGTGCGACGACGTTGACGGTTGCGCTCACCGGTTGGGCGAGCGTGCTCGCCACCACCGTGAGTTGAGCGAGCTTGATCGTTGCTCGACTTCTGGCGATCAACGCCGCCATCCTCGTGATTTGCACCAGCGTGACCACCAGCGCGGCCAGGGTTAGCTGAGCCACTTCTACCGCCACGGTTGTCGCCGCTCCGAGCTGAGCTGTTACCGCCGCTTGAACCGCCGCGCGAACCACCACGGTTTTGACCGCCACGGCCAGCGCCGCCAGCGCGAGGCTTTTCGTCGTCGCCGGGCTTCCATCCGTCTGGTCGCTTAGTTGCTTGAACGCGGCCTTTGGTGCCGGCCGGAATAGCTAGGTCTTCAAAAAGATTCTTCGACGAAGAGTATGTTTCTGCTGGTTCAGGGTTGCCAAACTCAAGCGCTTGGTCGATGTTCTTCCATCGCGTCATGTCTTCCCAGTCAACAAAAGTGACTGCGATGCCAAGACGGCCGGCGCGACCGGTGCGGCCAACGCGGTGAAGGTAAGCTTTCTCATCCTCGGGAATCGTGTAGTTGATCACATGGGTCACGTCGTCAACGTCGATGCCTCGGGCAGCAACCTCGGTTGCAACGAGAATCTCTTTTTTGCCACTGCGGAATGCGGCCATCGACTTCTCGCGGGCCTCTTGCGAC
>JBEGPW010000046.1:0-7907 GCA_041181225.1 Actinomycetota bacterium | reverse complement strand
AGGTCATGCCTAAGGCTGACCTGCTTGACCCTCAAGGCAAGGCTGTGGCGAATGCGCTGCACCGTCAGGGTTTTGAGCGTTTCGAGAACGTTCGCATTGGCAAGCGCATTGAGATTCACGTGGCTGGTGAGGTGACCGAGGCTGATAAGGCTAATGCGGCCAAGATTGCTGAAACTTTTTTGTCGAACGGCGTTATTGAAGACGTCGTGAAGATCACTGTCGAAGACTAAGCGCCGATTATGAAGATTGGTGTTGTTACTTTTCCGGGCACATTGGATGACCGGGATGCCGCCCGCGCAGTTCGTTTGGCCGGGGCCGAGGCTGTTTCGTTGTGGCATGCCGACGCAAACCTTCACAAAGTTGATGCCGTGGTTTTGCCTGGTGGTTTCAGCTATGGCGACTATTTGCGTTGTGGTGCGATTGCGGCGCAGGCTCCGGTTGTTGCTGAGATCGTGAAGGCTGCCGCTGGTGGTTTGCCGGTGTTAGGCATTTGCAATGGTTTTCAGGTTTTGGTTGAGTCGCACCTTTTGCCTGGTGGTTTGATTCGCAACGAACACCAGCACTTTATTTGCCGCGACCAAGGCCTTCGTGTTGAGAACGTTGACACCGCGTGGACTAACCAGTTTGAACTGAACCAAGAAATCACGATTCCGCTGAAGAATGGCGAGGGCGGTTACATTGCCGACGCCGAGACTTTGAAGCGCCTCGAGGGCGAAGGTTTGGTTGCCTTTAGATACATCGGCGGCAACCCAAACGGTTCGGTCAACGACATCGCTGGCCTTCGCAACGAGCGCGGCAACGTGGTTGGTTTGATGCCACACCCTGAACACGCCGTTGAACCTGGCTTTGGCCCAGACACCTCGGTTGCAATGCGTTCGGGCATTGACGGCCTCAAATTTTTCACCTCTGTTTTGAAAGCTGTAGTAAACGCATGAGCGAGAACCTAGCCGGCGCTGGCGCCCAAGTTGCCGCAGCAGCTGTTGACACCACCGCAGTTGCGGCCGCCACCCCTGACAAACAACAGCCCTGGAAAGAGCTCGGTCTAAAGGGCGATGAATACAACTCGATTCGCGAGATCTTGGGCCGCCGCCCAACCAGCGCTGAGTTGGCAATGTATTCAGTCATGTGGAGTGAGCACTGCTCATATAAGAGTTCAAAGATTTATCTGCGCCAGTTTGGCGAAAAAGTCACCGACGCCATGAAGACCCACTTGATGGTCGGCATGGGCGAGAACGCCGGCGTGGTTGACATTGGTGAGGGATGGGCCGTGACTTTCAAAGTCGAGAGCCACAACCATCCGAGCTATATCGAGCCGTTTCAGGGCGCAGCCACCGGCGTTGGCGGCATTGTTCGCGACATTTTGACAATGGGCGCCCGCCCGATTGCCGTCATGGACCAGCTTCGCTTCGGCGCGGTTGAAAACCCAGACACCGCTCGCGTTGTGCACGGCGTGGTCGACGGAATCAGCTTTTATGGCAACTGCCTCGGCCTGCCTAACATTGGTGGCGAAACCGTGTTTGACAAGGTTTATCAGGGCAACCCGCTAGTCAACGCTCTGAGCGTTGGTGCCATGCGCCACGAAGACATCAAGTTGGCCAAAGCTTCAAACCCTGGCGACCTCGTGATTTTGTTTGGCGCGCGCACTGGTGCCGATGGCATTGGTGGCGTATCCGTGCTGGCTTCTGAGACTTTCGACTCAACCGGCCCAAGCCGTCGCCCAGCCGTGCAGGTTGGAGACCCTTTTGCCGAGAAGGTTCTGATTGAGTGCTGCCTTGAGCTGTATGCAGCCGACGTGGTTGCGGGCATTCAAGACCTCGGTGGCGCTGGCCTAAGTTGCGCAACCAGCGAGCTTGCCTCAAACGGCAACGCGGGAATGCGCGTGCAGCTAAAGCACGTTTTGAAGCGCGACGAAAGCCTCACCCCCGAAGAAATCTTGATGAGCGAATCTCAAGAGCGCATGATGGCGATTGTGCCAAAGAAGTCGTTGAAGGCTTTTGAGGCAATCGTCAACAAGTGGGAGGTTGAATACAGCGTTCTTGGCGAAGTAATCGACGAACCGCGCCTCTATATCAACTGGGGCGACGAAGAAATCGTGAATGTTCCACCGCGCACAGTTGCTCACGACGGCCCGGTTTATGAGCGCCCAGTGAAATACCCGAAGTGGATAGACGCGCTCAACGCCAACTCAGTCAACGCAGCGGGCTTGGCTCGTGCCGCCGTGGCAAGCGACTTGGCCGCGCAGATTTTGCAAGTTGTTAGCAGCCCAAACCAAGCTTCAAAGTCGTGGATCACCGACCAGTATGACCGCTATGTTGGCGGCAACACCGCGCTTGCCCAGCCAGACGACTCGGGAATGGTTCGCGTCAGCGAAACCTCTGGTCTTGGCGTGGCAATCGCCACCGATGCCAACGGGCGCTATTGCCAGCTCGACCCTTACGCTGGCGCGCAGCTGGCATTGGCTGAGGCTTATCGCAACGTCGCAGCCTCGGGAGCAAAACCGTTGGCTGTTACTAACTGCCTAAACTTTGGTTCACCAGAAAACCCAGAAGTTATGTGGCAGTTCAAGCAAGCCACCGCAGGTTTGGCCGATGGCTGCCTCGACCTTGCTATTCCGGTGACAGGCGGCAATGTGTCGTTTTATAACCAGACTGGCGATGTGGCGATTCATCCGACACCTGTTGTTGGAGTTTTGGGTGTCATTGACGACGTTGCTCGACGCGTGCCTTCGGGTTGGCAAGACGCCGGTCACAACATCTATCTTCTCGGCGTAACCCGCGACGAACTCGACGGTTCGGTGTGGTCAGAAGTTATTCACGACCACCTCGGCGGCAAGCCACCCGTGGTTGACCTAGCCGGCGAGCGCGCACTCGCCGAACTGCTTTATGCGGGTGCCCTCGAAGGCCTGCTCGCCTCGGCCCACGACCTCAGCGAGGGCGGCCTGGCTCAGGCAGTGGTTGAGTCGTCGTTGCGCTTCAACGTTGGCGCGCGCATCTGGCTAAACGAAATTCTTGAGCGTGACGGCGTTGACCTCACCTCCGCCCTGTTCAGCGAGTCAACCGGCCGAGTGCTGGTCTCTGTTGGGCGTGAAGATGACGTGAAGTTTGTGGGTCTCTGCGAGGCGCGCGGCGTGCCCGTCTTGCGCATCGGAGTCACCGACTCAACCGCCGAACTCAACATTCAAGACATTGCGCTTTGGCAACTAAACGATGTGCGCGAGCAGTGGGCAGCAACCTTGCCTGAACTGTTTGGTTAAACGTCAGTCTCGATAGACGCCTCTTCGGCTAAAGCCCGTCGATTACTTCGTTGTTGGCCCGGTTTGCCTCGCCCGCTGCGATTTCAATCAACCTTTGAGTCAGCAGATTCACTTTAAACGTGTTGAAGTCTGAAGCAAAACTCTGAATCGAAAGTGCGATGCAGCGCAGGGCCTCAGGCAGTTCATTGCGAGCAACTGCGGCCTCGGCCAAGACATTTTGCAGTCGACCGCGATCGGTGTTGGTTAGAACATGGTTGAAGAACTCAAGAACCACTCCCGCGGTTGCCGCAGCTGCCTGAGGGTCGCCGGCTTTGCCCATAGCCTCGGCCAGCTCGACGCGATATTCGACGTGTGGCAAGAAATCTGAGTTGAAGTCGAAAACCTCGTCGGGATTGAGCACGGCTAGCGCGGCAACATGATTTCCGGTGGCGTTCATGACTTTGCCATAGGCCAAACGAACCCAAAGCTCTGTGTAATCTTCGCTTTCTTCGTTCCACCAGCGCATCGCGGTTTCGGCTGATTGAACAGCTTCGTCGCGGTTGCCAATCACCAGTTGCGCAACAGCGCCTTCGGCCTCGGCAACGGCCGCCCAAATGGTGTTGCCTTTCGCGCGAAGCAGGGTTCGGGCTTGAAAATATTTGTTGGCGGCCCCTTCGAAGTCGCCTTTGGCGAGCAGGTTGCGGGCAATCTGCAGGTCACATCGGGCTGGCAGGTCGGCATCGGCCCACGGTGCGCCCAAAGCAACACTGCGCAAGTTTGCGAGCTCTTGCAGGCTGGCGTCGTAGTCGCCGTTGAACCACATCAAGCGCGCCATGGCCAACTTTGCGTGGAGCTCCCAGTCGCCGGCGCTGCGGTAATCAAGCAAAACGAACGCCTCTTTGTAACACTTCATCGAGTCGTCAAACATAAACATGCCCTCGTAGGCCTTACCCAAGAAATACAGCGACATTCCAAGTTCTTCGCTGTTTTCGGTCTCTAGAGCGAGACTGCGAGCGCGCTGGCCAATATTGGCTGCTAGCTGAAACTTGTTTTGATTTATCAGAACCTGGCTGACCTTGTTAAAAAAGGTTGGCAGGAACATCTTTTCTTCTTCGGTTTTGAGAATGTTGCTGGCTTCTTCGAGCTTGGTGATTGAATCTTCAATTTGACCCTCATCAGCTAGCAACACCGCATATTGGCCAACGATGTTTCCAAACGCTAGATCTGAGATCTCAAGGTTTGCCTCGCGAGCCATCTCTACTTCGAGCACCTTCTTTGCGTCGCCATTGCGTTTTGCCAGATGCAGGGCGTTCGCCAAAAACCGGCAAGCTGAGCTGCGGTGCTCTCGCAGGTCGTTGCTTTCGGCAAGCTCGTAGGCGTTTTCATAAAAGCCGATTGCTTCGTCAACCTTTTCAAAAGCGCGGTTCATGCCCATGTGCATGAGTGCTTCGACGCGAACCGCAGGCTCGGCGTCGGCAACTTTTGCGAAAATTTCGTCGTCTGAGAGTCCGTCAAATTCCATGTTTATCGCCCCGTCTCTCGAAGTCGACAAAACCTCGAGTTGATAATTTGCTTGTTTAAGATTCCCCACCCCACGACCCTAGTTTGAGTCGGACCTCTATTTTGAACCCACCCCGTGACATTTTTATTCGCGAAACGCCGATGCGAATAAGAAACGTCTAAACGTTTAGCTGAGGCTCAATGCCCACGTGACGCAACGGCCAGGCAAGATAGTCGGCGTGAGCGGCGAGCGCTGGTTCGCGCCAGGCGTAATCGCGGGCAATCTCGCCGAGAGCTGCCCAAAAGAAAACGTTGATCAGGTCAATCGCGAGATAGTTCGTGGTGTCTTCGCTGAACGCGCGGCCGAGCATTCGGCGCAGCAGCGGTGGAAGATCGCTGAGACCAAAGCGGTGCAGAGCGCCTCGCACCTCAAACTCGATTTCGCGCGAGCGGCGAGGGTTCCAAACGCGTTGGGCGTTATCCTGATGAAAATGCAGCAGGCCGTGAATCTGAACGGCTTGACTATACAGAGCGTCTTCGAGCTTGTCAAAAAGCGGTGCAAAACGGTCAACTTCGTAGCCCGCGCGGCGCAGGTCTAATACATCGGGATACGCAAAGTAGCGATAAAACGGAATGTGCGGGCGAGTGCCGGTGTATGGCTCAGAAGTGAACGAAGCCCAGAGTGGGTCGACTCCAGCGGCGGCTGCGCCCCAGGTGTCAAACGCCTCATCGGCGAGTTCGTCAATCGGTTCCATTGTTCAATTCTCTGTTATTGGCCTTCTAAACGAAACCTTGTTTTGGCTCTCAAGCTTCCGCGAATCGACGTCGAGTTATTCACAATTTTTCTGAACCAGCAACGTTGCACAAGTCTCGGGGTATTGTCGCCTAAGGCGAGTAAATTTGGCTCTAAGAGTTAGGGACCAATGGGTTATTCGATTTTGCGCACGCTTATTGTGCTCGCCCTGTTTTGGGGCGTTGGCGAATACCTAAACCTCAGCCCGGTGTTAAGTGTCGGGGTCGGCATCTTGGCGGCAGCGATTCTCGAGTTTTTCTCTTGGTATTCTCGCAAGACCCAGGTCTACACCGCTGCTCAACTGCGCGCCAAACCATTTGGCGACCTAGTGCCTCCGCTAATAGTTGAGTCAATCGACAACGCCCCAGCTTTAGCCGGCGACGAAACGTACAGTCAAAAAGTAGTTGGAACCACGGCGTTTGCAGCCGGCTTTGCCAAAGTAATGCAATACGCCGAGGTCGCCGACGGCTCGCTCGTTGAAGTTCAAACCGCACTCATTGCAGAGCCGGCCAACCCAAACTCTTCACACGCCGTTGCCGTCTCAGTTGGTGCCGTAATTCTTGGCTACATTCCCGAGTTTGAGAGCGAAGCGCTGTTCAACTTTTTGCTCAACCACCGAGGCGTCGCTAGGGTCAACACCAACATTTATCTCGAGGTCGCTTATGAAGAAAGCCGAGTCGAAATAGACCTTGCCCGCCCCTACCAAATCGTCAAAGGCGTTTAGGCTAACCTAGTCAAATGAGCAATAAGAGCTGGCCAATCACCATTTTTTTACTCCTGGCTGTCGCCATTTTTGGCATTGGCGGAGTAGTTTATTACGGCAACGTTGCCCTGCCAGCTCAGAGAATTCAAAACGACATCAAGGCCTGCGACGAGTTCGCTAACGGAGTCATTCAAGCCCGCGCAGCTGCCATGGCGCTCTTGGGTCAAAAGCCTCCAGCCGCCGGGCCAGAGGTTGCCAAAAAGTATGCCTCGATCGCTAACCAAGGCATCGACAAAGCTTTTAACACGGCTACCCCAAATGGTGAAATTTATAACACACTCACTCAAATCGGATTGAAGCGACTCGACTTCAACGAAAACGCCGGTATGGCCGCGGTTCAAAACATGGAATCGCAGTATGACCTGTTGATACCTCTCTGCACGGCTATTCAGCCAACGAGCGCACCAACCGCTTCGCCAAGCACTTCAGCGCCTGCAATCACACCATCGCCTTCGGCATCTAAATAGCCGCCAACCCAGAAGTGTTGAGACCTAGGTGAAAAAATACGTCTCAGCCCTCATAGCAGTGTTGATGTTTTCATTGACATTTATTGCTGTCGTGATAGCAAGCCGCGGGTTTGACCCAATAATCGTGGGTTTGGGTCGGGTTCTGCTTCTCGCGCCGGCAGCCGTAATCACTCTAAGGCTCGGCCGAAAATCCCTTTTTCCGGCCCGCAAAGACTTGGGCCTGGTGTTGCTGGTGGCCGCCGGCGTTGTGGTTTTGTATCCCGCCCTAACAACTTTTGCTCTCGGCCAGGTCTCCGTCAGCGCCTCAGGGGTCATCGCCTCGATACTTCCGATTCTCTCTTCGGTATTTGCTATTTACCTCGGCCACGGCCGCCCCAAACTGCAGTTCTGGATCGCCGCCAGCGTCGGCATGTTAGCTACCGTTGCTTTTGCCCTAACCAAAGACGCCAACCTCGTGGCCGCGCCGCTAGCTGGGTTGGCGCTCTTTGCATCGATGTTTGCCGCGGGAATCGGCAACGTAGCCGGGGCGACCCTCGGCCGCGAAAACAAGAGCTATCACGTCATTAGCTGGGGCATCATCTTGTCTTTGCCTCTCACCTTGACTGCAACCCTGCTCGACATTTGGCTGAGCCCAGGCCACGGGCTCACCGCCGAAGCTTATGCGTCGGGCAGCATCCCGTTTGAAGCCTGGATTGGTTTTGCTTATGCCGCGCTAATTTCGAGCTTCGGCGCGCATTTCTTTTGGTTTCGCGGCCTTCACGAAGTCGGAGTCGTTCGCGGCTCGCAGCTTCAGCTGGCGCAAGCACCAATCACACTGATCTGGGGCATCGTCTTGCTCGGCCAGATTCCAACACTCCTAACTTGGATGGCCGCCGGCGTGGTGCTCGCCTGTGTTGCATGGTCGCAACGCGCCAAGTAGCGACGCCGCAACGCGCCAAGTAGCAGCGTTACTTAGGCACTCAACATGTCGTGGCGAACGATCGTTGCGTTGCGGTCTGGACCAACGCCAATCGCAGAGATGCGCGTGCCGGTGAGCTTTTCAAGCGCTAAAACATAGTCTTGAGCGTTCTTTGGCAGGTCATCGAAGGTCTTGGCGCCGGTGATGTCTTCACTCCAGCCCGGGTAGTTCTCATAAACCGGAATCGCGTGGTG
>JBEGPW010000045.1:0-7685 GCA_041181225.1 Actinomycetota bacterium | reverse complement strand
CTCAAGCTTCAGGGTGGCCGTGCAGTTCCAACCGGTCGCCGCAGCGAAGAGTCGCTCTATGACTTCGACCTTGCAACCTACGACACCGGCGACACTTTTGACCAGTCGCTAGCCAAGGGCTTCATTGAGCTTTGGGCTTTGCCAAGCAAGATTTCAGCCAAGCGAGAGCAGAAGCACAACTAATGTCAGAGCAATCAGGCGAAGCCGGCGCGCTTTGGGGCGGCCGCTTCGAAGGCGCTACTTCGGCTGCGGTTGCTGCCCTTAGTCGTTCGATTCACTTCGACTGGCGACTCGCGAAATATGACATCGCGGGCACTCGCGCGCACATCCGCGCGCTTCAATCAGCGGGATACCTCAACACTGCCGAACTCGAGAAGCTCGACCGCTATTTGGTTCAGTTGGGCGAGCGCGTTGCCGAGGGCAGCTTCACCGCGAAGCCTGCCGACGAAGACGTTCACTCAGCCCTTGAGCGTGGCCTCATTGAGATCGCCGGCGCTGAGCTCGGTGGCAAGGTGCGCGCTGGTCGCAGCCGCAACGACCAAATCGCCACGCTGATTCGCACCTACCTGCTCGACGAAGCCAAGGCCATTGAGGCCCTCGTGGTTGAGCTGATTCAGATTCTCACCGCTCGTGCCGAAGAGCACATGAGCGTTGCCATGCCTGGTCGCACGCACTTTCAACACGCCCAACCGATTCTGCTTTCGCACCAACTTTTGGCGCACGCTTGGCCTTTGGTACGCGATTTAGAGCGCTTGGATGACTGGCGCAAGAGGGCGTCGTTCTCGCCCTATGGCGCGGCCGCACTCGCCGGCAACACCTTGGGTCTTGACCCAAACCTGGTTGCGGCTGAGCTTGGTTTGACTGGGCCGATGGCTAACTCGATTGACGCAACTTCGAGCCGCGATGTGGTTGCTGAGTTCTCGTTTATTACTACTTTGATTGGCATCAACCTTTCGCGTTTCAGCGAAGAAATCATCATTTGGGCTACCGCCGAGTTCGGATATGTGCGCCTGGCTGATGCGTTCTCAACTGGTTCGTCGATCATGCCTCAAAAGAAGAACCCTGACGTTGCCGAGCTTGCTCGCGGCAAGGCGGGTCGCATGATTGGCGACCTCACTGGTTTGCTGGCAACCCTCAAGGGTTTGCCTTTGGCTTATAACCGCGACCTTCAAGAAGACAAAGAGCCGGTGTTCGACCAGGTCGACACTCTCAAGGTTTTGTTGCCTGCTTTCAACGGCATGGTCGCAACCATGGCTTTCAATGTTGAGCGTCTTGAGGCGTTGGCTCCGGCCGGCTTCTCGTTGGCCACAGACGTTGCCGAGTGGCTCGTCAAAAAGAAAATCAACTTTAGAGACGCTCACGAAATCACCGGCCAGCTTGTTTCTTATTGCGAGAAGCACGGTCTTGAACTTCACGAGGTTCCCGACGCCGAGATGGCAGCGATTTCGGCAGCTCTAACGCCGGATGTGCGCGAAGTTCTCTCGGTGCAGGGTGCGATTCGCGCTCGTCAGGGTGCCGGTGGCACAGCGCTGCCTCGCGTGCTCGACCAGATCTCAGCTCTTCGCAAGTTGTTTGGTGTTCTTGGTTCTGGTTCATCTTCACAAGAAACGGCTAACTAATGTCACAAACCCTAGCCCCGATTGCTAACGACCCGAGCTTTGCAAACGTTTTGCACGAGCTCAAGTGGCGTGGCTTGGTTGCTCTTTCAACTGACGACGCAGAACTAGAGAAGGCTCTGGCCGGCGACCCGATTACTTATTACTGCGGCTTTGACCCAACCGCCGCCAGCCTTCACCTCGGCAACCTCGTGCAACTTTTGACGATGCGTCGACTTCAGTTGGCGGGGCATCATCCGCTGTGTTTAATTGGTGGTTCAACCGGTCTGGTTGGCGACCCACGCCCAACCGCCGAGCGCACTTTGAACACCAAAGAAACCGTTGCCGAATGGGTTGAAAAACTCGGCGCGCAGTCGGCCCGCTTTTTGTCGTTCGAAGGCGCGAACCCAGCTCGCATGGTGAATAACCTTGACTGGACGGCTCCACTTAGCGCCATCGACTTTTTGCGCGACATTGGCAAATATTTTCGCGTTGGCAAAATGCTTTCTAAAGATGCGGTCAGCGCGCGCCTTAACAGCGAGAACGGCATTAGCTACACCGAGTTCAGCTATCAGATCTTGCAGGGCCTCGACTATCTTGAGCTCTTTCGCCGCTACGACTGTGTTTTGCAAACCGGCGGCAGCGACCAGTGGGGCAACCTAACCGCGGGCACCGACCTGATTCACCGTGCCGAGGGCAAGAGCGCACACATTCTTGCAACCCCGCTAATCACCAACAGCGACGGCAAAAAGTTTGGCAAGTCTGAGGGCAACGCGGTTTGGCTGGACGCCGACCTAACCAGCCCATATGCCTTCTATCAGTTCTGGCTAAACGTCGAAGATGCCGACGTGGTTGACCGTCTAAAGGTGTTCACGTTCTTGACCCGCGACGAAATCGAGGCTCTGGCCGCGCAAACCGCCGAAGCCCCATATTTGCGCGCCGCCCAAAAACGACTCGCGTTCGAGGTTACCGCTCTGGTTCACTCAGCCGAGGCGGCACAAGCGGCAATCGATGCTTCGGCAGCGCTTTTTGGTCAGGGTGATTTGGCTTCGCTCGACGAAGCAACTTTGGCTTCTGCACTCGGTGAACTGCCAAAGACCACAGCCGCTGCAGGCACCGCGCTTTATCAGCTGCTGCTAGAAACCGAACTGGTTGACTCAACTTCAGCTGGCCGTCGCGCCATCAAAGAGGGCGGCGTTTATCTAAACAACGTCAAGGTTGAAGACGAAAACGCCGTTTTGACCGATTTGCTTCACGGCAAATTCGCGGTGTTACGTCGAGGCAAGAAGACCCTTGCAGCGGTTTTTGTCGGCTAAAAAAACTTTTCAAACAAAACTAAATAAGCGCTACCAGCCACACCGCTGGAAACTTTCTCAGGAGACACATGAACGACATGCCAGAACGCAACGGGCGCGATAACGATCGCGATAGTCGCCCACAACGCTCGGGTGACAGTCGCCCGTCACGCGACGGTGACCGACCACAACGTTCAGGCGAAAGTCGCGGCTTTGGCCGCCCCAGTGGCGACCGCCCGCAAAGACCGGGCGACCGTCCTCAAAGACCTGGCGACCGCGACAATCGCGGTGGCGATGGCCGCCCGTCACGCGACGGCGACCGTCGACCGGCTGGCGCCGAAGACCGCGGTCGTGGCCGAGGTTCTCGCCAAGAGGGCGACCGCCCAGCCTGGCAACAACTTGTGGCTCGCCCAAAGCGTGACGACGCCGAGAAAAGCCCACTGATTCCCGAAGAAATCATGCCGGCCGACTTGGCAATGCCGGTGCGCGCTCAGCTCAAAACTCTTACCGCTGAAAACGCTGATATGGTTGCGCGCCACCTGATTATGGTGCAGATTCTGATTGACCAAGACCCTGAGCTCGCTCACAAACACGCCAAAGCAGCTGCTGCCCGAGCCGGTCGCATCGCCGTCGTTCGCGAAACCATCGGCATCACGGCCTACACCGTCGGCGATTATCCGTTGGCTCTTCGCGAACTTATGACTTTTAGGCGCATCTCGGGCTCAAACGACCAGCTGCCAATCATGGTTGACTGCGAGCGCGGCATGGGTCGCCCAGACCGCGCGCTTGAGCTTGGTCGCTCGGTCGATCGCAACACTCTTGAAACCGCAGTGCGCGTGAACCTCGCCATCGCAATGTCGGGCGCCCGCCTTGACCGTGGCGAGACCGAGTTGGCGCTGGCTGAACTTCAGATCGCCGAGCTCAACCCGCAAAAAGTCTTTGACTATTCGCCGCCGCTGTTCTGGGCAT
Organism: Actinomycetota bacterium; assembly: GCA_041181225.1. Taxonomy (GTDB): domain Bacteria; phylum Actinomycetota; class Actinomycetes; order Actinomycetales; family Microbacteriaceae; genus Rhodoluna. Next base: position 3,826 of record JBEGPW010000045.1, on the reverse strand, counting down.
ATGCTGACGTTCTCGAAGACTTAAAGCGCGAGGATGAAGCCGCCAAATGGGCAACTCTCGGCGACCGGGCTGCAGCGGCCTTGGCTGCAAAGTCGGGTTCAGACGATGAAGTTTTTGAGGTGCTCGAAGAGTTCAACATTCCCACCGCCGAAGAACGCCCAAAGCGCGAGGAGCGCGGCGACCGCGGAGGTTACGGCGATCGTGGCGACCGCCCAAGTTATGGAGATCGCGGTGACCGTGACTCGCGCCCACCGCGTGATGGCGACCGACCACGTTTCGGCGGCGGAGACCGCGATTCGCGCCCGAGCTACGGCGATCGCGATCGTGACTCTCGACCTGCACCTCGCCGCGACGGCGACCGCCCGGCTCCTCGCCGGGATGACCGCCCAAACCGTGATGACAACGGTGGCAAACCGACCTGGAAGAAACCTAATGACCGCTAAGGTTTGGGGCGAATACGACGTTGTTCTCGCCGACCTTGACGGCGTGATTTATGAAGGTGCCGCCGCGATAGCTGGCGCGCCTGAGGCCGTCAAAAAGTTGCAGGCCAACGGAACGCCGATTGGTTATGTCACTAATAATTCTTCGCGTCGCAACGAAACCATTGCGGCTCAACTTGAGGGTTTCGGTGTTAGCGCCGCCCCAGAAGACATTATTGGCTCGGGCCTGACCGCCGTTGAGTTGCTCGCCACCATGATTGAACCCGGCGCTAAAGTGCTTGTGGTTGGCGGTGAGGGCCTTCGACACCGTGTGACTAGTGCGGGTTTCGAGCTCGTGACCGATAGCAACGCCAAACCGGCCGCAGTGATTCAGGGCTTCGCGCCAGACGTGAGCTGGACCCACCTAGCTGAGGCAGCCTACGCGATTCAGGGCGGCGCCAAGTGGGTCGCGACCAACAGCGATTGGACCCTTCCGCATGAAAAAGGCCTTGCCCCAGGTAACGGCACTCTAATCTCGGCGGTTCACACTGCGGTTGGTCAGCTGCCCGTGGTTGCCGGCAAGCCTGAGCCAGCGATTTTTGAAACCGCCGTGCGTCACTTCAAGGCGCAAAAACCGCTTTTCGTTGGCGACCGCATCGACACCGACATCATTGGTGCAAACCGTGCGGGCATTGCCAGTGTGTTAGTTCTCACCGGCGTGAGCAACCGAAAAGACGTGCTCGGATGCAAGCCCCACGAGCGCCCAACCTACATTCTTGATAACCTCATGCAACTCTGCGCGCCATATGGTGCTCCAAAGCAGACCAAGCGGGGTTACAAGTGTTTGGGTGCCGAGGTCGAGTTGCTGGGCAACAAGGTTCGCGTGACTGCTGGCGACCCGAAGTCGCTCGGTGCGCTCCGCGCGGCATCCGCTTTGATTTATAACTGTGAAACACCTATTTTTGGTCTTGATGTTGAGCCCGCATTATATGAGGAGGCCTAAATGGCTGCAGATTTTATTGAACAGGTTCAAGCCGAAGTTGAGCGCATTCGCAGCCTCGACCTGAGCGAACAACCTGAAGCTTGGGCGCAGCTGCGCAACCTGCTCGAAAACACCTTGATGTCGGTTGACGGCGGCGCTGACGCAAACATTTCGAGCGCCAACTAATGCGCCTCGATGTGGTTTTGGTTGAGCGCGGTTTAGCCCGCTCGCGCAACCACGCCGCAACTTTGATTGACGCCGACCGCGTTGTTGTTGCTGGCAAGCCTGCACGCAAACCCGCTCAGCCGGTGACCGGCGAAGAGACGATTACCGTTCTCGAAGCAGTTGACTATGTGAGTCGAGCTGGCCACAAGTTGGCGGCTGCGCTTGAAGCTTTTGCTGAAATCGATGTCGTTGGCAAGGTTTGCCTCGATGTTGGTGCCTCAACCGGTGGTTTCACTGACGTGCTGCTTCGTCGCGGTGCAAAGCAAATCTTTGCAGTGGATGTCGGCCACGACCAGATCGTGCCAGAAATTGCCGAGCATCCTCGGGTTATTTCAATGGAGGGTTTCAACGCTCGAGAGCTTTCGCCAGAGACCCTTGCCGAGCGCAGCGGGGTGGCGGTTGCTGACCAAAAAATCGACCTCGTGGTGGGGGACCTTTCGTTTATTTCGTTGACGTTGGTGTTGCAGCAAATCGTTTCGGTTGCGCCTAATGCCGACATGGTTTTGTTGATCAAACCGCAGTTTGAAGTTGGCAAGCAGAGCCTTTCGGCTCACGGCATTGTTACCGACCACCGTTTGCGCGCAGGGGCGATTCACCAGGTTGTTGACGAGGCCGCAAAGCTCAAGTTTGGCATAGCCGGTTTGGTGCGTTCGCAGTTGCCCGGCACTCACGGCAACCTTGAATATTTGTTGTGGATAACACCCAACAAGCCTTGGAATGGGCAAGAATGGAACGAAAGAATCGACGCATTGGCCAAGGAGGGCAAATGAGTGCAAAACGCCACGTTTTGCTCGTTGTGCACACGGGCCGCGCCGAAGCAATCGCCGCAGCTGCCGAAGCCTGTGCTGATCTGAGTTTGGCTGGCATCACCCCGGTTATGACCCAAATCGACTTGGATGATTGCCGTGGGCACGACTCAACTGCTTGGGCTGGGGTTGCCACTTTTGATCTTGAAGGCACGAGCAACGGTGTTTCAGCTGATGCCCTTGAGCTAGTAATAGTTTTGGGTGGCGACGGCACTATCTTGAAGGCCGCCGAGTTCGTTCGCGAACAACAGACTCCTTTGCTGGGTGTAAACCTTGGTCGTGTGGGGTTTTTGGCCGAAGTCGAACGTGAAGACTTGGGCGAGACGGTTCGTCGTGTTGCATCGCTCGACTACATCGTCAAAGAGCGTTTGACCTTAGATGTTTCTGTCGTCGTTAACGGCCAAGAAGTTTATAAAACCTGGGCCCTAAATGAAGCAACCGTTGAGAAATCAGCTCGCGAAAGAATGCTCGAGGTTGTGGTTGAAGTCGACCGACGCCCGCTCTCAAGTTTTGGTTGCGACGGCATAGTCATGTCAACACCTACCGGTTCAACCGCCTATTCTTTCTCGGCCGGCGGCCCCGTAGTTTGGCCTTCGGTCGAAGCCCTGTTGCTAACCCCATTGAGCGCCCACGCACTTTTTGCGCGCCCACTCGTAATCAACCCGAACTCTCTAATGGCCGTTGAGGTCATGCGTTCAAGTGCCGGCACCGGCGCGCTGTGGTGCGATGGTCGACGCACTCACGACCTACCTCCCGGCGCTCGCGTTGAAGTGCGTCGCAGCCAAAAGTCAGTGCGCATCGCGCGTCTTCACGACGCGCTGTTCACCGACCGTCTAGTCAAAAAGTTTGCACTGCCGGTGGTCGGTTGGCGCGGCCCCGAGCGCACCGCCGAGCCCTACCAAAGTTAATTCTTAACCCGACACGACCCAGGCCATCATGATCGAAGAAATCTACATTCGCGACATCGGCGTTATTGCCGAGGCTCGTCTCGAGCTGCGCCCAGGTCTAACCGTTCTGACAGGTGAGACCGGCGCCGGCAAAACCATGGTGCTTTCAGCGCTTGGGTTGTTGCTGGGCGAGCGCGCCGACACCGGCTCGATTCGTGGCGGTCAACCACAGGCCTCTGTTGAGGGTCGTTGGTTGGTTCGGGCCGATGGTCCGCTGGCTGACCGGCTGGCTGAGGCCGGCATCGAGCTTGACGTTTTGGCCTCGGGCAACGCCACGAAGCAGGCCGAGCTAATCATGAACCGAAGCTTGAGCGCCGAGGGGCGTTCGCGCGCTGCGGTAGCTGGTCGGGCTGTTCCGGTGGCATTGCTCAGCGAAGTTGCCGACTATTTAGTTGCAGTGCACGGCCAAGCCGACCAGCAAAGACTCCGCAGCGCAACCGCCCAACG
>JBEGPW010000044.1:0-5452 GCA_041181225.1 Actinomycetota bacterium | reverse complement strand
CGGGCAACAACGCCGAAGGCGGCAAGACCGCTTGAGTTGGCTTTATGAGCCTGAGGCTGGCGCGCACGACTTAGATGAGTCGGACATTCGCATTCGCCCGAACCCCAAGGGCAATAAGCCTCGCACCAAGATTCGCCCCGATCACAAAGCCGCTCCGATTGGCATGGTTTTGGGCGTTGACCTTGGCCGATACAACGTGTTGCTCGAAAGTGAAGCGCGCACCATCACCGCGACCCTCGCCAAAGAACTTCGCAAGGCCGGTGTGGCAGTTGGCGACCGCGTTGCTCTAGCCGGCGACATCAGCGAAACGGTGGGTGCTTTGGCGCGCATCGTTCGCGTCGAACCTCGCACCAGCCTGTTGCGTCGCAGCGCCGACGACAGCGACCAGGTTGAGAGAGTGATTGTTGCCAACGCCGACCAAATGCTCATCGTTGTGGCAATCGCTAACCCCGAGCCGCGCACTCGCCTGATTGACCGCTATTTGGCCGCTGCCTTTGACGCCGGGCTGCATCCGATTTTGTGCATCACAAAAGTCGACCTGGCCGACCCGACTGAGTTTTTGAAAAACTTCGACAACATGAACGTTGGTCTTGTTCTGCACCGCAGCGATGAACCGAACCTCGATGAACTGCGCGAAATCTTGCGTGGTCACACCAGCGTTGCGGTGGGTCACTCGGGCGTTGGCAAATCGACTCTCGTGAACGCGCTGGTTCCGACGGCAATGCGCGCCGTCGGCCATGTGAATGCCGTCACCGGGCGCGGGCGTCAAACCTCAACTTCGGTGCGAGCGATCGCCCTCGAAGACGGCTGGATTATCGACACTCCGGGCGTGCGCAGCTTTGGTCTCGGCCACATCAAACCCGAAAACCTGCTTCGTTCGTTTGAAGACCTCTATGAAATCATCGAAACCTGCCCGCGCGACTGCAACCATACCGCCGAGGCCCCAGACTGCGCGCTCGATGACGCTATTGCCGAGGGCAAGCTCGGCGACTCGATGATTTCGCGCGTTGACTCATTGCGTCGCATCATGAAGAGTTTGGAAGGCGCGGGCGAAAACGAAGCCCGCCCGCCGCGCGGCACAGCCTAAGCCGCGACTAGAACCGTCTAAATTAGAAACATGTCGAACTTCTCAGCTGACCTAGAGCTTGCGCAAACCATGGCCGACGCAGCCGACCAGATTGCACTCGGCAGGTTCATGGCGCTCGACCTAAACGTTGAAACTAAACCCGACCGCAGCCCCGTGACCGATGCCGACCGCGCCGTTGAACTTGCGCTTCGAGCCATCCTGGCCGAAGTTCGCTCGACTGACGGTCTTATCGGCGAAGAGTTTGGCAACAGCGACGGCGGCAATCGAGTCTGGATCATCGATCCGATTGACGGCACTGCAAACTACCTGCGCGGAGTGCCGGTTTGGGCAACGTTGATTGCGTTGGCGATTGACGGAAAGCCCGTGTTGAGCGTTGTCAGTGCGCCCGCACTCGGCCGCCGCTGGTGGGCAGCACCCGAGGTTGGCGCCTTCACAAGCGATGTCACCGGCGAGGTGCGCAGCATCCAAGTTTCAAAAATCGACGAACTGGCAGACGCCTCATTTAGCTACAACAACCTGCAACTTTGGGACACCGAAGGTTACCTCGACGAACTAATGAGCCTAAGCCGCGAAGTTTGGCGCACGCGCGCCTATGGTGATTTTTTGAGCTACATGTTTTTGGCTGAAGGCTCGGTCGATATCGTGGCCGAACATGACCTCAAGATCTATGACATCGCAGCGCTTGTTCCAATCGTTGAGCAAGCCGGCGGTCGGTTCAGTGCGTTCGACGGCCCACTCACGCCCGACAGCAGCTCGGTGCTGGCCACCAACTCAAAGCTTCACTCGGCAGTGCAAAAACGCCTCAGTCGCTAAAGAAGTGCCAGCCGAGCCACCACCATACGGCGATGATTGCTAGGCGAGTGGTGCGGTGAACCATTACGTATTCGACTACTTCACTAACCCTTGCAAAACGACTGTTTTTGTGTCGACCCAACAACCACAAAACTAAAAAACCCGCAAAGTTCAAAAGGTAGAGAGCATCCCAAATAATCGCGCTCAAGCTCATGAGTCACGCCTTATGTCGTCGATGGCTGCTCTGACCTGAGCTTCGTGGTCAAGCGTTTCAATCACTTTTCGTCCGCGCAAAACTTGGGTAAGGCCAACACCCAGCGCCATCCAAATCACCAGAAAAAGAAACCGAACCCAAGGCAGCTCAAGGGTTGGGCTGATTAGAAACGAAATGGTCGGAAAATCTGTGCTGTTGTGAATTTGGTCGCTGGTTATGTAGGCGGCGAGTTCTAAAACCACCAGAACCACAGCGAGCGTCACAAAGGTTTTTTGGGTTCGTCGCATCGCAGGCGTCGGCACAATTTTGAGCTCTTCGTCGCGGTAATAAATTAAATAGACGGCAAAAGGCACAATGGCCATCAAAACAAAGCTGTCTTCGAGGCTGTGACGAGGTGATGCATATAGAACGCTTGCGCTGGCAACTATCACCAACACAATCCACTTGAGCCTAAAAACAGGGCGATCGCCAAAATGAAACGGCAGCAGTTTCTTCCAGTCGAGAATCATCAAAATTGTGGCAGCCAAAAAGATGTAGCCGTCAACCGGTGAGTGGCGCATGAACTGAAACATGATGTTCACGGCAAACGCCGGAATCCAAGGGTTCATCCCCTGAAAAGAGCGCTTAAACCAGACCATTGGCTAAGAACTTCTAGCCAAAGTCTTGGCTAGCAACTAACGCCACAAACCAATAATGATTGCCATAACGGTAATGCCAACAATGTCGTTTCCGACTTCGAGAAGCCACACGGTGAAACTTTGCCCGGCAAAGAGACGGTGTGAGAGCGAAGCGGCAGCCGCAAGGCCAACGCCCAAAACGAGGCCGACGACGAGTGCGTCACCAAGGCTGACCATGCCACCGTTGCTTGCCGCAAACCACGCCATCACGATTGAAACCGCGAAAGCCTGGGTGAACTGGCCCACAAAAGTGCCGGCAAAGACGATGCCCATGTTCTCGCCGCCCGGCTTTTCGTCGGCCGAACGCCCCATGGCTTTCCACCAAACCGGAAAAAACGTTCTAGGGCCAAACCAGATCGAACCGATGGCAATCGCAGCCACAGCTGCAACCACAACAGCGGCAAAGTTGATTTGTGAGAAAAGAATCATGAGTAACTCCTATGTGTCTGAATCAGCAACTGCAGTTAGTTTAGCCCCGTGCTCGTTTATTAGCGGGTGGCCTGGGCCGAAGGCGTCAAGCGCTCGCACGTGAATTAGCAACCTAATCAAATCTTTTGGTAACGGCTTGTCGACGGCAAACTTGAAAACACCCTGGCTGTGGCCGAGCGAATACGGCGCGATTTCGGGCAGAACCTTATCGACCACCTGACCGCTGTAGGGAATCCAGCTCAAATGGTTTTTGAAAGCCGCAAAACCGCCAAGCGCTTTTCCCTCAACCATAAAAGCCGGCATGGCGTAATAAATCTCTTGGGTTGCCCCGGGCAAAATCTCTAGGATGCTCGCCCGCATCACCTCAAGCGTCGCGCGTTTGACCGGGTCTAGCGGGGCAAGATAAGCGTCAATGTCTGCTTGGCTCATGGCAAAAAGTATATCGAAATGCTCAGAACCGGCGATTGTGGTGTTGAATAAAGCTATGAGCCTAAATGACATTCCGATGACCATGATTGACGGTCGCCCAGCAACTTTTGGCGAATACGCCGGCAAAGTTGTGTTGGTTGTGAACGTGGCTTCGCGTTGCGGACTAACCCCGCAGTATGAAGCCCTTGAAGCACTTCAAAAGAAATACGAAGCCCGCGGCTTTGCAGTGTTGGGTGTTCCGAGCGACCAGTTCAAACAAGAGCTCAGCACAAACTCAGATGTTGCCGACTATTGCAGCACCACCTGGGGCGTAACTTTTGGAATGACCGAAAAAGCTAACGTCAACGGCAAGACCCAACATCCGCTATTTAAAGAACTGAAGAAATCTAAGGATGGCCTCGGCCTTGGCGGCCCGGTGATTTGGAACTTCGAAAAGTTTTTGGTCTTGCCTAACGGCAAAGTTCACCGCTTTCGCCCAACCACCAAACCTGACGACGCCGCCATCGTTGCGTTGATTGAAGCTAACCTGCCGAACTAATGAGGCGGGTCATGCCTTCAAAACGTGCCGGCACAAAACTGATAAGCCTGTTGGCGAGCGTGCTTTGCATCTTTGCAATAGCTGCCAATTTTGCGCCAACTTCGCGGGCCTCGGCGAGCAGCCCCGCTCGAGAGCCGCTGGCCAACGGCGCTGACGTTTCGTGGCTGCCCACGATTGAGCAGGCCGGCAGCAAGTTCTATAACGCAAACAGTAAAGCGACAGACCCGCTAATTCTGATGAAAAGGGCGGGTCTAAGCGTTGCTCGCGTGAGACTTTGGGTGAGCCCAACCACCCCGCACGGCTCGCTCGCCGAAGTTTTGGCACTTTCTAAACGCATCAAAGCTGCTGGGCTAAAGCTCGTGATCGACATTCACTACAGCGACTGGTGGGCTGACCCAGGAAAACAAAATAAGCCGGCGACTTGGGCCAACCTGACACAGCCTCAGCTAGTGCAGAAAGTGCACGATTACACGGCGAGCGTTCTAAAGAGTTTGAATCGCCAAAAGACTGTGCCGGCCTGGGTGCAGATTGGCAACGAAGTTGGCAATGGCCTGCTCTGGCCCAACGGTCAGCTTGACCAGTGGACATCGCCGAAATTCACCGCCATGACTGCTTTGCTAAACGCTGGAATTCGCGCAACTCGCGAAACTGCGCCTAAAGCCAAAGTAATGATTCACCTCGAAACCGGGGGCGACGCCGGCAAAACCGACGGATGGCTGACCAACAGCTTCGCCAACGGGCTGCTTAAACCCGATGGCATTGGCGTGAGCTATTACAGTCAGTGGGCTGGGCCGATCGACAACCTGCGCGAATCAATCGCCGTGGTGGCAACCAAGTGGCACCTGCCCGTTGCGGTTGCCGAAACGGCATATGCCAACACCGCCGTAAGCACCAGCCATCAGGTTATCGACGTGACCAAAGCGGCCCTGCCCGGGTTTGCGTTCACAAAACGTGGCCAAGCAGAATATGCAACCGCGGTCAGCTCACTGTTGCGGTCGGCTGCAGGTAGCCGGGCTCTCGGTGTTTGGTGGTGGGAGGGTTTCTCTCCAAACACTGCGCAGCTGCGTTGGCAACTAGAGCCTTCTCAGATCGCAAGTTCGTCACTCGTAACCGGCAGCGGTAAGGCTAACGAGGCAATGGCAGCCCTCGGCGCGGCCAAGTAGCTTTCGCCTCAGGTTGCGGTGAAATAAACTTTTAGCATGGCGATTGACGAAAAACTTGAAGAACTTTTAGCACTATCGATTCGAGGAGTCGCCGAGCTCCGCGAGAGCCCACTGGGCTTTAGC
>JBEGPW010000043.1:0-14129 GCA_041181225.1 Actinomycetota bacterium | reverse complement strand
ACGGTGATTCCCGGGCCATCGGCAGTGCTGGCTGCGCTCGCCGTTTCGGGCTTGCCCACCGACCGCTTCAGCTTCGAGGGCTTTTTGCCCCGCAAGGCCGGCGACCGCCGCAAAACTTTTGAGAGCCTGCGCGCCGAACCTCGCACCATGATTTTCTTTGAGTCACCACACCGCATTCACGAGTCGCTTGCGGCGGCCGCCGAGGTGCTTGGGCAAGACCGCAGGGCGAGCGTCTCGCGTGAGCTCACCAAAAAGTTTGAGCAAACCGTTCGTGGCTCTTTGGCCGAGTTGACGGTTTGGGCAGCCGAAGAGCCTCGCGGCGAAATCGTTTTGGTGGTTGCGGGGGCATCGGCCGAGGCTGCCGAAGCGAGCGACCTGCTGGGTTTGGTGCTCGAGCTAGCTGCCGATGGCACCGGGTTGAAACAGGCGGCAGCCGATATTGCAGCCGCTCATCCGGGTGTGAGCAAGAACGACCTTTATAACCAAGCTCTTCAGGCGCGAGGCAAAGGCTTCTAGTCACCCGAACAACTCGAACGGGTCAGTTAAACTAGAAGCATGTCTGTTGCAAGCCCAAAATCTTTTTATGTCACAACACCTATCTTTTATGTGAATGACGCTCCTCACATTGGCCATGCCTACACCGAGGTTGCCTCTGACGTGCTTGCCCGCTGGCACCGTCAACGCGGCGAGAACTCGTTCTTGCTCACCGGAACAGACGAGCACGGCGAAAAGATTTTGCGCACAGCTGCGGCAAACAAAACCACACCTCAAGCTTGGGCAGATCAGCTCGTTAAAGATTCTTGGTTGCCGCTGCTTGAGACCATCGACATTGATAACCAAGACTTCATTCGAACAACTGAGCCTCGCCACGAGGCAAACGTTCAAAAGTTCTTGCAGCTGCTTCACGACAAAGGGTTTATTTATCAGGGCGCATTTGAAGGCAACTATTGCGTTGGTTGCGAAGAATACAAAACCGAAGCCGACCTAATTGATGGCGAGGGTCAGTTCGAAGGCATCAAGGTTTGTGCGATTCACTCAAAGCCGGTTGAGCGTTTAAAAGAAACCAACTATTTCTTCAAGTTGAGCGAGTTTGAAAAACCCTTGCTTGAGTTTTTTGAAGCCAACCCAAAGTTTGTTCAACCAGAGTCGGCTCGAAACGAAGTCGTTTCGTTCGTTCGCCGTGGTCTAACCGACCTCAGCATTTCACGTTCCAAAGAAAAGTTCGACTGGGGCATCGACATTCCCTGGGATGACTCACACATCACCTATGTTTGGTTCGACGCGCTGCTTAACTACATCACCGCGATTGGCTATGGCGATGACAGCCCAGAGGCGCAGGCAAAGTTCGCCTCGCTTTGGCCGGCAACCGTTCAAATCGTAGGCAAAGACATTTTGCGTTTTCACGCGGTCATCTGGCCTGCCATGTTGATGGCTGCCGACCTCCAACCCCCAGCTCAAGTCTTTGGTCACGGTTGGCTATTGGTTGGCGGCGAGAAGATGTCGAAGTCAAAACTCACCGGCATCGCTCCAAGTCAAATCACCGACACGTTTGGCAGCGACGCGTTTCGCTACTACTTTATGAAAGCCATTTCATTTGGTCAGGATGGCTCTTTCAGCTGGGAAGACCTCTCGGCGCGCTATCAGTCAGAGTTGGCCAATGGCTTTGGCAACCTCGCCTCACGCGTTATTGCGATGATTCACCGCTATTTTGAGGGTGCGCTGCCAGCAGCGGGCGCGTTACTCGAGGCTGACATCCAAGTTAAAAATGTTGCGGCAGCGGCGGTTGCCAACGCCGACAAGGCCATAGACGAGGTTGCGATTCACGAGGCAATCGCGGCAATTTGGACCCTCGTTGACGAACTTAACAACTACATCACTGTTCAAGAGCCGTGGGTTTTGGCTAAGAACGAAGAAACTCGCGAACGCCTTCAAACCGTTCTGAACGTGGCAGCTGAGGGCCTCAAGACTTTAGCTGTGCTGATGGCTCCGGTTACTCCAAAAGCCGCTGCCAAGTTGTGGGCGGCACTCGGCCAGTCGTCACGCGGTGAGTTGAGCGCGCAGGTTTTGGGCGAGGCAGCAGTCGATGGTTTGAAAGCCGGAGCGCTGGTTTCTGAGCTCGAGGGTTTGTTCCCACGCATCGAGGTTGTCGACGCCTCGCCTGCTGGTGAAAAGTCTGGCGCCAACTAGTTTGAACCACGAGCCTCACATTCGCGCTCGTCGCAGCGACCTTAGTGAAGGTCAGCGACGAGACCTGCGTTACCCCGAACCGCCTGAACCGCTCGAGGTTGGCACCTATGACAACCACACGCACCTCGAAATCGCCGACGGCGAAAACCCAATGGATTACCGCCAGCACCTCGATCTTGCAACTTCGGTCGGCATGTTGGGGGCGGTGCAAGTTGGTGTAACCCTTGAGAGTTCCAGGTGGTCGGCTGAGGCAGCTTCGACTGAGCCGCGCTTATTGGCAGCCGTGGCACTGCACCCAAACGATGCTCCCACCTATGGCAATAAGGCCAACTTGGATGCCGCCCTGGCCGAGATCGCCGAGCTAGCCAGCAAGCCGAGAGTGCGTGCCGTTGGCGAGACGGGTCTCGACTTTTTTAGGACCACTGGCGATGACGCAATCGCCCTGCAGCAATACAGTTTCGAAGAGCACATTCGCATAGCTAAAGAAAACAATCTTGCACTTCAGATTCACGACCGTGATGCTCACGCCGCTGTGGTTGAAACTTTGATGCGGGTTGGAGCACCAGACAGAGTGGTGTTTCACTGCTATTCGGGCGAAACTGACCTTGCCGAGATTTGTATTGCTAACGGATGGTTCATGTCTTTTGCGGGCAACATCACCATCAAGCGAAACCAACACCTGCGCGATAGCTTTTTGATGGCGCCTAAAGAATTGGTTTTGGTCGAGACGGATGCCCCGTTTTTGACACCTGAACCATTTCGTGGGCGGCCAAACGCGCCATATTTGGTGCCGATTACTTTGCGCTTTATGGCGGCGTTGCGCGGGGTTTCCGATAACGAGATGGCTTCGCAGCTGACAGCAAACACTGAGAACGTTTATGGTTCTTGGGCCGAAGGCTTGGTTGCGCATGACTGAAATCTTGCGCGCGGTTGAGCTGCTCGGCGGCAGCGACGTTCACGCGCTGGCTAAACGCCTAGACGTTATGCCAACCAAAAAACTTGGGCAAAACTTTGTGACCGACCCAAACACGATTCGCCGAATCGTGACGGCAGCCAAACTAACCGGCGATGAAACCGTGGTTGAGATTGGCCCGGGTTTGGGCTCGCTCACCCTCGGCCTGCTCGAGGTCGCAGCGAAGGTTGTGGCGGTTGAGATTGACCCTAAGTTGGGCGATGAACTTGAGGCAACCATCGTCACGCGGGCGCCCAGCGCTGGCGAAGACTTTTTGCTTGTGAAAGCCGATGCGCTGCGGTTGACTGAACTGCCTCACGCGCCTGACGCTTTAGTAGCTAACCTGCCCTACAACATTTCAGTGCCGGTGCTGCTGCACTTTTTAGAGCACTTTGACACGCTAAAGTCAGGGCTGGTGCTCGTGCAGGCCGAGGTGGCGCACCGCCTGGCGGCGGCTCCGGGCAGCAAAATCTATGGAACCCCGAGCGTCAAGTTGGCTTGGTATGCCGAAGCTAATCTGGCGGGCAACGTTGGTCGCAACGTGTTTTGGCCTGCGCCAAATGTTGATTCGGCTCTGGTCTATTTCGTCAAGCGTTCTGTTGCTCTCGGTGACGAGGCCCTGCGCCTAGCAACCTTTGCTGTGGTTGACGGCGCGTTTTCTCAACGCCGCAAAACCCTGCGCCAAGCTCTAGCCGATTGGGCTGGTAGCCCAGCGCGCGCCGAACAGTTTCTGGTCGCAGCCGGCATCGACCCGAGCAACCGCGGCGAGCAACTCGATGTTTATGATTTTGTGAAGATTGCCGAGGCGGGCATCCGTGGCATTTGAATTTGATTTAGACCAAACTCAGGCAACCGGCCACACCCGGCACGTTGCCAAAAGTTTTTGGCACCTAGGCGTTGAGCCGAGCCGACTCTTCACAGCACTCAGTGACGTTGCAACCTGGCAGGGCGAAGAATCACCTCGAACCGTAGCCGACGAACCAGACCATTCGCTGGCCTTTGCTTTTCCTGACGGCAGTCGCGCTAGTTTCGAAATCGTCAAACTGGGCAGCGCCTTAGTTCGACTCAACCTAATTCACGACCAAATCAAAGACCCCTCGATGCTCGAGCCTCTCGCCGAATTTTGGAACCACGTCGTCACGTCACTCGCGACCAGGCTCGCGGCGCAGCCGGTGGTTGTTGCCTCGGCGCCTGGCAAAATCAACCTATTTTTTGCCGTCGGCCCGCTGCGCAAAGACGGCTATCATCAGGTCGCGAGCGTCTATCAGGCGATGGACCTTCGCGAATTTGTGGTGGCTAACGCCGCTGACGACTGGCGAGTGACCGTGACCGGCAGCCTGCCAAAGGCTCAACTTGACGGAGTTCCCACAGACAAGAGCAACCTCGTAGTTGAGGCTGCCTGGTTTGTGGCCGCCGAAGCAGCAATCGAACAACCGCAGCCAACCGGGTTTGCGATTCAAAAGCACGTTCCGGTTGCCGGTGGCATGGGTGGTGGTTCGGCTGACGCGGCAGCAGCGGTGATCGCAACTAACACGCTTTGGCAAACCTCGCTGAGCGTTGAAAAACTCATCGCAAAAGCTGGTTCGCTCGGAGCCGACATTCCTTTTTCAATGCTGGGCGAAACTGCGATTGGCACCGGCATTGGCGACAAACTTGAGTCACTGCCCGACCTGCCAAAACTTCACTGGGTTTTGGTTGCCAACGAGTTTGGTCTCAGCACGCCTAAGGTGTTCGCAAAGCTCGACGAGCTTAGGGCAGCTCGAGGCGTTGACCCGACCAAAGCTGTCAAGGCCAAAGTCTCAGATGAACTTTTGGCCGCTCTCAAAGCCGGTGACCCTCACTCACTCGCGCCGCTGTTGCACAACGATCTTCAAGAGGCGGCTCTGGCACTCCGCCCCGAGTTGGCAAACCTTTTAAAATTGGGCACGGATGCTGGCGCCTTGGCAGCCATCGTCTCGGGCTCTGGACCAACCATTGCGCTCCTCGCGGCCAACGCTGCAGAGGCGCACGCAATTGCACTGCGCATGCGAGTTTATTCATCCAACGCAATCGCCACGAGCGGCCCAGCCGCTGGCGCAAGAATCGAGCGCTAAATGGCTCACCTACTAGGTGCCGAACAAATCTCCCTTGAGTTTCCGACCAAAACCGTTTTTGATAACGTCACGCTCGGGCTCAACGATGGCGACCGGGTTGGAATCGTCGGCCGCAACGGCGATGGCAAGTCAACTCTGATCAAATTGCTTTCAAAACGTCTTGACCCAGACAGTGGGCGCATCACCCACAAAAAAGACCTGCACGTTGGAATGCTCGACCAGGCCGACCAGATCGACCCGGGCAAGACCATCGGGCAAGCCGTTGTGGGCGATCTTGACGAACACGAGTGGGCGGGCGACGCCAAGATTCGCGATGTCATCGCAGGCCTTCTGACCGACCTTGACTTTAGCCGTCAAATCAAAGACTTGAGCGGTGGCCAACGTCGTCGCGTTACCCTCGCGGCCCTGCTCGTGCAAGATTTCGACATCATCATGCTCGACGAACCAACCAACCACCTCGACATCGAGGGCGTCGCTTGGCTGGCCGCGCACCTCAAAAACCGCTGGGCTGCCAACACCGGCGCCTTCGTTGTTGTAACCCACGACCGTTGGTTTCTCGACGAAGTTTGCAACCTCACCTGGGAGGTTCACGACGGCATCGTTGAGCCGTTTGAAGGTGGCTACGCTGCTTACATTTTGCAGCGGGCCGAGCGCGACCGAAGCGCAGCCGCCAGCGAAAACAAGCGCCAAAACCTGCTTCGCAAAGAGCTGGCTTGGCTCAGCCGCGGTGCCCCGGCGCGAACCACAAAACCTAAGTTTCGCATCGACGCTGCTGCCGAGCTGATCGCCGGCGAACCTGAACCTCGTGACCGAGTTGAGCTGTCAAAACTCGCGACCGCGCGCCTCGGCAAAGACGTGGTTGACGTTGAAAATGTTAGCTACACAATCGGCGGTCGGCAGCTTCTCAACGACGTCACCTGGCGCCTCGGCCCCGGTGACCGATTTGGCTTGGTCGGCGTAAACGGTGCCGGCAAAACCACGTTGCTCAGCCTCATGGCCGGCAAGCTCGAACAAGACTCGGGCAAAATCAAGCGCGGCAAGACTGTGGTCATGGCCACGCTGAGCCAAGACGTGCGCGAGCTCGACGAGTTTGCAAACGACAAAATCTTTGAACTCATCGCTCGCGAAAAAACCTACTTTCGCGTCGATAAAAAAGAAGTCAACATTTCACAGCTGGTCGAACAACTTGGCTTTAGCAGCGCACAGTTGCAAACTCCAATCGGCGAGCTCAGCGGTGGCCAACGCCGCCGCCTGCAACTGCTTCGATTGCTGTTTGGCGAACCAAACGTTCTGATTCTCGACGAACCCACCAACGACCTCGACACCGACATGCTCGCAGCAATCGAAGGTTTGCTCGACTCATGGCCGGGCACGCTAATCGTGGTGAGCCACGACCGTTACCTGCTCGAGCGCGTCACCGACATGCAATATGCGTTGCTGGGAGACGGCCACCTTCGCCACCTACCAGGGGGCGTAGATGAATACCTTCGGCTGCGCAAGCACAGCCTGGGTCAGGTTAAGAGTGGCGATGGCCGCCTGCCGGGCGGGCTAAACTCTAGCGCCGGCAACAGTGCCAACTCGGGTGCCAACGCCGGCGGAACGCCAAAACCAGCAGCCAACCCAAATGCCCTGCCCGCAGGCAGCGCAGCCAGACGTGACGCCGAAAAGAACTTGGCGCGCGTTGAGCGCATCCTAGAAAAAATTAGCAGCGAAGAAGCTGCACTGCACGTCAAAATGGCCACTTTTGACCAGAGCGACTTCGAAGGTTTATCGGCCTTGGTTGCACAGCAGCAAGCTTTCAACACCAAGCGTGAAGGTCTTGAAATTGAATGGCTCGAGACCACCGAATTGCTGAGCTGACAACACTCCAAACACGCCAAAACCCGCCCTACCGGCACTAAGTTATGACAGACTTAGACCGTGTGAAACTCGCCTCGGCGAGCATTGCACGGTGGCCTATGGTGTAACGGCAGCACCGCGCCCTTTGGAGGCGCTTGTCTAGGTTCGAATCCTGGTAGGCCAGCAACAACAAAGCTGTTAGGAGCGCAATGCTAGAGAGTCGCCTCGCAGTTGTCGTTCTCGCAGCTGGCCAGGGAACTCGCATGCGCTCTTCTAAACCCAAAGTCATGCACGAACTCGCAGGCATTCCACTATTGGGCCACGCGCTGCACACCGCCAGCGCCCTACAAGCAGCTCACGTCGTAGCCGTGGTTCGCCACGAAAAAGACCTAATCGGCGGCTATGTCAACACATTTTTTAGCAACGTAAAAATCGCCGAACAAGACGAGATTCCTGGCACTGGCCGCGCAGCGGAATGCGGCCTCAACGCGCTGCCGACCGACTTTGAAGGCGTCGTTGTGATCACCAGCGGCGATGTTCCACTGCTCGACGTTGCAACCATCGAAGCGCTGTTAGAGACCCATTTGGCCGAAGGCCTTTCAGCAACTTTGCTCACAACCTATCTCGAAGACCCAACCGGCTATGGGCGCATTTTGCGCAGTAACGACGGAGAGTTCATCGAAATCGTTGAACAGCGCGATGCCAACGAAGGGCAACTCGAGATAGATGAGGTCAACGCCGGGGTTTATGTTTTTGACGCTTCAGCTTTGCGAGCCGCGTTGGCTCACATCGGAACCCACAACGCTCAAGGCGAAAAATATCTAACCGATGCGGCTGCCGAAATCTTGAGAAGCGGCGGCAAAGTTCAGGCGATCGCCATCGACGACGCTTGGCTTGTGGCCGGCATCAACGATCGAGTGCAGCTCAGCGAAGTTGCCACCGAGCTCAACTATCGCATCTGCGAGGCTTGGCAACTCGCTGGCGTAACAATCGTTGACCCAGCCAACACCTACATCGACGTAACCGTGCAGCTGGCCGAAGACGTAACACTTCTGCCGGGCACCCACCTCAAGGGCATCAGCTCTATCGGTGCGGGGGCAACGGTAGGCCCAGAGGTTTACCTCGTTGATAGTTCGGTCGGGCAGCGAGCATCCGTGGTTAAATCTCACATCACAACTTCACGAATAGGCGATGACGCCAGCGTTGGCCCATTTGCCTACCTTCGCCCCGGCACCGACCTCGGAGCCGACGGAAAAATCGGCACGTTCGTCGAAACCAAAAACGCGATCATTGGCGCGGGCAGCAAGGTTCCACATTTGAGTTATGTTGGCGACGCTGAAATCGGCGAAGACTCAAACATTGGTGCGGGAACGATTTTTGCAAACTACGATGGCGTCAACAAACAGCGCAGTCGAATTGGCAGGGGAGTGCGCAGCGGCTCTCACAACGTTTTTGTTGCACCGGTCACAATCGGCGATGGCGCCTACACCGCAGCCGGCACAGTGGTTCGCAAAGATGTCGCGGCTGGGTCGCTAGCCATGAACGTTTCACAGCAACGAAACCTGCCAGACTGGGTTTTGGCAAACCGTGCCGGCACCGCATCGGCGGAAGCCGCTACTGCCGCCCAAAAAGCTTCATCTGAAACAACCGAGCAAGACTAAGAAGGGCCACAAATTGGACATCAAAGCGAGCAACTCTAAGCGTCTAGTTTTGGTGAGCGGCCGCGCTCACCCAGGTCTTGCCAATGAGGTGGCTGAATTGCTTGGCACCTCACTCGTGCCAACTACGGCCTACGATTTTGCTAACGGAGAAACCTTCGTTCGCTACGAAGAAAGCGTGCGCGGCGTTGATGCCTTTGTGATTCAGGCTCACCCAGCGCCAATTAACAACTGGGTTATGGAACAGCTTTTGATGGTTGATGCCCTGAAGCGCGCGAGTGCTAAACGAATCACAGTTGTCGCACCGTTTTTTCCGTATGCCCGCCAAGACAAAAAACACAAGGGGCGCGAGCCAATCTCGGCTCGTCTGATGGCCGACCTTTACAAGGCCGCCGGCGCAAACCGTTTGATGTCGGTTGACCTTCACACCCCTCAGATTCAGGGATTCTTCGATGGGCCAGTTGACCACCTTTGGGCACTGCCTGATTTGGCCGATCACGTTTCAAAAATGTGGGGCCACGAGCCGCTAACCGTAGTTTCTCCTGACTCAGGTCGCGTGCGCGTGGCAGACATCTGGGCTGAACGCTTGGGGGCTCCGCTTGCGATTATTCACAAACGCCGCGATCCAAACGTTCCAAACCAAGTTTCGGTGCATGAACTCGTCGGTGACGTTCGTGGCCGAACCTGCCTATTGGTTGACGACATGATTGACACCGCTGGAACAATCGTTGCGGCGGCTCGTGCCCTCAAAGAAAACGGTGCTGGTCGAGTTATCGTGGCCGCAACCCACGCAGTCTTTTCACACCCGGCCGTTGAACGACTAAGCGGCCCTGAGGTTGACGAAGTGGTGGTCACCAACACTTTGCCGGTAACGCCAGACAAAATGTTTGACAAGCTCACCGTGCTTTCAATCGCGCCACTAATCGCCAAGGCGATTCACGCGGTCTTTGACGACGACTCGGTCAACTCGCTGTTCCCAGGGCACGCCTAAACCTCAATCGGCGAAGTGATTAAATAGGATGTCTGCGTCTAAGGCACCAAAACCCCAAAGAATTGGCCTAGGTCTTTCGGTGGCGATTGGGCTAGCGTCGATGCTCGGCGCAGGGGTCTTCGTGGTCTTTCACGAGGCCGAAGCTCTGACCTCAGAGGTTTCAGACCACTGGGGTTTGCTAATCGCCATTGGCTTGGCGGGCGTGGTCGCCGTTTTCAACGCAGCTTCGGTTTATCAACTGGCGAGGGTTATTTCAAGAGCCGGTGGTGTCTATTCCTACAGCCGAGTTTATGTTGGCCCAACCGCCTCTTTCGTTGCCGGATTCAGTTTTGTTTTTGGCAAAATCGCGTCGATCGCTGCCATCGGTCTGGTGTTTGGTGTTTATGTTTGGCCGCAACAACATGTGTTGGCCAGCAGTTTGGCAATCGCGGCGCTGACCGCCATAAATCTATTGGGAATCAACCGCACCGCCAGGGTTGCCCTTGTTCTGTCGATAATCACAGTCAGTTTTTTAGTCGTCACATTGGTCTGGGGTTTTGCGCGTGGGTCAGCGGCTTTGCCTTCCGGCGCAATCGTCACACCCGATGACACTCTCGATCACACCCTTGGCTCGGTCGTCAATTTTGTCGGCACAGGCAGCACAATGCCAATTCTCAGCGCTGCATCGATAGTCTTTTTTGCTTTCGCAGGTTACGCTCGCGTAGCAACTTTGGGCGACGAAGTTAACGAGCCACGTCGCAATATTCCGCGCGCGATTGCAATTTCGTTGAGCGCAGTTTTGGTCATCTATTTTGCGTTAGCCGTGATGTTTCAAAATACCCTGGGCGATGCTTTGGCAACCACGTCGGCCCCGTTCGTCACTTTTTGGCAAAACAGCACCGCCGAGTTTGGCCCTTCGGCCACCCTTGTTCAAACCATCGTGCTCGTTTTCGCGGCGGCGGCAAGCCTCGGTTCGATGCTTGCGCTTCTCGCCGGTGTGAGCCGCACCGCAGCAACCATGGCCGAAGATCACGAGTTGCCCGCCTGGTTTAGCGCGCGCAACCACCACGGTGCACCCTGGCTTGCCGAGGTGGTTGTGGCTGCCGGAGCGGTCATATTGGCTCAATTTGGTCGGCTCGATTGGGTCATAGGTTTTAGCTCACTTTCGGTTTTGCTTTATTACGCGATTGGCCACTACAGTGCTTTGCGCCAGCCAGTCGAAGAGCGATTGATGGGCCGCTGGGTTGCCTTCGCTGGCAGCTTCTTTTGCATTTTGCTCTTGCTGGCGGTTCCTGGCCCGGCGGTTTGGTTGTCAGCCTTGATTCTTGGCGCGGCGCTTTTGGTTAGACGGGTTGCTAGGCGAGAGCCGCGACACTAAACTTGTCTTCAGACGACGGCGAGGGCTTAGAAGAAATTCGAAGCCGTAATCGACGGAGTGATTTAAGTGGCCTTTATGGCGGCGCAGAATCCTCGCGAAACACCCGAGTTGATACCCCGACCATAACTAGGAGGCCCATCATGGCTCAAGCATCACCAGACCACAAAATCGTTGGCGAAATTCGCTCAGTTTTTGGCAAAGGCGCAGCACGCAAAATTCGCGCAGCTGGCAAAACCCCAGCTGTTATCTATGGCCACGGCTCTGAGCCACGCCACATCAATGTTCCGGCTCACGAAATCGCGCTCATCTTGCGCACCAAGAACGCAATCATCAACCTCGACATCGAAGGCAAAGTTGAGACCGTTTTGGTTAAGGCTGTTCAGCGCGATGCAGTGCTTCAGATCATCGAGCACATCGACCTTGTTGAAATCGTCAAGGGTGAAAAAGTTCACGTTGAAGTTCCTGTGCACATCGTTGGCGAGAGCCTTTCGGGCACAACCGTTGAGCTTGAGCACCACAGCGTTCGCCTAATCGCAGACGCAATCCACATTCCTACCTATGTTGAGATTCACCTCAACAAAGAGGGTGCTGGTCACCACGTTCTAGCTAGCGACATCAAGTTGCCTGCTGGCGTTTCACTCGACCTACCTGCAGACGCACTTATCGCTTCGGTTCTTGCAACCGCAGCTGGTCACGCCGAAGAACTAGCTACCGCCTAATAGCGGCAGCCAGCTCAAGGCTTTAGCGACAAGCTAAGCGAGCAGATGTCAAACGACACCTTTCTGATAGTCGGCCTCGGTAACCCCGGGGCCGGCTATTCTGCTAACCGGCACAACGTGGGGCAAATGGCGTTGGATGTGTTGGCTGCTCGCATTGGCGGTTCTTTCAAAAAGGCTAAAACTACTGCGGTGGTGGCTGAAGGGCGCTTGGGGGCTGGTGGGCCAAAACTCGTGCTTGCAAAATCAACCGGATATATGAACACCAGTGGCGGGCCGGTCTCGGCGCTGCTCAAGTTTTATGACATTCCACTTGCAAACCTCATCGTGTTGCACGACGAGCTTGACATTGACGCCGAAAAAGTTCGCCTCAAGTTTGCCGGTGGCCACGGCGGTCACAACGGCCTGCGCGACATCATCGCGGCTTGCGATTCAAATGAGTTTGCTCGAGTGCGCATCGGGGTCGGTCGACCACCGGGCCAGATGGATTCAGCCGACTATGTCTTGCGTGACTTTTCGAGCACTGAGCGCAAAGAGCTGCCCACAACTCTAGAAATCGCGGCCGATGCGGTCGAAGCGATCATCGCCGAGGGTGTTGCTAAAGCCACAATGCGCTTTCACGTTTGATGCGTGCCCGCTTCGCGCCCACTTTGACCGAGCTCGCCCAAGCCCCTCCCAACCCCGGTCTGCCTAACTTAGACTTGAACACGTGAATCTTCATGGCCTAGTCGCGCGCCTGGCAGATTCATACCCTTTTGCTAAGTTGGCAGCCAAAATCCGTGAAAATCGCGTGGATGTTTTGGCTCCTGCAAGCTCAAGCCCTGCTGTTGCCGCAACGATTGCCGATTTGCGGGCTGATGCTGGGCTTGGAAAAGTCAACCTAATCGTGGTGAGTTCTGGTCGCGAGGCCGAAGATTTGGCTAGTGCGCTGCGCAGTCTTGAGCCGACCGCCGAGGTGCTCGAGTTTGCGTCGTGGGAGACCCTGCCTCACGAAAGACTCAGCCCTAGCCCCGAAACGGTTGGTCGTCGTCTCAAAGTGATTCACCGTTTGCACGAGTTGGCGGCAGTTGGCAGCGACGGCAAGGCTCTTGCCCAAACCATTGACCATCCGGTGTTTGTGATTGCAACGATTCGCGCGGTGCTTCAGCCATTGCCTGGCAACCTCGGCGATTTTCCGCCGTTGCGCCTGCACCAAGGCCACGACTATTTCTTGCCTGAGCTCACCCTCAAACTAGTTGAACTCGCTTATAAGCGCGTCGACATGGTGACTAAGCGCGGAGAGTTTGCGGTGCGTGGCGGCATCCTCGATATTTTTGCAACCACCGCCGAACACGCTGTTCGCCTCGAATTTTTTGGTGATGAGCTCGACGAGATTCGCGAGTTTGGCGTTGCCGACCAGCGCTCTCTACCCACAGAACAGCCAATCAAAACCGCCGAGTTGTATGCCGCGCGCGAGGTAATCATCACGCCGCTGGTCGCGAGCCGTGCCCGCGAGATGCAGCACGAGTTTATGAACATCGGCACGATGCTGGCAAAGATTGCCGAGGGCATTCCGGTTGATGGCATGGAGGCCCTTGCGCCAGTGCTGGTTGAGAAGCTAGTGCCGTTCACGAGTTTCTTGCCGGCGAGTGCGGGCGTGATTTTGCTGCAGCCAGAGCGTTCAGCGGCACGAGCTCACGACCTGATTGCTACCAACGAAGAGTTTTTGCATGCGGCTTGGGAGGCCGCAACCAACGGTGCGAACGCTCCGATTGACATTGCCGCCGGCGGGTTTATGCAGGTCAGCGAGTTTATGTCTCACCTAGTCGGCACCCAAGTTTTCACAGTTAGCCCGTTTGCGACCGCCGACGACTCGATGGTTGATTTGAAGCTTCACGAGATTCCTAACTTCAAGGCGCTCGAGGCAAACCCAACCGAGTGGATCGCCGACCAACTCGGGCAAAACCAGCTCGTAGTGCTCGCCACTGAGGGGCACGGCACAGCCGAGCGTTTGGCTGAGGTTTTGACTGCTGCCAAGGTTTCGGCCAAGGTTGTCGAGCAGTTGCCTGCAAAGTTTGAATCTAAGACGGCCTATTTGGTTCAGGCGAGCTTGCGCCACGGTTTCACCTCACTTGACGCTCAGCTGATCTTGATTACCGAGAGCGAGTTTTTTGGCAAGAACTCGGCTTATGTTAGCCCGCAGGGTCGCAAGTTGGCGGCGCGGCGCAAGTCGGCCGCGGTTGATCCGCTCACGCTCAAGGCTGGCGATTATGTGGTGCACGAGGTTCACGGCATCGGCCGTTTCAAAGAACTCGTGACGCGTCGCAACGGCGTTGGCAAGCAGCAGGTTTTGCGTG